>CALWAU010000036.1 GCA_944375795.1 uncultured Clostridia bacterium | reverse complement strand
CTTCTTCCGGCTCGGCTGTTTCTTCCATGGGGAAAAGCTCGGACAACACGACGTCCTCCGTCTCCTCAAAAATGTCCGCGCCGGTATCGTCGAATTCTTCCTCTCCGACCGCCTCGGGCATAATTTCTTCGGGCGTTTCGGGCATTTCCTCGACGTTTTCGACCGTTTCGGGCATAATTTCTTCGACTTCTTCGGGCGCGGCGGCTTCTTCCGCTTCTTCAATCGGCTCGACCGACGGAACTTCTTCAACTTCCGGAACTTCTTCAATCGCTTCGACCGATTCAACTTCTTCGACCGGCTCAACCGGCTCAACCGGCTCGAAAGCGGCGATTTCTCCCGCATCTTCGGCTTCTTTGATTTCCTCGACGGCCCCGACCGCCCCGTTTCCGACGGCCCCGACGGACCCGACCGTCCCGACGGCTTCCGTCGTTTTCTCCGCTTCCGCCGTCTCTGTATTTTCGGCCGTTCGGGGCGCATTTTCCCCGAATGCGGGCACCATGTGTGCGATGACAAAGCCCTTCCCCGCCGACACCGGCCGACCGAGCGCCACTTTTCCGCGCCCGCCGCCCCGTTCCGATTCCAGCCTGAGCCAGGAAGGACCGAGCACTTCCGAAAGGAGTGGCATATCCCCTGCGGCGTTGCGGGCGGCGATCTCCTCGTCGCTCAGAGCCAAGCCCGATTCGGACAGAGCGGAAAGGGAGGCAATCTCCGCGGCCTCTGCGTTTTCCGTTCCCTCCGCCGCGGCATTGCCGAGCGCGCTCACCCTTTCGGCGACCGCCTCCGCGGCGGAAAGCGCCCGTTCTGCGGCGGGTTCCACCACGACCTCTCCGCCCTCGGCGGCCCTCGACTTCATGCGCACGCGATAGCCGAGGGAGGCGTAATATTCCGCGACGGCGCGGGCGTCCTCCTCCGCCCTTCTGCGGGCCTCCTCGCGCGCTTTTTCCGCGCCCCTTCTGCGGGCCTCTTCGGCCACGCGGCGGCGGGTCTCCTCGATTCTGTCCCGTTTGCGGATTGCGGCGTCCACCCCGAGCGCCTCATCCACGGCGGCGCGGATTTTCAGCTCGTCGCGGGAGAGTTTGCGGGGCGGATTGACGTAGGACACGGGCGTGACCTTGCGGTACACGCAGTCGGCGAGGTTGAATTTTTTCTGTTCGACGGGCTGAATCTCTTCCACGAACAGCGGCTGAAAAGGCGCGCCGGGGTCCTCGGCGAGCGTATCCGCCGCCTTGGCGATTTCCTTGCGAAAGACGGTGTATTGCAGCGCGAGATCGGCATACATGCGTTCGATGAGGGCGCGGTCGGGCTTTTCCGCGCGCTGTTCGACGGAAATGGTATAGCCCACCTTCTCATAGCTTTCGATGAACTGCCACAGCTCGAGGCACTGCCGGAGATTGCGGTTTTTCATCAGCGCGTTGGTGCGCATGATGGGCGGCCGTACGTAAGCGCCCGCCATTTCCTTGGCGAAGGGGGAATTGTAATACATCGTCACGACGGAATTCAGCCGCATGACCCGCCTGAGCAGGGGATCGTTTTCGGCGGCGCCCTCGGCGGACTCGGAGACGGTCATGCCGAAGCGGATATTGCTGGTGAGATTGCCGTCCTTGAAATCGGCGGAGATGTCGAAGGAGGTGCTGTTTTCGGCGCCCTCTTTGATCATTTCCTTGTAGCGTTTGCCGACGAACAGGTAAAGCTGACGGATGAGGGTATTGACGAAACGATTCTCATAGGTGAGCATCGTTTCCTCGCGATAGACGTTGAGGATCTTGGAGGGCGTGACCTCGTCCCCCTTCACCTCGCTGATATAATCGGTGTGCTGGGCGAGGTGCTGAATGGAACGGCTGGTGATATTGCGAGAGAGCTCGATAGGCTTCACCTCATCGAGCTCCTCGATATACCGCGACGGGCGGCGGATGACGTTGTCGAGCGGAATGATGCACGCCTCGATGGCGTCTATCCACTCCTCCTCGATTTTTTTGTTCACCAGCCTGCGGAACATGGAAATTTCGATATTTCCGGCTTTCAGCCAGCCGACGAGGTCCCTGAAAAAGGGCTGGTCCTCGAGCAGGCCCGCGATGTATCCGTACAGCCCGTCGGAAGTATTTTTGCATTCGACCGAATTCGGCATAACGCCCTCCTGTTCCTCCTGTTCCTTTTTCCGTTCCCTTTGTTCCGTCCGTTACGGCCCGCGCAAAACCGCATTACATTAAGCCGCATAAAGCGGCCCGGCGCAGGCGCGCGGTATCAGTACATTTTCTTGATGCGCTTGAGATAGGAAATGCACTCGGCCATGGCGCCTTTCCCGAACAGCCTGTCGAGGTACTCGATGAGCGGGTCGATTTCGTCGCGGATGAGGGACAGATTCAGCCCCTCGAACTTGCGCACGACTTTGGTGGAAAGCATATAATCCACCCCTTCGACCTCCGTGCCGCCGCAGGCGACGTACACGGGCACAAAAATATCCAGCTGTTTCATGATACGGTTGCCGAACGCCACGCGGAAATGGGAAATCACATAATCGTCCAGCTGGGCGATTTTGTCCAAAATCTCCTGGGAAACGGGATGTTCGCGCACGGCGATCTGATACAGCTCGTCGACGTAGGAATAGCTGATCCGCGACGACTGCGTGGGCGGCGCCTCGAAGGGCACACCCTTGGAATCCAGATTGATGGTAAACGCGCGGTCGTACACCTTATCCGAGACGGAGAAAGTCGAGTCGTCGTTGTTGGCGGTGCCGACGTACCACACGTTTTGGGGAATCATCAGCTTGCCGTCCTCCAGATGCCTGGGGTCGTCCGGCCACGCCGCGGGCACGAGCGAAACGCTCCATTCCTTGGGATTGGGCATTTCCAGAACGGACAGCATTTCGGCAAAATAGTATTCCACGCGGGCGATGTTCATTTCGTCCAGGACGATGATATTGATGTCGTCGTTGTAGGAAGCCTCGTAAATGCGTTTGAGCACGTCCGTCTCGTTGAACCGCTTGGTAAATTCGTTGAAGTACCCGAACAGCTCCGTTCTGTCCCGCCAGGAAGGCTGGACGGAAGCGATGGTCGCGTCGCAGCGGAAATACTTGCCCATGGCGTAGGGCAGCGAAGTTTTACCCGTACCCGAGATACCCTGCAAAAGAATCATCTTGGTGGAGGCAAGCCCCGCGAACATCAGGCGAATGGTCTTGCGCTCGTAAAAGAGATGCATCTGATAACAGGCGAAATTGCGGAAATCTTCGCAGAGGGTGGCGAGGTCGAAATCGTGACGGTACTCCGGCTGTTCGTAAAACACGTACTTTTCGTCCACGGCGGAGAGGCGGAAAAACCTCTTTCCCGCGGCGGGAACCGCTTCCTCCTCTTTCTCCTCCTTCTTGTCCTCCATCACCGTAAGCTCTTTGGTCACGGAGTTTTCCTGCGCTTCCGCCTCGTTGAAGTCCTTGCGCACCGAGTCCACGATTTCGTTGATCGCGTCCACGGTCAGGCTGCCGTTGGCGATTTTCAGCTCCATGATGCGCTCTTTTTCCGCCGTGAGCCTGGCCACGTCCCTGTGCAGGTCGGACAGCTCGCGAAGGAGATCCTCGTTGCCCACCATCGTGCGGCGGTAGCGAATCCATTTGCGGACGAGCAGCACGATCATATAGACGATCGCCGCAAACACCGCGATCATCAGAAGCACCACCACGACGGCGAGAATCCATTGCAGCGGGCCGAACGACGCCGCGTATTTGCGGAATATCGACCAATAGTCCGCGACGTTCACCGTCTGGAACAGCCCCAGAAAGAACCCCTTGATCATCGCCCAGATTCCGCCGAATAGCTGGTGCATAAATTCAAAAAACCAATTGATGAAATTGCTCAAAGCATTCCTCCCGGAGCCTGCTCCGAGGCGGAGCGCTCCATTACATTACACGGCCTTTTCGTTTATTCCGCGTCCGAATCGGACTCGGAGGGCGTTTGGGCGGGCGCCTGCCCGTCCGCGCTCTCCGCACGCTCGGGGGCGTCCGCGTTTTCCGAAGCCTCCCCGGCGCTTCCCGCCGCCTGCGCGGCTGCCTGCTGGCGGAGATATTCCTCCACCGCCTTGCGCTTGATTTCCTCCTCGTCCGCGGCGGAAATGCCCGCCTTCTTCTGTTTCATGGAGACGATGGCGGAAATCACGCAATACAATTCATAGATGAAAAAGGCGGCGAGGGGCAAAACGATGATGAGCAGAAATCCCGTGGACGATTGCAGAAAATCCAGCACGGAACCGAGGCCGGAGAGCTTTGTCCCCGTCCACACCCCCACGACGTCGCTGTATAAAACGGCGTTTGCGTCGTTTACCGGATTGGTTTCGTTGTTGTCGCCCTTGGTGACATAGGAAACGACGTCGGTATCCTCGTGTCCCTGATTGTTGACCGCCACGATGCGGTGGGAATTAAGCTCCGCCGTGCCGTCCCCGTCGAGATCCGCGCGGAAGGTGATGACGTCCCCCTCCTTTAAGTACATGCGCTCCGTGCTCCCCTCCAGCGAACGGACGATGAGCAAATCTCCCTCCTTGAAGGTGGGCTTCATCGAATCCGACTGAATGGAAATGAGGCTTCTGCCGAAAATGGAAGGCACGCCCTCGCCGGAAGCGGCGGAAGAAAGGGAGAGAATCATCGTTATCGCGCAAAAGACGATAAACAGCCACAGAATGACGTTCCCCGTAATTTTAAGTGCTTTTTTCATCGATACATGGGCTCCGTTGAAGATTTTCCGAAAACTCCTTTTCCGCGTCGGGAAAAAGGGCGGACGTTCGGAATATTAACATTATACCACATCCGAACGGAATTGTCCCAAATTTTTTTGTATAAATTTACCAAATCGGAAATAATTCCCTTATTTTTTTCGGAAATCGTACAGAGGCGGAGAGGCAGAAGGAAGGGCTCCCCCTGCCGTCTGCCTCTCCCGTAAATTGATTTGCTTTTTTGTTTTGACTTAAAAAATCCGTTTATGCATTAGCTTGCGTAAAGGTAATTTTCAGGTCAAATGTCTTCAACGCCAAAATGTTTGCGTTGATAGCAGCCGCATCGGTACCTTCCAGCCAAATGCGAATGGTAACTTTCACGGCGGTGCCCACAGCAGCTCCTTCATTATCTGAAGCCGTTAATTTTAACAACGTTTCTCCGACAACAAATTGCTCTGTATCTGTTGCATTGGTCGCCTGACCTTGACCCTCTGCTACCGGGCCCGCAGTTATATACGGTCTCTCCTCTGCCGAATAGGGCTGGTTAGTAGCGCCAAACCAAACATTTCCCGTGCCTTCGTCTTGATTTGAATCAACCGCAGGCGTAGGATCTCCCGTCAAAACAGCAAAACGAAGTGCCGGAGCAAGGGCGTCCGTCGATGCGATGGATTCACCCTCCGCGGAGAACATCGTAGCAGTAGAATCCAAAGTCACGTTCATATCACTGGCAGATGTCGTAGCAAGCCAGAACGAATATTCGGCGTAAGCAGCCGCACCAACTACCCCATAAATATTGGAATACGTATCTTCATGGTTTTCTGCATTTTCCGCGGCTGCAACTTTCTCGACGACGGCATCCGCATTAGGCGTTCCGTCCACGGCAATGGAACCGGGGTCAATGGCAAAGAACTCCACACCGGTAGAAGAGGAAGCGTGGCCGAGAGTGACAGCCGGAGTCGTAAACTCATACGTACTGTCCCAATTAGTATTATCACCAGAAATTACAATGCTGCCAGGAGCATTTACTTGTACTTGCATTCCGGTGGCTTCAACCTGGCTGTTCATCGAGAACCAGGCGAAGGATGCCGTGGAAAGCATGGTTGCGGAAACGAGAAGCATCGCAACCGCAGGGATCAATTTACGTGCGTTTTTGTTCATAATATTTTCTCCTTTTCCCGGCACACGCCGGATTTTTTTGACTATTTTATATTTCCTCATTTAAGGCTCCCGCCTCTCCAAGGCTTCCGCTTTTCCGAGGCTCCCTTGTGCAAAGGGCGTTGGATTGGCGCACCGTCATCTCCGAGGCTCCCTTGTGTAAAGGGCGTTGGATTGGTGAACCGTCATCTCCGAGGCTCCCTTGTGTAAAGGGAGCTGGCGGCGAAGCCGTCTGAGGGATTGTCTTGTCTTGCTTTTTCCGAAATCTCCTTGTTTCCAAGGGATTCACAATCCCCCCTTCACTTCCCCCCTTTACACAAGGGGGGGCTTGCCTGTGGTGTTTCCCCACCTTTACGCAAGCGGGGCTTTATGAGCGCCGCCGTTTTCCGAGGCTCCCTTGTGTAAAGGGATTGTCTGCGGGCGTATGCCCGCATTGACCGCGAAGCGGTAAGGGCGCAAACCTTTGGTTTGCTTTATGGGGGGCTTTTCGCGGGCTCCGCCCTGCACCCGCAAGGGACATCGTCCCTTGACCCTTTTTCAAGGCGCCTTTGTGCGATTGTCTTGCCCGTCACGCCGATTGCGCCGATTCGCTTCCCGCATCCTCTATCACCGAAAAGCGCATTTCGCATTTCAGCTCGCCGCCGATAAGGTCGTCCACGCAATCGGGGTCGTTGCCCTCTATCCAGATGACCACCGTGAATTTGGTGACCTCGCCCGGGGCGAAATTTTCGCGGGTGGCAAGCATGACGGTGGATTGGGTGCGGAACTCCGCCGTGCCCGGCTCGGCACCCGTCCCGTCCGTGCGGGTGCGGGCATAGGTGGTGGGCGTCCCGTCCACGTAGAGGCGGATTCGGATTGCCCTGTCCACGTCGCGGGTGACGGAGGTGAGGTCCAGACGGTATTCGTACGACAGGGTGTTTTCCCCGTTGTTCATGAGATAGAATGTATAGGCAAAATAATTGTCGCCGTTGTGCTGGCCGTCGATGCTGTCGATATCGGCGGGCAGGTCGTCGCCGGAAATGTTGGTGATGTCCGGCACCTCCTCGGCGGTGATGGTTGCGGAAGGCTCCTTAAAGTCCCGCGTTTCGCTGAGAGTGAGGCTGTAAAGCGTGCTTGCATAACGATTGATGCTGACCGTGAGAGAACCGAATCGGTTATACAGCGAAACGGCGATATATCCCGCCAGCAGCAGCACCAGAATCACCCCCACCACGCCGCGGAGAAGCCGCATTTTGTTCTTGTACTTGCGCGCGTCCTCCGCGCTGGATACGAGCTGTCGGTTGCGGAAGCGGCTCATGCGCGCACCTCCCCGAGAAGCTCCCGGACGGTCAGCCCCGCGCCGCCCGTCACGTAATCGGCGGGAATGGCCGAAGGATCGAGGCCGGCGTCCCCGAAATATTTATCGGGGTCGTCCGTGCGGGCGATTCGGGCATAGCCGAGCGCGCCCGCCATTTCCGCCAGCGCCGCCGCGTCCGCTTCCCCTCTCGCCGCCGCGCGGGAAAACTCCGGCGCATAGATGACGTAATCGAATCGGAGGCCTTTCAGCCGCAGCGGCGGACAATATTCCTCGCCGTAGCCCGCCAACGCCGTTCTGATGCCCAGCTTTGACGCGTCCGCAAGCCGTGGATTGATTTCCTCCCGCTTCATGAACAGCAGCTCCGGCGTGAAGGCGAGGCAGAGCGCCGAGGCCTTCTGCGGGGTCAGCCCGCCGAGGAAATCCTCGAAAGCGCGTTTGGAAGTTTTGCCGAGGAACATTTTGAGGGGCATCGACACCGTGACGAGGGGAAGCGCTTCCCCTTTCGCCGAAAGGGAATCGAACAGCCTATCCGCCTCCTCCAGCTGGCGCATCGCCAATTTGGCGCCCCGAAGGGTGGCGGCGGTACACGGCTCGTACGTTTCGGGGGCGAGGGCGCCCAGCTTCAGCGAATTGACGTACAGACGGGAAAACCAGCCGAGGCGGGAACCGTCAGAAAGCTTGCGCACGGGATAAAGCCGCCACTCCAAGGGAGAAATCCCCGCGGCAAGATATTCGTTTATCCGCGCCTCCGCGATTTTGTCCTTTTTCCTTTCCATGGCTCCCTGTCCCGTCGATTTGCCGCCCGCAAAAACCGCACGAACGCAAAAAAAAGTTGCACCGATATTCCGTTTTGTTTACAAAACGAGAACATTGTGCAACTGGCTGGCTTCGTGATAAAGCCCCTATAGCTTTGCGTCGCCGCGTCGCCGCGGCTTTGCCTTTATACAATCTCACTTATGAAATTTTGAACGCGCCGCCCCGCCCTTTCCGGCTTACGGCGACATAAAAACCGCCGTTCGGCTTCCGCATTTTCCGAAAGCCGGCGGCGACTGCCCCCGACTGCTTCGGTATGCTTATTATATCACATGCGTTTTATTCTGTCAACAATTTTTTCACAATTCACAAAAAAATTTTTCCGCCGTCTCCGACGGTGACCCCGGCGCCCCGACGGCGCCTTTCGGCAACAATCCCCCCTTCATTTCCCCCCTTTACACAAGGGGGGCTTGTTTGTGGTGTTTCCGCGCCTTTACGCAAGGGGGCTTGCTTTTGGTGTTTCCGCGCCTTTACGCAAGGGGGCCTGCTTTTGGTGTTTCCGCGCCTTTACGCAAGGGGCTTGTTTGTGGTGTTTCCGCGCCTTTATGCAAGCGGAGGCTATCTCCGGCTCCCTTGTGCAAAGGAAAACGGGAACAAAACAGCACTCTCTCCAAGGCTCCTTTGTGTAAAGGGAGCTGGCGGCGACAGCCGTCTGAGGGATTGTCTGCACGTATTCCGCGTTTCGCACAATAGCGCAACAACGCCACCAACCCCCCGAAAACAACTTTTCGGGCACATACGGAACCCGGGATGGCCGTATCTGCCCGAAAAGGACTCTCCATAAGACTATAATTAAAGAAATCTGTCTTTGCTTTCTGTAACCGATTATCAATATGCCCGCGCGTAAGCGGAAAATTTCAGTATCATCTGCAGCAGGAAGAAAACGCAGGGCGCGAGAAGATACCACTTGAGCGCCACTTCCTCGGAAATGAAATGCTCGGCAAACAGCAGACCGAATGCGGCGGTGAGCAAAAGCGCCAACACGCCCGCAAACGCGCAGCCGCCCCGTTTAAGTACGGAATTGCCCTGCCGGAACGCGCACACCGCCATGATGAGAAAGAGCAGCGCCAACACGCCGAACACCACCGTATACGGCACGCCGGGATACTGCGGAAGTTCCGCCAGCCAATCGCCGAACATGCCCGAAAACGCGCTTTCGACCCAGCCCTCTATCTTCGACCAGACGTCCGTGAGCTTCTCGGGCAGAGAAGAGAGCTTGACGATATCGACGAGCACGTACCCCGCGACCATCACGAGCGACGCGAGCAGACCGAGAATATCCAGCCAGCCGCTGAGTTTTGCCCTTCTGAAACTGATTTTGTCCCTTTTCATTCTGCACCTGCCTTATCACCTCTATTGCTTTATATTCTATCACATTTTTTTCGGCTTGTCAATAGCTTTCGGAAAATTTTTTCCGGAAATTGTATATTTTTACAGCTTCTTTACAGCTTCGCCGCTCACAGCCGCGCGAGGGCGGCGGGAAGCTCGTCCGGGCGGGAAATCAGGCGGGAAGCACCGTGCGACAGCAGAAAATTCCGCGATTTGAACCCCCAGGTGACGGAAATACACGGAACGGAGGCGTTTATCGCCGTCTCTATATCCACCTCGGAATCCCCCACATACACCGCGCGCGAAGGCGAGGAACCCAGCCGTTCCAAAACCGCATAAACGAGGTCGGGCGAAGGCTTTTTTCCGATGCCCGCCTCCTCGTTCTCCCCCGCCGCCGCGTCGGCGGCGCCGCCGAAAAAGCGGGAAACCAGCTCCTTCACCGCAAAATCCGCCTTATTGGAGACTACGCCGATGAGGCAGCCCCGCGCTTTCAGTTCCCCCAGCATTTCGGGCACGCCCGGGTACGGGAGGGTATTGTCGAAACAGTGGGCGGCGTAAAATCTCTTGAAAAAGGCGAAAATTTCCGCGAAGCGGGGATTGTCGGCCCCGCCCGGCGCGGCGCGCTCGATGAGCAGGCGGATTCCGTTGCCTACGAAGCCTTTGACCTCCTCCTCCGTCCTCGGCGGAAAGCCGTACGCCCCGAGGGCGGCGTTGGTGGCGATCGTAAGGTCGGAAAGGGTGTCGAGCAGGGTGCCGTCCAGGTCGAAAAGACAGGTGTCCCGCACGGTTACAGCACCGCCTTGATCGCCGCCGCCGCGCCCGCGCGGTTCTCGCTGCCCGTCTTGATATAGATGGCGGAAATATAATTGCGCGTGGTCCCCTCGGAAATTTTCAGCGCCGCGGAAATCTGACGGTTGGTAAAGCCCTCGTACAGCATCAGCGCGATCTCTACCTCGCGGTCGGAGAGACCGAAGGCGCGCTTGATGCGGATCTCGCGGTCGCTCGTCACCGTCTTTGCCGCGTCCGCGATGCGCTTGGCGATTTTGGCGGGCAGAATGGTGTCCCCCGCATAGGCGTTTTTCACGGCGTCGATGAGCGCCGTACTGCCGATATCTTTCAGAAGATACCCGCTGGCGCCGTTGTTGATGGCGTTGAGAATATAATCGCTGTCGTCGAAGGTAGTGAGTATGACCACCTTGACGTCGGGGTATTTCGATTTGATGCTCTGCGTCGCCACCACGCCGTTCATGTTGGGCATGCGGATGTCCATCAACACCACGTCGGGAAGGTTCTGTTCCATCTTGGAGAGCGCGTCGAAGCCGTCGAACGCCACCCCCACCACCTCCAGCTCCGGGTCCGTTTCCAGAACGCTGCGGATACCTTCCGCCAGAATCACCTGGTCGTCCGCGATCATCACCTTGATTTTTTTGTCCATGTTTTACAATTCCTCTGTTTTATTCTGTCCCGTCTGTTTCGTCTGCGCGCGGCGGGCGGGCGCGGTATCGGGCGCGGGCGGGTCGGCGGGGAGGACGAGATGAATCTCGAAGCCCTCCTCCGGCTCCGACACAAACCACAGTTCGCCGCCCAGTGCCTCCGCGCGGCCGGTCATGCCCGAGAGGCCGAAGCCCTCTTTCAGCTCGTTGATGGCGACGCCGCAGCCGTTGTCCGAAAGCAGAAAACGCAATTTGCCGCCCGATTCTTTCAGCTCGAACCAGAAGGCCGTCGCGCCGCCGTGGCGGAGACCGTTGGAGATCCCCTCTTTCAGCGTATTGCACAAAAATCGGTATTTCGCGTCCGAAACGGCCACGTCGTCTATCTCCGAACGGATGGTGATGCCCGTGCCGTCCGAGGATTCGTGAAGGATATCTTCCAGCGCGCTCTTCAACGTGCCCTTTCCGGAGACGCCCGACAGGAGATGCACGCTTTCCCGCAGTTCCTCCAATGCGTGTTTGGCCTGCAGATTGGCGGCGATGATCTTGCCCTTCGCCTCCTCGGGGCGGGAATCAATGATCAGCTTCGCCGCTTCCGTCTGCATGATGACCGTCGTGATAGAATGCCCCGCCGTGTCGTGAATGTCCCTGGCGATGCGCTGGCGCTCCTCCAGCGCCGTCACCTCGGCGAGATTGTCGTACGCCTTCTGCAGCTCCGCCTTGCTCTCGTCCAGCTCCTTCAGCGCCTTGGTCAGGCGAAGATACTGCCGGTAAAACCGGACGGAAAAATTGACGAGCACGAAATGCACGAGCATGATGACGAGATCGTTGAACGACTGCGCCACGACCGCGAGAAAGGAAACCGCTCCCGTCGGCCGGAAAAAGGAGGTCAGCGCCAGCGTACAGACGTACACCGCCATGCACACCGCGCACAGAATCGCCGAGGGCAGCATCTTCTCCGAACTGATGTAAAACTCCGTGAGAATGATGAGGTAGAGGGTGCACAGATAGGTGCTGCCGCCCGTGACGGCGGTGAGAATGAACGCCGCGACGAAATCGACGACGTAACAGTAAATTTTGTTGCGGAACCCGCGCACGGCAAACAGCTTTACCGCCTCCGAAACGAGGAGCACGCATTCGATGCCGAGCGTCGCCGCCAATGCGCCCCAGCGATGCTCGCGGAAGGCGAGCGGAAGCATCTGCAAAAATATGAGCACCTCCGCGACGATGAGCAACGTAAAGAGCAGACGTTTGCCGAAGGCGAGAAATTCCCGCTCCACCCGGAAATCCGGTTTTTCAAAAAAGCGCAGCCAGCGAAAGCGGCGTTTGCCGCCCTTCCGGGATTTTGCCGGGGAAGTATTCTTTTCCGCCTTCGGAGCATCCGAAGGCGGCGCCGCGGCGCCCTCGCGTCGTTTTTCCGACATATCAGTTCTCCCTCCCCGACAAAACGCTGCCTATCGAAAACGCCTTGCTGATGTCCCGCATCCTTCCCGAGCGGTAATAACTGTAGATCCCCGCGGGAGAGTAGATGTAATGGTCGCAGAAAAGGACGTTATGAATGCTGCAGATCAGCTGAAACTGCCGCGTGGTGACGTCGTCCGCGCCGGAGGGAAAACAGGGCCCCTTGAGGTGATTGTGCGCCGCGATGATGCCGTAAGGCTTGCGGTCGGACACCAGAAGTTCGGTGAGACAGTCCGGTTTGACCACGACCTGGTGCGCGCTGCCCGACGTAAACCGTTTGCAATAGGTGATGCGCTGATTTTCGTCGAGAAAATAAAAATCCAACACCTCCGTATCGAGGGGCGCGTATTTCCCGGCGAGAAAGGCGGGAAAGGTATCGGGGTCGAACCGTTCGGGAAAGGCGCGCTCGCCGGCGTCGTAATAGATTTCGTAAAACTTCCCGATGCAGCGGAGGTATGCGGCGACCTGCTCCCCGATGCCGTCCACCCCTTCGAGCTCTTTCAAAGATGCGGAAAACACGCCGCGTATCGACCCGAACGCCGCCAGGAGGCGATGCGCGAGGTCGTTGGTGTTCCGCCGCGGTATCGCGTTGAACAGGAGAATTTCCAGAAGCTCATGCTCGCGCAGACTGCCCGAATCTAGCTTTTCTATGATTCTGTGTCGATGTCCGTCGTGGCCGGCCATGGCTCCGCCTCCCGAAAATTTTCTGTGTTTTTCATTATACCATACTTTTCCCGAAAAGTCAAAGGCTGAAGGGAGGCGCGCGGCGGAGAAAAAATATTTTCCGCTTTTTTCCCTATACGGGGCCTTTTTTGTTTACCCGCCCCCGAAAAAGGGGTATAATATTCTCGAACGAAAAAAACATGTACTCAGGACAAAAGGAAGATTTTTTATGACACACGCAATGGAAGCTTATTTCAACGATATCGTGGACGCCGTCTGCAAAACGGTGCGGTTCGATTCCTCCCTTAAACCCGCGGAAGAGGGCTGCCCCTTCGGCAAAGAGACGGCCGACTGCCTCAATTACTACCTCTCCCTCGCAAAGGAAATGGGCTTTGAAACGCACAATTACGACAATTACGTCGGGGAAGTGATTTTCGGCGAAGGCGAAGAACTGGCCGTTCTCGCCCACCTCGACGTCGTGCCCGCGGGCGACGGCTGGCGCTTCCCGCCCTTCGCGGCCGTCATCAACGACGAACTCTCCGCGGGCGGCGTGCCCGGCGTCAAAATCTGGGGACGGGGCACGATGGACGACAAAGGGCCCGCCGTGGCGGTTTTATACTGCCTGAAAGCCCTGAAAGACGAGGGTTTCCGGCCGAAGCGGAAGATCAAACTCATCGTCGGCTGCAACGAGGAGAACGGCTGGGCCTGTCTCGGACACTACAACAAAGTGACCCACATGCCCGAGGAGGGCTTCTCCCCCGACGCCTCCTTCCCCGCCATCTATGCCGAGAAGGGCATTCTGCATTTCACCGCCCGTTTCCCGATGGCGGATCCCCCCTTCCGCTCCCTGTCGGCGGGCAGCGCCGCGAACATGGTCTGCGACCGCGCCACGGCCGTGCTCACCGAAAGGGCCGCAAAGAGCCTTGGAACATACAAAAACGAATTTCCGGACACCGCCTTTTCCTTCGACGAGGAGAGCGGAATGCTGACGGTAAAGGGAAAATCGGCGCACGGCTCCACGCCCGAGTGCGGCGCAAACGCCCTGGGCGCCATGTTCGCCTTCTTCTCGACGATAAACGCCGACTGCAAAAAAGTGTACGACCTGCTCTTTGCCGATTCCCTCGGCCTGAAAAACATGCGCGACGAGACGGGCAGCCTCACCATGTCCCCGGACGTCGCCGCCTTTGAAAACGGCGAACTGCTCGTGACGACGGATATCCGCTTCCCCGCGACGCACAAAAAGGAAGAAATTACCGCCGCGCTGGACAAAGCGGGCGTCCGCTTCGAGGTGGTGCACGACCAGGCGCCCCTCTACAACGACCCGAACGGCAGGCTGATCTCCACGCTGATGCGGGTGTACAACAAGGCGACGGGCAAAAACGAAAAGGCGATCGCCATCGGCGGCGGCACGTATGCCCGGGCGCTGAAATGCGGCTGCGGCTTCGGGCCCGAACTTCCCGACGAGGAGGCCACCATCCACCAGCCGGACGAATACATCACCTTCGACCGGATCCGCATGATGAGCGAAATTTATTACGACGCCATCAAGGAACTGACAAAGTAAACGCCCTTCCTTTCCCGGGGTATCCCCGGGAATTTTTTTTGCCGTCAGAACGTCTTTCACGAAAAAAATATGTGGCCCGCAGGCGAACCTGCGGACCACATATTTTAGTGAGAGAATATGAAAAAAGTTTTATGTATGGTCTGAGTGAGCGAAAATCCCAAAAGAGACGGCTCGTCCCCCTCAGCCGTTTGATAACGTAATCATACAACGAATTTGTGACATAATTGTGAAAGAATTGTGATATTTTTATGAAAACATAAGAAATCGGCGAGTAAAATTGCAAAAATGCCGATAAATTTTCTCTGTCGCCGCAACAAAAGGGAGAGTCAGGTCAAAAGACTTTATTTTTGCCCGTCGCCGAAGCCGCCGAGGCGGGCGAAAATTGCCTCCGCGACGCGCAGTCCGTCGGCGGCGGAAGAAGTGATGCCCCCCGCGTACCCCGCGCCCTCTCCGGCGGGATAGAGATTGCGCAGCGAGACGGACTGCATATCGGCGCCCCGCTCGATGCGCACGGGAGAACTGGTACGGGATTCCACGGCGGTGAGAACGGCGTCCGGGGCCGCAAATCCCTTCAACCGCCTGTCCATGTCGGGAATCGCCGCTTTCAGCGCCGAGACGACGAAGGGCGGCAAAACCGTGCGCAGATCCGCAAATGCGGGCGAAACGGGATAGGTGGGCGCCACGCTTCCCAAGCGGCTGCTTTCCCGGTCCCGCAAGAAGTCCCCGACCAGCTGCACGGGGGCCGAGTAGCGGCCGCCGCCCGCCGAAAACGCCGCGCGTTCCAGACGGCGCTGAAATTCGACGCCCGCCAGCGGGGAATCGCCCGGAAAATCGCCGCCCGAGACCTGGACGACCAGGGCGCTGTTGGCGTTGATTCCGTCGCGGGCATAATTGCTCATGCCGTTGGTGACGACGCCGCCCTCCTCGCTGGCGGCGGGCATGACGTAGCCTCCCGGACACATGCAGAAGGTGAACGCCGCCCGTTCCGAGGCGTGGGAAACGAGCCGATAGTCGGCGGCGGGCAGGAGAGAAAACGCCTTACCGTACTGCGCCAGGCCGATTTCCGATTGCAGATGCTCGATGCGCACGCCCACCGCGAAATCCTTGCGGGACATCGCCGCGCCGCGGGAAAGGAGCATCGCAAACGTATCCCGCGCGCTGTGCCCGACGGCGAGGACGATCGCCGAAACCTCCCTGTCCTCCTCGGAAAGGGCGGCGCCGTCGCGGCGGGAAATACGGGCACCCGTCACTGCGCCGTCCCTGGCGACAATATCCGTCAGACGGGCGTTGAACGCAACCCTGCCCCCGTGATTTATGATATATTCCCGCATGGCGACGACGATTTTCTGCAGGTTGTCGCTGCCGATGTGCGGCTTGTTGAGCCAGAGAATTTCTTCGGGCGCACCGAAGGAAACGAAAGTTTCCAAAACTTCCCGGTTAAAAGCCGCGTGCGTGCCGGTGTTGAGTTTTCCGTCCGAAAAGGTGCCCGCGCCTCCCTCGCCGAATTGGACGTTCCCCTCCGTATCCAGCGCCCCGCCGCGCGAAAACGTCCCGATCTTTTCCGCGCGCTCCTCCACGCTCGGCCCCCGCTCGACGAGCTCGACGGGAATGCCGCGATCGATGAGGCGCAGCGCGCAGAACAGCCCCGCGGGCCCGCTTCCGACCACCAGCACGGGGCGTTCGGGACAAAGGGAACGGGGCAGGCGGGAAAGCGGCTGTCTCTCCTCCCGCTGCGGACGGTCGGAGACCTCCAGCGAATAAATATAGCGAATGTTGTCCTTATCCCGCGCGTCGAGCGATTTTTTGAGAATCCGGACATACGGGAGCCGCATGCGGCATTTCTTTTCCGCGATGCGGCGAAGCTCCTCCTCCGGCCGGCCCAGGGGAAGGCGGACGTCCGTCAATATCTTTTTCATCTCTCCTGCCTCCCGGATATGCCGTCTATCCCGTCGGCGACGAGCCTGGCGGAAGAATATGCCCATTGCAGATTATAGCCGCCGCATTCCCCGTCTACGTCGAGGATTTCCCCCGCGAAATACAGCCCGGGCGCCAATCGGCTCTGCAAATTTTCGTCCGCCTCGTCCAGGGGGATCCCCCCTTTCGTCACCTGCGCGCCGTCGAAACCGAGCGAACCCGTCACGGCGAGCGGAAAATCCTTTATGCGCGCGGCCTGCCCCTCGGGCGTCCCGTCCGAGCGCCGCGCGATTGCCCTGCCCAGCGCGTTGTTGACGATTCCGCCCGCCAATTCCCCGTCCGCGAGGGAGGGAAACGCCGCCCGTTTGCGGCGGAGCGCCCGCAGCAGCCTTTCGGGGGATACGTCGGGCAGAAATTCCGCCGAAAGGGAAATTTCCTCCTTTCCGAGCCTGTCCGTCAAAAAGGCGGACAGGCGGAACACCGCGTCGCCCGAAACTCCGTAATCGGTAAAAATCAGGTCGCCGCGCTCCTCGGCGAGTTTCCGTTTTTCCCTGCCCCGCCCCGCAAAGGCGGAAAGGCGGGCCTCCGCGCGGATCCCCTTCAGGCCGCGAATCGCTTCCCGTTCCGTTTTCAGCTGCACGAGAGAGGGATACAGGGGCGTGAGCGTATGCCCGAACGCCGTCGCCAGCGCATAGGCGCTTCCGTCCGTCCCGAAATTTTTCGCCGCGCTGCCGCCCGTACAGAGGACGACCCGCCGCGCAAAAAAGCATTCGGCTCCCGCCGCGCCCTCCGCCTCCGCGACAAAACCGTCCGCTTCCCTCCTCAGGGAACGGACGCGCATGCCCGCCGCGATCCGCACTCCCTTTTCGGCGAGGCGGAAACGAAGCAGATCGGTCACGGAGGAAGCCTGTTTGCCCGTCGGATAAACGCGCCCGCGCCCGTCGGCGACAAACAATCCGCCCAGGCCTTCGAGAAAGGCGAGCATATCCTCCCTGCCGTGCAGGGCGAGCCCACGGGAAAGCACCCCCCGCGAATCCCCGCTCTGATGAAAATAGTGGTCCGCGGACATATGCAGATTGGAAACGTTGCCCTGCCCGTTGCCCGTCGCGGACAATTTTCTGCCCGCGCGCTCTCCCCGTTCGAGGACCAAAACGTCTTTTCCGCCTTTCAGCGCCGCCGCGCAGAACAATCCCGAAGCGCCTCCGCCGACGATAATCGTGCCGTATCCATTCATAACGATTTTATTGTAACGCTTTCGACGTATAAAGTCAAATTTATTTCTCAAACTATTGAATTTTTTTTCGTTTGTCTATTGACTTTCTCGAAAATTTATATTACAATATATATATAGAACAATTTCAAAAGGGCGATACAAGGAAAATCCGACCGAAAAAGGGACGGATGCCCGGGAGGTGGAACGATGATTGAATATTTGAAAGAAAATCCCGTTCTGGCGGTTATTTTGATTGTCTGCCTCGCCGTCATTGTCCTCGCGGCGGTCCTTCTCGCCGTCCGGAAAGCAAAAGCGGGCAAAGCCTCGCGGGATTCGGCCGAAAAACCCGCGCCCGCCCCGCCCAAAGCCTACGATTTTGCGGAGGAATCCGCCCCACCCGCTTCGGAACCGATTCCCGAAACCGCGCCCGCCGAAGGGGCGGACGTCCCTTCCGTTCAGATGACGGACGAAGAAAGCGCGGGCAAAGCGCCTTCTCCCGCCCGAGCGGAAGAAAAAGAAAGCGCGGAACAAGAGGAGCCCTCCCCTTCCGAAAAGAAAGAGACGGAGGCGGTGCAAGCGCCGCCCCCGCCCGTCGAAGAAATACAGCCCGAACAATCCCCCGTCCCTCGGGAGCGGGCGGATAAAGAAGCGATGCCCGCAAAGGCAAATCCCGAAAAGGCGGCAAGCGCCCGTAAAAATCCGAAAAAGAAAAAAAATAAAAATAAATCCAAGGAGGGACGTATGTACTTAGATGACCTCAAAAACGCACCGATTGAGGACGAAAACGATTTTTACGACGAAGATGACGAAGCCGACCGCATCGCCAAATACAGCGGCAAATGGGTGATTTGCCGCGTCGTGACGGCGAAGCCCGATTCGTCGGAGCTGCACACCGGGGAAAACGGCGAGGAAATGTATTTCTTCGAGCTCCGCGCCTCCAACGGCGAAAAGCTGTTGTCCAGCGAGGAATACACCTCGTATGCGGGCGCGCTCAACGGCATCGAGACGCACAAGGCCAACATCGCCCGCGGCAATTTCAAAATCATGCTCTCCAAGAAGGGCGATTACATCTTCAAGCTGCTCAGCGGCAAAAATATGCTGCTCTGCATGGGAGAGCACTACGCCACCCGCGCGCGCTGCGAAAGCGCCATCGAATCGACCAAACGCTTTGCGAAAACCGCCATCGTGGACGAGAACGTGCAGGATATCGTAATTACGCCTCCGCCCGAGGACAACGACGAAACCGAACCCGAATATCCCGACAACGGATACGACGGCAAATGGATCGTCTATGCGCATACCGCGGAGGACGGAGAACAGGTATTCTATTTCGAGTTGTACGCCTCCAACGGCGAAAAGCTGCTGTCCAGCGAAGAATATACCACCTACGTGGGCGCAATCAACGGCATCGAAACTCATAAGGCCAACATCGCCCGCGGCAATTTCCGCATCTCCCTCACCAAGCACGGAGATTATATTTACAAACTGCTCAACGGAAACGGCCAGCTTCTCTGCCTCGGCGAGCATCACAAGACCAAGCTCCGCTGCGAAAACGCGGTGGAATCGGTCAAGCGCTTCGCGCGGAACGCCCCCGTGCTCACCGATCCCGACACCATCAAAAACGCGTGAGCGCGATCGGCAATCCCGCACAACAGAACGATATGCGGCTGCCCGCCTTCCGGCGGGCAGCTTTTTTATCGAAAAAATTCTTTCCTTCAGGCGGCACACGTGCACGTGCCGCAATTTGCGTTTATAAGCCGTTCGTCTCTCCCCTGTCCCCCGCATTTTCCTTTTCCGACTGCATCTGCAGGCGCTTTAAGCGCCGGAAGAAGGAGACCGTAAAGGGAATCGCGAACAAAAAGGCGAGAAAATCGGAAACGGACTGGGCGCTCTGCACCCCGAGCATTCCCATCGCCGCCGGCAGAATGAAAATGGCGGGAATGTAGAACAGCCCCTGACGGGAACAGGACAACAGCGCCGCCAGCGCCTTGTTTCCCACCACCTGGTAGGTGAGCCCCGCCATGAAATTGAGGGGCAGCAGCGGCATGCAGATACATTGCAGGCGAAGGGCGAGCGTGCCGATCTCCCGCGATTCGGGATAATGCAGAAACTGCCGCATGATCGCCGGCGCCGCCAACGCGCAGCATACGGCAAAAATGCTCATGAGCGCCGTGGAAAAGGCGAGCGTGAACAGATAGGCGCTGCGCACGCGGTCGAACCGCCGGGCGCTGTAATTGTATCCCAATACGGGCTGAAAGCCCTGACCGACGCCGAGCGCGATGGAAAAGGCAAACATAAACACCTTCTGCACTACCCCCATCGCCGCCAATGCTCCGTCGCCGTACTCCTTGACCGCCCAATTGAGGAAAACGGTGCAAAGGCTTGCGAGAATCTGCCGGCAGAAGGAGGGAAAGCCCGTGGTGATCACCTCGCCGTAAACGCGCGGGCGGCGGGAAATACTCTTAAAGCGCAGGCGGGTGATGCTGCGGCCCGAAAGGAACATAAACAGCAGAATGAAAAAGCTGATGACCTGGCTGAGGCAGGTGGCCAGCCCCGCGCCGTCGATCCCCATATGAAAGCCGCTGATAAAGAGCGGATCGAGGGCGACGTTGACGACGGCGCCCGTCACGAGGCCGATCATGGACAAAAAGGCTTTCCCCTGCGATCGCAGCAGGTTGTTCATGACGAAGGACATACACATGAACGGCGCCGCCAGCAGGATATAGCGGGAATACCGCCTCGCGTTTTCCAACACCGCCTCGGACGAAGACCCGAGCAGCCACATCAGGGGGGTGAGAAAAATGAACCCCAAAGCCAGAATGATAAGCCCCGCCGCGCCCGCGGCAAAAAACGCCGACGAGGAGACTTCGTCCGCTTCCTTCTGCGCCCGCCTGCCCAAAAGGCGGGAAATGATGCTGCCCGCCCCCATGCCGAAAGTAAAACCGATCGCCTGAATGACGGACATCAGGGAAAGCACCACGTTCACCGCCCCCGTCGCGTCCTCCCCGAGCCCGGAGACAAAATAGGTATCCGCCAGATTGTACAGGGAAGAGACCATCATGTTCAGCATGGTGGGTATGCCGAGCGTGACGACCAACTTCGGGACGGGCGTTTGGGTCATTTTCAGAAATTGTTTCCGTTCGCGGTCTTCCTGCCGCACTTCCTCCGCATGTTCGTTCTGTTCCATAACAATATTATTATACAGCGATTGTCCCGAAAACGCAACCGCATAGGCCGCGTCTTTTTACAAAATTTTCACGGGGCTTTCTTTTTCTTGAAGCATAAATTTGCTTTCGGCGCGCAAACTGTCGGTATGAAAGGTTTTTATAAAATTTTGTCCGCCCTGTGTGCGGCAACCGTTCTTTTGGTTTTACCGATGACGACGGGATGCTCCGTTTCCGGCACGTCCGGCACCCCCGATACCGTGACGGACACGCGGGACATCACCGAGACGCCCTCCGGGAGCGAACCGGACTGCGATTCCGGCCGGCCCTGCCCGCGCGGACACGGCCATATGCCCGGTTTCCGCGGCACCGATCCGTCCGGCCCCCCCGCGCCCATTCCTCACCCGGGCCCCTCGCTCCCCGGCTTCGGCAAGGGCAAAGACAAGATGCCCGTTCCCCTGCCCGCCCCGGACGCGAACGAAAACGCCGACGGGCAGACCGCTCCCATGCCCGCGCCCGAACCCCGCAGCGGGGAGGACGCGAAGGGAGAACGCCCGCCCCGACATCCGGACAGGCGGCGCGGAAACGGGGAAAAACAGCGGGAAAAGGATTCCTCTTCCCCGAAGCCCCGCCCGCGTAAAGGACAAAACCCCGACAAATAATCCGCCGAGAAAAAATTTTTCCGGGCCCGCAGACCGCGGACCCGGTTTTTTCGCAGCAAATCGCGGCAAAACCGAAAGAGCGGGAATTTTTGTTTGCTTTTTCCGTACGGGTATGATATAATGAAGCCATGAAAAAGCAATCTGCGGAAACGCCCAAATATTTTCGTTTTCAGCTTTCCCCCGCCGTCGTCGTCATGAGTGCGGCGGCCATTCTCGTGAGCCTCGCGGCCATTGCCATAGCCGTCTATAACATTTGGAGAAACGGAATACACTCCTTCAACGACGTGCTCAAATACCCCTTTCTCATCCTCGTGGGTCTGGCGCTTCTGGTCATCGTCGTCGCCCTGCTCATCCGTTCCCGCTATATCGTGGACGATAAATATTTCGTGACGCAGTTCGGCCTGATAAAAAGCCGCTGCGAGCTGAAAAAAATCACCTCCGTGGTGCTCGACAGGGACACTTACAAACTCACGGTGTACATGAACGACGACAGCTATTCCGTGCTCTCCGTCCAGTCCGCCTGGAACGAGGATTTCGTCCGCGCCCTGCTCAAAGGAAACCCCGATATCGATTACAGCTATACGGTCAGGGAAAACAGGCCGGACAACGACGAGAAAAAAAAGTAACGCCGCGCGGAACCCCTTTCAGTTTTCTCCGCGCACGGCGCGGACGATATGCCGCGCATACAGGGCGGCGATGTCCGTACCCGTCGCCGCCTCGATTCCCTCGAAAAAGGCGTTGGAGTTGACCTCGCAGAGAACGGGCCCCTCCCGGCCTTCGAGTAAATCCACGCCGCAATAGTCCAGCCCCAGCGCCGCGGCCGCCTCCTCTGCGAGGCGGCCGTAGTCTCTGTCCGGACAAATCCCCCGACATTCGGCGCCCAGCTCTGCATTGGAGCGAAACTCTCCCCCCTTCGCCCGCCTTTCCATCGCGGCGACCGCCTTGCCGCCGATGACGACGATGCGGATATCCCGCCCCGCGGATTCGGCGACAAAACGCTGATAAAAATGCGGCCGAAAGAGAAATTCCCTGTCCGTTTCCACCAATTCGGCCATACCGTGTACGAGGCGAACGCCGTTTCCGAAGGAACCGAAGCTGCTTTTGACGACGAGCGGGAAACCCAGCCTTTCCGCCACGGTCCCGAGAAATTTTTCGTCCGGCAGCGCGTCGGGCGTATAGCAGAGGGGCGCGGGAATGGATTCCGGCACCGGAAATCCGTCCAGAGAAAGACAGGTGAGGAGTTTATCGTCGCATGCCTCCACGGCCGCAGCCCGGTTAAAGAGGCGCATCCCGCCCTTTTCCAGCATGCGCCCCAAATATTTGTCCTTGTCGAGGTAAACGGCAAAATCCGCGCGGACGCCCAAAAGCATCTCTCCGTTTTTTCCGATCGCCGCGGGGAACTCCCCGTTGCGCAACACCTTTGTCTCAACCCCGTTCCCGTTCAGCGCCTCCGCGATCCGCCGGCTTTGCCGATAGAATTTTTCGCCGTTGGGGCGGGCATTCATGATGACGATACCCTGCATTTTCTTCTCCATATGGCCATGACGGCAAGAAAGGCGAGGTATTTCCCCGCCTTTCCGTTTCGTCCGCTTATGCCTCCACGCGGATGAGCGCCTTCACCTGCGCGATCCCCGAGGCGTTGATTTTGTTCACCGCGCCGCGGATGCTGTTTTCGGTCGTCCCGTGCGTGACAAAGACGACGGGAACGGGCCCGTCCGGGGCGCCGCCCTCCGGGCGCTTTTGGATAAGCTCCATCACCGACACGCCGTAGCGGGCGAGAATGCCCGTCACTTTGGCGAGCGCGCCCGTCTGATCCTCGGTGGATAAGCGGAGATAATAGGCGCTGGCAAAATCGGAAATAAACTTCGTTTCCCTGTCGGCGCCCGCCGTATTCCGGAAGGTGGAATAGCGGATATCCGAATGGGTGGCGGCATAAATGATGTCGCTCACGACCGCGCTTCCCGTAGGCAGCGCGCCGGCGCCCCTGCCGTAAAGCATGATGTCGTCCATCGCGTCTCCGCGCAGATATACGGCGTTGTAAGCGTCGCGGACGCTCGCGAGAGGATGGGCATTGCGGATAAACGCCGGGTGCACGCGCGCCTCGACGCCGCGTTCCGTATTTTTGCCGATGGCGAGCAGCTTGAGCGTATAGCCCAGCTGCTTTCCGTAGACGATATCCGTGCGCTCGACCGAAGAGATCCCCTCCCGGTATACCTTGGCATAGGGCACCTTGGTATGAAAGGCGAGGGAGGAAAGGATCGCCAGCTTATACGCGGCATCCACCCCCTCGACGTCGTTGGTGGGGTCCGCCTCCGCATAGCCCAGCCTCTGCGCCTCGGCGAGGGCCGCGGCATATTCCTCGTTCTCCTCCGTCATTTTGGAGAGGATATAATTGGTCGTGCCGTTGATGATGCCCATCATTTCCGAAATGCGGTTGCCCTGCACGCCGTCGAGGAGGGTGCGCACGATGGGCACCCCGCCCACGCAGCTGGCCTCGAAATACAGCCCGCAGCAGTTCCGCCGCGCCGTCCGCTCCAGCTCGTGCGAATATTTGCAGATGAGCTCCTTATTGGAGGTGACGACGCTCTTTCCCTCGTGCAGGGCCGCCATTACGTAATCCTTTGCCGCCTCGACGCCGCCGATGCATTCCACGACGATGTCCACGTTGGGATTGGCGATGACTTCGGCGATGCTCCCGGCGATGTTCTCCTCCGGGACGCCCAGATCGAGCGCGCGCTGCTTATTGCGAACCAGAACGCTCTCCACAGAGATGTCCACGTTCTGCGTGCGCCGGTAAAATTCCCGGTGCTCGGTGAGAATCCTGTACGTGCCGCCGCCCACGACGCCCAGCCCCAGGATGGCGACGCCTGCCTTTTTCATCATGATTTCCTTGCCTCCTCCGTATTGATTGCGATTTATGTCGCGGCGGCCGGATATGCGGTCGCCCGTAATCAGTCTTGCTTTTTTCGTCCCGATTTATACCGAAACGGGACGGCTTGTCCCGTTCATCTCAACCCTGCCCTGCCCCGTTCAACCCTGCGGGCGGTTGAGATAATAGAGATAGCGAAGCCCCTCCAGCGTGAGGAGCTTATCCACGACGTCGATGCAGGACACCTCGCGGGAGATGATTTCGCTGAATCCGCCCGTCGCGATCGTCTTTACGTCGCCCGCCTTCAGCTCCTTTTTGATGCGCTTGACGATATATTCCACCAGCCCCGCGAACCCGAACACGATACCCGCCTGCATGTTGGTGACGGTATTTTTCGCGATGATGCTGGCGGGGGCCTCTATCTCCACGCGCGGGAGCTTGGCCGTGCCGTTGACGAGCGAATCGAGCGAACCCTTGATGCCGGGGGAAATGACGCCGCCGATAAACTCGCTTTCCGCGCTGATGACGTTGAAGGTGGTGGCCGTCCCGAAATCGATGACGATGAGCGGCGTTCCCCCGCCGTATTTCACGATGGCGGAGACGCAGTTGACGATTCGGTCCGCCCCCACCTCCCGCGCGTCGTCGCAGCGGATATTCAGCCCCGATTTCAGGCCCGGCTCGATATGCAGCGGCGTTACGCCGAGGTAGAGGGAGCACATTTTATCGACGGTATAATCGAGGGAAGGGACGACGGAGGAGATGATTCCGCCCGTGATCTCCCCCCGCCTGATATCCATCACTTTTAGCATATTCACAAGCTGGGAGCCGTATTCGTCCGAAGTCTTTTTCAGATCGGTGGCGACGCGGAAGGAAATTTTCAGCTTCTCCCCGTCGTAAATGGCATATTTGATGTTGGTGTTTCCGATGTCGATGCAAATAATCATTCTTTTCCTTTCCGCTCCGCCGGGGACTTTCCGCGAAACGCTTTCTCCTTTTCCGATTCGGGGCCGACGGCGCTCCGCCGCCTCCCTCCCGCCGCCTTTTCCACTATGCAAACGACGCGGTGCAGCGCGGGTGCGACCAAGACATTCACGACGATCTCCAGCACGAAATTCAGCCAAATCATGCCGAACACGGCCGCAAACACGACGCCCGCCGTCGCCTGTGTGCCCAGATAGGCGGCGACGTCATTTTTCATGACCACCATGCCCAGCACATAAAGCCCCGTATTGATGACGGGAACGGCCGCCGAAGCCGCATAGGAAGCGGCCGGAGGGCTTCTCCGGGCAATCAGCCGATACAAAGCGCCCGCGGCGGCGCCCGCGGCCGTCGTTTTTCCGAAGCATACGAGCGTCAGAACGACGGGATTTGCCTGAAACAAAAACGCGGTGGACGGCTCCCGCCCCATCACCGCCGCGGTGACAAAGGTGACGGCGCCGGAAGCGAAACCCACGATTCCCCCGCCGCCGGCGCCGAAAAAGATGCCCGCCAGCACGATGGGAATCAGGCTGAAATTCAGCGTGACGCCGAACATGGGGACGGCGGCGGCAAACAATTGCAGCACGACGACGAGCGCGAGCAGTACGGCGAGATACGCCGTGTTTCGCGCAGTGAAAAAACGGCCGTTTTTCATAAGACCTCCATCGGGTTCCTCCACGACCGAAGGATACCCGCAGAAAAAAATGTATTTATCCGCTTGAACGGTCGGACCGCCCGAAGGCATATCCGCCGCGGATATTCGATTGGATAATCGGGATATGTACATTATTATAGCGCATTTTTCCCTTTCTGGCAACAAAATGAACGGGAGAAAGCGGAACATTTTTTCCCGTCCCGCAATACTATGTAATAGAAAGACAAAACCGCAGGCATTTCAACCCGTTTCGGATTCGATCTACATATCCCCTGCGGTGAAAACACAGGAGGTTTTTATATGAATTGCTGCACACAGGGTAACACCACCCTTTGGATTCTCATTGCTCTCTTGGTCCTCGGCTCGAAAGACGGGTGCTTCAGCGACGGCATTCTGAGCGGATGCGGTCTGCCCATCATTCTCGCTCTCCTCTACTGCCTGTACAAGAACGGCACGCTCTCCGCCATCTTCACCCCTTCGTGCGGATGCGGCTGCAACTGAGAACCCCGCGCCCGAAAGACGGGCAAACGTACATCTCCCGCGCGGCGCGCGGAAAACTTTTCGTCCCCGCGGCGACGGCACGGAGCCATCCGGCTCCGTGCCATTTTATTCGGACAGAAAATACGCCTGCACGGCGGCGATCGTCTTGGCGTCCCTCAACTCTCCGGAAGCCAGCATTTCCCGTACCCTTTCCTCGGGGATCCATTCCGTCCGGACAAACTCCCCCTCGTCGGGATGCGCCGCGGCCCGCCTGCCGCCCGTCGCGCGGTAAATGTATATCTTTTCATCGGTATACCCCGGCGAAGGATACAGCGTAAAGAGCAGCCGAAGCCCCTCCGCCCTCACGCCGGTCTCTTCCTCCAGCTCCCTGGCCGCCGCCGCGGCGGGGTCCTCCCCCGGATTGAGCTTGCCCGCGGGGATCTCCAGCACGACCTCCCCGTAGGCATAGCGGTACTGCCGGACGAACAGCAGCTTTCCCGCCTCCGCGTACAGCACGCACGCTCCCCCGGGGTGTTCCACGAGCTCCCGCTTGCAGGGCCTGCCGTCGGGGCGCAGAGCGTCGTCGCAGCGCACGGAAAGAATCTTCCCGCGATACACGTAGTTTTTGTTGACCGTCCTTTCCGTCAAGTCCATTTTTATCCTCTCCTTTTACAAAATTCCGCCGTCCGGGCGGAGATATCCGTTGGACAGTTTTGACAGCTTTTTCCGCCTTTCCTGTCATGATAGCACAAAATCAAAAATAATTTGATAAACTTTCCCGAAATATCTTGATTTCGGACGCGATTTTATGTATAATATAGGCAACTGAAACTCGGAGGTAACTTCTTATGAAATCCGTTAAAATCTCCCTCGAAATGGCTCAGAAGGTCAAGGAGTTCGTTTCCATTACGCAGGACTGCCCTTACGAGATCCTGCTCAAGAGCGGAAAATACGTCGTGGACGCGAAGTCCATCCTCGGTATCTTCTCCCTCGACCTGTCCCAGCCTCTGACCGTGGAAATTTATTCCGACGACTGCGCGGATCTGCTTGAAAAGCTGAAGAAGTTCTCCGCCTGAGACATTTCAGGCGGCGCCGCTTTTTGCCTCGGCTTTTCTCGACCGAAAAGACAATTCGGTCTTTTTTCCGACCGCTTGAGGAGTGCTTTTACCAATGCAGATACAGGGCGAAACATCCGTAAACAAGTTAATTATTCTCTTCGTTTTCGATAAGATGGAAAGCGCCCTTTCCGAGCGCACGATCGTCGAAATGTGCGCCACCAGCAACAATTGGCTGAACTACATGGACTGCATGGAGCTTCTGCCCAAGCTGCTGGAGGACGGATTCATCTGCCGCCTTTCCTCCGACGAGGAACCGCTGTACAGCATCACCGCGGACGGAAGGGAAAGCCTCAGCAACTTCTATATCAACATTCCCAAGAGCATCCGCGACGAAATTTCCGCGTTCGTCAAAAAGAACAGCGGCAAGCTCCGCAACCGCCAGGAATGTAAGGCCGATTACTATCAGAACAAGGACGGCACCTATACCGTCTTTCTGAAAATCATCGCGCCCGTGCAGCCCATGCTGGAACTGAAATTCGTCGTGCCGGACAAAAAGACGGCGCAGAACATCTACAAAAACTGGGAAAGCAAGGCTTCCGATCTCTACTCCGCCATTTACGAAACTTTGGTGGACTGAGACACTGTGACACTGTAACGAGGTTTTTTTATCATGTTTACTTATTCCACAAAAGGGACCTGTTCGAGACAGATCCTCTTCGACGTAGACGCCGAAAACAAGCTGAGAGGCGTGCGCTTTATCGGCGGCTGCGGCGGCAATTTACAGGGAATCGCCCGCCTCGTCGAGGGCAAAAATATCGACGATATCGAATCGCTTCTGAAGGGCATCCGCTGCCGCAACGGCACTTCGTGCCCCGACCAGCTCTCCAAGGCCATCACCGAGTATAAGGCGGAAAAAGCCGCCGAGGAGGAAGCGAAAAAGGCTGCCGAAGCCGCCAAGACGGAAGCCTGAAATTTTTCGGGCCGTTCGCCGACCGCATTGCGGCCGGCGTTTTTGTCGTGTCCCGAAAACCGCGCCCGAATCAATCTTCCTCTTTGCCGTCCTCCCCTTTTCCGTCCCCGTTTTTCCCGGGCTTCTTTTCTTTCTTTTTCCGCCGCCCGAACGAATATTCCCCGTTGCGGAAATTTTCCACATAGCGGGCGAGCGTGGCGCGGACGGTCTCCGCCGAGGCCCGGAAAGGATTGAGAAAGCTGCTCTTCTGTTTCATCGAATCTAGCGCGTTTTTGATCATCAGCTTGAGCTCCTCATACCTGACCATCACGTCGTGTTCCTTCGCAAATTTGCGGAGCTTGACGGACAGGCGGAGCGTGGACGCCAGATCCCAGATAAACAGCCCGAAAAACACGCCCACGAAAAAGGAATAATAGAGATTGCCCGTAAACCAGGCGACCGCCCTCGATACGGCGGGGTGCAGCAAAAAGACGTAGCCCCCGCCGATCAGCGTCCACAAAAAGGAAAACAGCGGACAGATGATCCCTTGGATATTCCCGCGGCGGGAAGAATAGTCCCACAGCTTGATTCCCATGCCCTTTATGAAAATAAGGCCGGCCAGGTATTCGATGAGCGTCATCGAAGCGCAGATAATGACGAGGCGCACGACCGCTTGCAGCCATGCCGCCCCCACGCCGCCGAGCGGGATTTGCGCTATCAGATAGAGGAGCACCAGCCCGAAGCCGTACAAAGGCAGATAAGGGCCGTGCAGAAAACCGGGATTCACCCATTTCCCGTGCGCGAGCCGACGGAACACGAGCTCCACGGCCCAGCCGCAGACGGCGCCCACGGCAAACAAAAAAGTGAGTATCAGAAAGGTCTGCATAAAAAGATCCGTCCCGCCGAAAAGCGCCGCCCTTAATGGCGGAAATGCCGCTGCCCCACGAAAATCATCGCGATTCCCGCCTCGTCGCAGGCGTCTATGGAAAGCTGATCGCGGATGCTGCCGCCCGGCTGAATGATCGCCGTGATGCCCGCCTTGACGCACTCCTCCACGCAATCGGGGAAAGGGAAGAAGGCGTCCGAGGCCATCACCGAGCCCTTCGCCTTGTCCCCCGCGTGCGCGATCGCCTGTTGCGCCGCCCAGATGCGGTTGGTCTGCCCCATGCCGATGCCCGTCGTTCTGTCCTCCAGACCGATGACGATCGCGTTGGACTTGGTGTATTTCACCACCTTCCAATTGAAGAGCAGGGCCCGCATTTCCGCCTCCGTCGGCGCGCGCTTGGTGACCACTTTCACGTCCTTCTCGTCAAACAGCGTCTCGTCGTAATCCTGGACGAGCAGCCCGCCGTACACCTTCTTCATGTCGTACGCGTCCCTTTCCCGACGGGCGCGGATATCGGGCAGCTCCAAAAGCCGGATGTTCTTTTTCGTTTCGAGGATTGCGAGCGCCTCCTCGGTATACCCTTCCGCGATCACGATTTCGATAAAAATTTTGTGGATCTCCTCCGCCGTCTCCTTGTCCACGATTCCGTTGATGGCGAGGATGCCGCCGAATATGGAAACGGGGTCCGATTCGTAGGCCTTGACATAGGCTTCGTGAATGGTCTTGCCGACGCCCACGCCGCAGGGATTGGCGTGCTTGCTGGCGACGACGCAGGGCTCGGAAAATTCTTTGACCAGCTCGAGGGCGCCGTTGGCGTCGTTGATATTATTGTAAGAGAGCTCCTTGCCCCAAAGCTGCTTCGCCTTGGAAAGAGAACCGGCGCGCACAAACTCCTCGGTGTAATAGGACGCTCCCTGATGGGGATTTTCCCCGTAACGCATATCCTGCGCCTTTTCGTAGGAGAAAGTGACGGTATCGGGGAAACGGATGCCGAGCTGCGCCGCGAGATAGTTGGAGATCATGCTGTCGTACGCGGCCGTATGCGCGAATACTTTATACTGCAGATATCTCTTCGTCTCCAAAGCAATGCCCCCGCCCTCCAGCTCGGAAAGCACCCGCTCGTAGTCCTTCGGGTCGACGACCACCGCCACGTCCTGATAATTCTTCGCCGCCGCGCGGAGCATCGTGGGCCCGCCGATGTCGATGTTTTCCACCGCGTCCGCAAAGCTTACGCCGGGCTTGGAAACGGTGGCCTTGAAGGGATACAGATTGACGACCACGACGTCGATGGTGTTTATGCCCAGCTTCTCGAGCTGCGCCATATGCTCGGGATTGGAACGCATCGCGAGCAGCCCCGCGTGCACCGCGGGATGCAGCGTTTTCACCCGCCCGTCCAGGCATTCGGGAAACCCCGTGATCTCGCTGATGCCCACGACGGAAAGCCCCGCCTCCTGCAACGTTTTCGCGGTTCCGCCCGTGGAGACGATCTCGAAACCGCACGCCGCAAGCCTGCGGCAGAAATCGACGATGCCCGTCTTGTCCGAAACGCTGACCAAAGCTCTCTTTTTCATAGTTCTGTATACTCCTGTAACTTTTTATTTTTCCGAAAAAAGCGCATACTGACAGTATGCTCATTCTCTATCTTTTTTTCATCGCCTACATCCTCGCGGTAAATTTTTATGCCTTCCTGCTCGTCAAGGGGCTCAAAGACGACTACGCGGACGACGCGCCGAACAAAGCTTCGGACGGGCGACTCTTTCTCACCGCCTTCCTCGGCGGCGCCATCACGATCTATGTATGCATGTTCGTGTTCAGATATCGGCTGAAAAGCCTGTTTCTGATGCTGCTCATGCCCGTTCTGGGCGTTCTCAACGTCTGGCTGTGGGTGGTCGCCTTCCGCTCGGGCGCTACCTTTTTCGTCGCCTGAAACTCCGTCTCGACGCGCGAAGCGAGCGGGCGCGAAGGGGATTGAACGCGGACATGCCCCCTCTTTTTTCGTTTTCTATTCCTCTTTGAACGCGTTTTCCGCAAGCCATTTGGCCACCCCGTCCTCCTCGCAGTAGCCGATGATCCCCGTGGCCTTGCTTTTCAGCCATTCATCCGCGTTGCGCACGGCATATTTTTCGTCGCAGACGTCGAACATCTCCGAGTCGTTGGCGGAATCGCCGAAACAGACCGCGCGCTCGAACCCGAGCAGGCGTTTCAACCGCACCACCGCCTCCGCCTTGGTCGCGCCGCGGGGCAGGATCTCCAGCCAATAGTCCTCCCGATACGCCTCGGGATAAATGCGGCAGTAAACGCCCTCGCTCTCCAACTCGTCATGAATGCGCTTCATCGACGCATACTCGCCGTTGCAGGCGAAAAAGCAGGACTCCCCGCGGCAGAGCTCCTCCGGAAAGCGCACGGGCGTCAGGCGCCTGTCCTGCATACGGCGGGCAAGATAGCGGGCCTGCCCCGGCGATTCGCTGCCCTCCCGCCAGAAAATTTTATCCTCCCCGTTTTCGCGCGCGTGCACAACGGGAGAGACCCCGAAAGAGGCAAGTTTTTCCACCAGCCGCGCCTTCTCGGCGCCCGAAAAAGACAGAAAATGCAGGACTTCTCCCGTCGCGGGCCGGATGATGAGAGCTCCGTTATACACGATGACGGGCAGCGTATGCCTGAGTCCGCCGACCGACCGCTCGGCCGAGGAGAGCGACCGCGCCGTGGCATAGGTGAAGGGCAGCCCCCTCTCTATGAGCCCGTTGAGCACGGAAAGGCTGTAATCGGACAGGCGTTCGTTGCGGGTGATGAGGGTCCCGTCCAAATCGGATACGAAAACTGTTTTCATCTGCCTCCTCCGTTCCGTTTTCTCTCTTTTCCATTATATCATATTTCCCGAATTTTGGGGAAACAAATTGCCGGAATCGGACTTTTTACAGACTTTGAGTAAAATTTTAACATTTTCTGAGCGTTTCGATAGTCCCCGAAAAACGGAAATTTTTTTATCGGAAATTTGGAAAAAAGAGTGAAAAAGAATTGACAATTTATCCGATTAGTGCTATTATATACAGGCGTTGTTGATACGATACCGAACATGAGCGTGCGGGTGTAGTTCAATGGTAGAATTCCAGCCTTCCAAGCTGGCTGCGTGGGTCCGATTCCCATCACCCGCTCCACTGACTTCAAAGAAGCTCGGCGCGAAATGTTTCGTTTTGCGCCGAGTTTCAGGCGAAGTTGTCAAGACATGCGCCTGTAGCTCAGTTGGATAGAGCAACGGCCTTCTAAGCCGTGTGTCAGGGGTTCGAATCTCTTCAGGCGCACCAAATACGGCGGGTGTAGCTCAGTTGGTTAGAGCGCCAGATTGTGGCCCTGGAGGTCGCAAGTTCGATTCTTGTCGCCCGCCCCATTTTTTATTGGGGTGTCGCCAAGTGGTTAAGGCACCGGATTTTGATTCCGGCATTCGTAAGTTCAAATCTTGCCACCCCAGCCATTTCCGGCACCGCCGAACAAGGCCCATTAGCTCAGTTGGTAGAG
>CALWAU010000035.1 GCA_944375795.1 uncultured Clostridia bacterium | reverse complement strand
TGACATAGGCAGATTGTTCACGCGTTACTCACCCGTCCGCCACTCGGGCATTGCTGCCCTCGTTCGACTTGCATGTGTTAGGCATGCCGCCAGCGTTCATCCTGAGCCAGAATCAAACTCTTAATTTCAATTCCTTCAAAGCACGAGCCTCTCGACTCGCACCGCTCTGACTTTGTTATCTTTGCTGACTTTGCTTTCTTAGATGTCGTTTCTTTCTTCGCAGAAATCTTCGTCATCTCATTGACGGAAATTGCTTTCTATTTGCACTGCTGTCAAATAAAATCTCATTTCTTTCTTATTCTGTTTTTAAGCTGCTTTTGGTTCGGACCACAGTCCGAAGCCCTCCTCTCGGTGAGAGCCTGTCTATAATACCACATCTCTCTTACCTTTGTCAAGCGTTTTGAAAAACTTTTTTTACTTTTTTTTACTTTTTTTTCGCCTTTCACGCTCCGCCGCCCGGCTCAACGAGGGCTTCCCCCGGACAGCTTGCTCATATTACCACTTTCTACCTGCCTTTGTCAAGCTTTTTTACCCCACTTTTTTCCCCTTTTTTCCCTTTTTTGCGATTTTTTTCGTCCGATGCAGAAAATTTTGCCCTTTTGCCCATACTGATGCAAGGAGGAAGAATACGATGCATCTTTTTATCCGAACGGCGGGAATTTTTGCCGCCGTCTCGGCCCTGAGCTTTTCTTTGCCCGTCCCGAACGCAGCCGCCGCGCGGAAAATCCCGCCGACGACGCTTTCCGTACAATACGGAAAAGTCCTGGAACGGGGAGTACAGAAAATAGAGCTCACCGCCGTATACGAAAACAAAGGGCTGTACGCAACGCAAGCGACGATTTCCGTCAGCGACACAAAAACGGACGAGCTTCTTTTCCGCTTTTCTCCCGAACGGGACGCCGGTTACAGCCCGGCGATTGCGCTTGCGGACTTTACGGGAGACGGAACGGAGGAAATATTCTTCGGGGCGGACAGCGGCGGGAGCGGCGGTTTCGGTTTTTATTACCTGTTTTCCGTCATGAGCGGCAGCGTGCAGACCCTGTTCGACTTTGAAACTTATCCCGAAAATTTTTCGGCGGCGTACGCGGACGGATATAAAGTGCAGGTATTCGGACGAAACCCCGAGAGACAATATTTCATCGATATTTCGGGGCGGGACGCGGACTACCTCTCCGCCCTGTACGACGAAAACGGGATTCTCCGCAAGCCGGTTGCGGCGGACGTATCCGCCGTCAATACCGTTCTTCCCTTTTTCGTCAATTACGGAAACAGATACAATCTTTTGGTGATGCGCAGAATCACGGGGCTGTACAACGCGGATTCGTTCGGCTATACGCAGGAGTTTCTTCGCTTTGACGGAAAGACGTTTATCCCCTATTTTACCGCAATTGCCGTCATCTGAAAAGGAGCGACCCGGATCTGACCCCGGATCGCTCCTCCTTATTATATAATGTTATATGATTTCCACATGATTCCGACCCGGCGTCCGCGATTTCAAAGCTCGCTCCGGCTGACGATGCCGCGATAGAAATTATATTCCAACCCCTGCGAACCGAAGGGAAGGATATCTTCTTCCAGTTCCTCGACGGCCGGGATTTTCCCCTCCGCATAATCCCGCAGCCTTTGCCCGCACGAACGAATGCGCAGCATCAGGCCGCCGAGCCGGGCCTCCTGCACCTCCCACCCGAAGGGCTTGTTTTCGCTGAACCAAAGTTTTTTGAAGCGCGCGTAAAAAGTTTCCAGACGTTTCAGCGCCTCGTCGTACTCGGGAAGGAGCGCGGCGACCGCCTTCCTGTCGCCCGAGCGATACGCGGCGCGGGTACGCAGACCCAGCCCCGCCTTGACCTCCATGAGCGAGCACAGGGAAGAAAGACTGTCGAACAGATAGGCGAAATCCCCCGCGCGGGAAGCGGCATCCGCGAGTTTTCCGGCATACGTCCCGAAGGGAATTTCCCCTTCTTCCTCCGCCGCTTTATCGAAGACCCCCAAGAAGCAATCGTTATACAGCAGGCTCTTGCAGGGGTTTTCCGCGATCCATCCCCCCAGCGTTCCGCGGGTGGCATTGGGAAGCTCCAGAGAGACGAAATCCTCCCAGGAGACCCCGAAAATCTCCCGGAAGCCGCGCGCGATCTTTTCCTCGTCGAAATTGCCGTCGGCGTATTGACGAATGGCATAGAGCGCGGGCAGCACCGCAAAGGAAGAACATTCCTTGCCGTTGTCCCCCCACATCGTGATGAGGACGTTTTTTATCCCGTTTTTCCGGACGCTCTCCATCGCGGGCTTCATCGTTTTCAGAGAAAAAGTATGGAAGGGCGCAAAACCGTTCCAGCACCATGCGCCGCCGGCAAACCAGGTCTCCCTGCCGAACTCCTCGTGCGACGCGAACATGGCGTCGTACGTTTCCACGTCTGAATGATAGTAATCCCAATAGATGAGCTCGACGTTTCCGGGCACCTTCGCGCGCACTTCTTCCGCCACGTGCAGCCCTTTGCCGTAATATTCGCCGCGGTTGCCCAGGCGGAAGAACATATCGCTCCACATATGCGGCTTAAAGCCGTATTTTGCGGCGATCTCCGCCACGCGGGAAAGATGGCGGACGAGCAGGCCGAAACGATCGGTATATCCGTGCTTGTCCAGATATGCGCCCAACCCCACCATATGCGCTTCGTCCATGCCGATGTTGATGAGGCGGGAGGTGAAATTGTCGGCCGCAAAGGCGAACAGCTTATCGAGAAGGGCGTACGTCTTTTCCTCGTCGATCAGCAGTATGTCCGCCGTATCCACGATGTTGCGGTATACGGGAAGTTTGACGAGATTGGTGAAATGCGCCAGCGTCTGGATGCAGGGAATGAGCTCTATGCCCCGGGAAGCCGCATAGGCGTCGATTTCACGGATCTCCTCGCCCGTGTAGCCGCCGCGGAGATACCCGAAATAAGGTTCGCCCTCCGGGCGGAAGGTATCCTCGGTATACAGCTCCAGCGTGTTATACCCCATCTTTGCCAGACAATCGATGAATTTCTTCACGACGGCGGGTTTCATCACCGCGTTTCTCGAACAATCCAGCATGGCCCCGAAATGTCTGTAATCTTTCATGTCCTTTCTCTCCCCTCGTACAAGGATTTTATCTGCTATTATCATACCACATTTTTTCGGAGGAATCAATAAAATTCTTTCTTTTCTTTTACAGAAAAATTCACTTTTTTCCGACGCTTTCCCGCGCGGCGCAATCCGCACAGCCGGCCCCCCGCGGCGACGGCGCAGGCGAGCGTGCCGAACGCGCCGAGCATGGGGTAAACGACCGCGACGATGCTTCTGAAACGGACGAACGAGCAGAGTTCCGCCGCGACGACCAAGACAATTTTCCCTCCCGCGCCCCATTTTTTCCCCGCGGGCGCGTACAGGGGGTAAAAGGAGGAAACGAGCGTGGTGAGCATTCCGCCCGAAGCGAGCGCGGAAAAGAGCCGGGAACCGCCCAGCACGTATGCGAGCGGCAGGTCGTACGGATAGGAATTTTTATCCGAGCAAACGGCGGAAAGGACCAGCCCCACGGCAGCGGCAATGACGAATGCGGAGGCCGCACAGAGAAATCCTCCGCCGCTTTTCGCGTGCGCGCCCAGCTCGCACAGCACGGGCATGGAAAGAAAGGTATTCATGCCGACATATAAAACGACGGAAAGCAAATCGGGAAAATCGGCGGCGGGCGGTTCGGGACAGGAGAGCGCCCCGCGGGAGAACACGAGGCCGGCGACGCAGAGGAGGAGCGCGGGCATAACGATCAGATTGAGCGCGCCGACTCCGCGCATGCCCCGCTCGGCGACGAGACAGGCGACGGCGAGAAAGGCGAGGGACAGGAAAGGAACCGCCCGCGGCAGCAGCGCGTTGGAAGCGGACAGCATCCCCGCGCAGGAAACGAAGGAGCCGAACAGCACCACCGCCTTCACGAACGGCGCAAATTTCCCGAACGCACCTTTCATCGCCCCCTCGAAGCCGCCGAATTTTTTCCCGAGCCGCACAAAGAGAAAAAAGCCCGCAAAAAACAGCAGCCCGGCCATACAGACCAAGGAGAGGCGAAAGCTGCCGAAAAACTGCAAAAGTTCCCGTCCGGACACGAATCCCGCCCCCACGACCGTGCCCACCATCGTAAACAACGCGCCCGCCCCACCCGTTCTTTTGTCCATATATCGCCTCCTCCGCATCGTTCTTTTATAATTAACGCGGCAGGGAAAGATTTTAGAACATTTCCGCAAAGCAAAAACCGCGGCGTCCGGCCGCGGTTTTTGCCCGAATTTTATTCCCTATCGGATAAAACTTACGATAAAAATGACGATGACCGCCGGTATGCCGAACAACCCGGTCAGAATCGTAGTCAGCCAATTGATGGGCATATCCACGCCCGGAATCAGATTGAGCAGCCACAAAACGATACCGCCGACCAAAGCGTTGACGATCAGCTTCCAGATAATTTTGAAGCTCACCTTAAAGAGCTTCAGAATCACAAACAGAACGAGAACGATGCCGATAATCAACAGTGCGCTTTCCCACCACTGCATATCATTGCCTCCGTCAAAAAGATTTGCTTTTCCGCGGAAACGAGCGCTCCGCAAAAATGCTTTCTTCCATTATACACCATTCCGCCGCGTTTGTCATCCGTTCGGCGGGAAATTTTTTCCGTCGCGCGGAAAACAAAAACCGCCCCGCCCGATAATTTATAATATCCCCGTTTGAGAAATTTTTATTCCTTTTTTTCCGTCCTCTTTCGGCTCGTCTTGCGAAACCGTCCGCTCCCCGCCCGCGGAGGCCCTGCCCGCGGCGATCGTGCGCTCCGTCCATTCGAGCATGGCGACCATCAGCCCCACGAACGCCAGGAGCCAGACGGGCAGCACGCCGATGCCCAAGGCTTCGGAAAGGAGTCCGAACAGGAGCGGGGCAAACGTCGAGCCGACGTAGGCGCTGGCCATCTGCACGCCGATGACCGCCTGCGACTTGTCCCGACCGAAATGATCGGGCGTGGAATGAATGACGGAAGGATAAATGGGCGCAAACCCCAAACCCGTCACCACCAACCCGACGAGCGCGAGATATTCCGTGCGCACGGGCAGAAGGAGGCATACGATCCCCGCCGTCCCGATTCCCGCTCCGATGCGGATGAGCGCCTTATCCCCCAACCGCCCGGACACGAGGCCGGAGAGGAAGCGCCCCGCCGTGATCCCGATGAAAAACAGCGACGCGAAGGCGGCCGCGCGCTCCTCCGAAACCGAGCGCACGGAAACGAGATAACTGCTCGCCCACAGCATCACGGAAGATTCCGCCGCGCAATAGGCGAAAAAGCCCGTCAGAAGCTGCGGCACGCCGCGGATTCCGAACGTCTTTTTCAGGCCGAGGGGCTCCGCCTTTTCTTCTTCCGCGCCCTCCTTCCGCTTCTTCCACAGGGGCAGGGAAAGGACGAGCAGCAGCGTGATGCCTATCTGGACGAAAGAAACCCAGCGGTAGCCGTCCTGCCAGTGCGCCGACGCCAGCGCATAGCTCATGATGTACGGACTGACGATGGTGCCGACGCCCCAGAAACAGTGCAGCCAGCTCATCTGGCGGGAAGAATAATGCAGCGCGACGTAATTGTTCAGAGCGGCGTCTACCGCCCCCGCTCCCAACCCGTAAGGGATCGCCCAAAGACAGAGCATCCAGAAGCGGCCGGCGGTGGAAAAGCCGAACAGCGCCGCCGCCGTCATGGCCACGCTCACGGCCGTCACGACGCCCGCGCCGAACTTTTTGGTCAGGCGGTCGGACAAAAGGCTGGAACAAATGGTCCCGCCCGAAATGATCATCGTCACCAGCCCCGCCCAGGAGACGGGGACGCCGAAATCGGGCTGAATGACCGGCCACGCCGAACCCAACAGGGAATCGGGCAGGCCGAGACTGACAAACGCGAGATAAATAACCGCCAGCAACAGAGTATACATCGTCTCTTTCCTTATACGTAAAAATAACCGAACGTAAAAACGGCCGAGTTTTCAGCCCCGAAAGGAAGGCTCCGAACGGGACAACAGCGCGACGGCCTCGGGAAATCCGGAAATGCAGACATCGGCGACGGCCTCCGTCTCTTTTCTCTCCCCGTCCGAATACCCGCTTCCCACGGCCACCGTCCGTATCCCCGCGCCCTTCGCCGCTTCCACGCCCGACAGGGAATCTTCAAAAGCCAGACATTCCCCCGCGGATACGCCGAGCATCGACACCGCCCGCAGGTAAATTTCGGGCGAGGGCTTCATCTCCGGCGCGTCCTCCCGCGTCAGAATGACGGAAAAATAATCGTCGGGCGGCGCTTTGGCCAAAATGTTTTTGTTTTCCCGCCGATAGATCTCCATATTTTCCCGCAGGGTACCGGAAGCGACGGCCAAAAGGAATCCACGCCTTTTCAGCATTCGCAGCAACACCTCTGCGCCCTCTTTATAGTCCACCCTTTCCCGAAGATACCTGTCGGCGAGCCGTCGGCGCCGCACATAAAGCCGCTCCGCGCTCTCCGCCCGGCCGAATCGCTCTCCCAAAAACGCGCAATAGCGCAGATAGGTATCCGCCCCGCCTCCGTTTGCGCGCAGCCATTCCTCGCGCAGGGCATGAAAGTCCGTCCCCGCGGCCCTTTCGCTCCCCGCGATTTCGGCAATCAACTCCCTGTCCGCCGCGTCCCAGACGCCGACGGAATCGGCGAGCGTTCCGTCCCAATCGAAGATGACCGCCTTTTTCCCGGAAAATATGTCCCTTTCCATAACCCTACCATTATATCATGCCGTGCGGAGAAATTCAACCCCTTTGCCGCTCCTCGTCAAAAATTTTTTCCCGTTCGTAAGCCCTTCCGTTTCGGATATCGAAGGACGGCCGACGGACGCTTTTCCGCCCCGGCGCGCATACCTGCCTCAGACGACCGAACGCCCGATACGGGCGCCAAAGACGGCCCGATTGTCGTTCGACAAAATTTGCTACATTTTGTGTGCATTTCTTCGTGAATTTTTTATAATTACACGAAAAATAACTTGACTTGTCTGTGTTTTTTCACTATAATAAAATACGCGAATGTGAGAGAAATCGAAAGCGCCGTAAAGTCCGGATACACATAAAATTTATTCGTCGCATACCTGTCCCCTCTTTTCGGCCGTTTACTGCGCTCATTCTTCATTACCCAAATAAATTTTACGGGAAGTCGCGATCTTCGGATCGCGGCTTTTCGTTTTTATCCTCCCCTTCTCTCCCGCGGATATCCTTCCGGGCGGTATCCTATGACGGCGGGGCCGCCATATGCGGCCCCGCCGTTTTTTCGTTTATCGGAAAATTTCGGGCGCTCCGGAATTTCCGGGTCTTTTTCCCGCCCGGCCTTTTCAGTCGTTCTTTGTATGCGCAGGAGCCTTGACCGAAAACCATGTCTTATAGAGGCCGCCCGTTTCCCCGGCGTGATAAAAATCGGTGAGCACGGGGCCGCTTTTCAATTTCAGCTCTCCCCTGCCCCCTTCTTTTACGACAAATTCCGCCTCGGCAAGTTCGGACAAAGGCAGCTCGGGGACCTGCATTTCCGCCAGGCGTTCGGCGGCGGTGAAACCCGTCCCGCCGTTTTTTTCGGCGAGAGCGGGATTATCGGCGAGATCGAACGCGAGCAGAAGCGGACCTTTGCAAAGGGAAACTTTTCCTTCATATGCCCCGCCGCCCGGCAACATCCTGACGGAAAAATCCAATTCCAATTCCGCTTCCGCCGTCCCTTTCCCGGGCAGCGGCGCATATCCGCCCGGAGGCAAAACGCTCTCCCGCCCCTCCGTGCGGAGCACCGTCCTTTTCGACCACCCGGGAATGCGCACGAAAATCCCCCTCTTTTCCCCCGGCGCCCGGCAGACGATTTTTATCCGTCCTCCGAAAGGATAATTTCCGGAGATCGTCACCTCGCCGTTTTCCCAGACAAAACGCCCGGATTCAAACGTATTGATATAAATGCCGCGCTCGTCCTCCGACGCCGCCCATTCGGACATCTCCGCGACGCCGCGGGGAAAGTTGACGGAACAGCAGTTGAGCATGGGCGAGCCGGGACGGCTCTGAAAATCGCAGCCGTGAAAGTTGGCGAAGCGTTCCCCCTCCATCGGCGTATCGTAAGTCGCCCAGGCGCCGGAGGGAGAAACGGCCCCCATCGCGGCGTTATAGTGCGCAAATTCGAGAAAGTCGAGCAGCGCCGTCTCCCCCGTCAGCTTCCAAAGTTCCAGAACGAGCGCGTCGAACGCCACGACGCAGCAGGTTTCAATCACGCCGTTTTCGTACGGATTCCCGACGGCCTGTTCCCGCGTGGAAAAACCGCCCGTGTTGTGCACGTCCGTTTCCAGGATACTTCTGACCGTAGTCTCCAGCGCGTCGAGATATTTTTTCCGTCCCGTCGCGCGGTACATTTCCGCAAAGCCCATAACGATGTGCAGGCTTTCCCAGCGCGGCTTGGGACAGTCGCAGAAACGGTTTCCGCCGGCCGCCCATTCCAGCCAGTTCCCCGCGCCGTCCGCGGCCATGTCCCGCTCCGTTTCCAGCGCAAATTGCAGATATTTCTCCTCTCCCGTACGATTATACAGCCCCGCAAACAAATGATACACGGCCAGATTCATCTCCGCGGAACCCGTGGAAGAAATGGCCGGCTTCCCGCGGTAAAACGTGCGCATCAACAATCCGGCGATGCGTTCGGCGGCGCGGAAATACGCCTTTTTTCCCGTTTCGTCGTACCAGAGGAGCAGCCCGAAGGCGATGTGGTAATGCGCCCAGCAATCCCACGTCCACGGCCGCGTTTCGGGCGTCTGCGGAAGCGCGCCCGTGAAGCGGGTCTCGCGCGAATAGCACCCGAGATAGCCGTCCTCGTCCTGGTATGCCAGCAGCCTGTCTATAAAGCCCGACACATAGCGTTTCAGCGCCCTGTCCCCCGTCATGCGCCAGACAAAGCAGGCGCCCGTGAGATATTTTCCCGCAAATTCTCCCGACCACGCGAGCAGATCCCTGTACGGGCGCACGTCCCTGTCGGCAAACATCGACAAAATGGCGGGATTGGTCTCCGCAATATCCTTCAGCCAGCGATCGGAAATATTCCGACACAATTTTCCCGTTTCGCCGGACAGCCTGAAATAAGTGGTTTTCAATCGTTCCATGGCAATCAATCCTTTTATGGGACGGAGGAGAGGGAATCCCCTCTCCTCCCGATACTACCGTTTCCGCGGGTTTTATTTCCGCTTTTTCAGCAGGGCGACGGCGAGGGCGAGCCCTGCGAGAGGAATCCCCGCCAGCGCGCTGCCGCAGCCGGCTATCGTCTGTCCGCCTCCCGTACTTCCCGAATCGGAAGGGGCAGAAGACGCCTCCAGCGTAAAGACGAGCTCGGCGCTGCCGCCCGTCGTCACGAGCACGAGCGACCGTTCACCCGCCGCGATCTCCGCGAAAATTCCGCCCGACACGGTGAGTTTTCCGTCCGCGTACGAATATTCTTCCGCTTTCAGGAGCAGCCCTTCCACCGTCACGGAGAGGATTTCCCTGCCCTTCAGATCTACATCGATGACGAGCGGTTCCCCGGCCTTCGCGGTATATTCGCCCGTAATGACGGGAGGCGCATCCACCACGGCGATTTGCACTTCCGCGGAGGCGATCGTCGTGACGACGAGGGCGTAATTGCCCGCATACAGCTCCGCAAACACGGACGCCTTGATGGTCAGCGTCCCGTCCGCATAGGTATACTCGCTCTCCGCGAGCACTCTGCCGCCGAAGGAAACGGAGACGAGATCTTTTCCGTTCAGTTCCGCCGTTACGGTAAAATCGCCGCCGACGGCCTTATCGTATTCGAGCGTACCGGAAATGGCGGGCGTCGTATCGGAAACGACGACGGTGAAGCTTCCGCCCGCACCCGAGGAGGTGGTCAGCGCAAAGGTGTAGCTCCCTTCTTCGAGCGTGGAAAGATAGGAATACTTCGCGACCAGATCCCCTTGGGCATTGAGGGCAAATTCGTTGTTTTCGAGGAGAGTTCCGCCGACGGAGACCCCGGCGAGGGTCTGCCCCGCCAAATCGACGTCGATGACCAGGTCGGTCCC
>CALWAU010000034.1 GCA_944375795.1 uncultured Clostridia bacterium | reverse complement strand
TTTCCGTTACAGAAAAATTCGTTTCTATGGTTTCTCCCTTCAGGGCTTCAAATGTCCGATTGCCCCGATACGGCGTTTCTTCAATCACCTCTGCCCACGCAAAACGGCACCCCGTTTGGGGCGCCGTCTGGTGGGCAGAGGTGGATTCGAACCACCGAAGTCTGTGACGTCAGATTTACAGTCTGATCCATTTGGCCGCTCTGGAATCTGCCCGCATCGCGGTGCAGCGGCAAGTTTGCTGTGGAGCCGGTGATTGGACTCGAACCCACAACCTGCTGATTACAAATCAGCTGCTCTGCCAATTGAGCTACACCGGCTTGTGGTGCCTCAAGGTGGAATCGAACCGCCGACAGAGGGATTTTCAGTCCCTTGCTCTACCAACTGAGCTATCGAGGCATATTCTGGCGACCCAAACGAGGCTCGAACTCGTGACCTCCAGCGTGACAGGCTGGCGCTCTAACCAACTGAGCTATTGGGCCGTAAACCGCATATTCATCAAAGGATGCTCGCTTATTATAATCTATTTTTTCATATTCGTCAAGCGTTTTTCCCGCCTTTTCGGACAAATGCGGAAAAATTTTTGCCGAACGCCCGAAAACGGCCGTCTGCGATAAAATCCGTCCATTTTTATCCGCCGCCCCAGCGTTTAATCCGCGTCCTCGTCCAACGCCTCTATCAGAAAACTGACCGGGCGGAACCCGTCGTTACAGGAAATCATCGCGGATTTTTTGTTCTTCATCCAGCCGCCGTAAAGATCTTCTCCCCCGTGAGCGAGCGCCATGACAAAGGCGGAAATGCTGTCCCAGGCGCTGTCGCAAAAGCCCTTCGGCTTCCGCCAGCCGTCGGCGATAAAAATCTGCCCCTCCCGCATATCGCAGGCGTGTTCCATGGGGTTTTCGTATTCCTCCATCAGATCCTTATAACAAGCGACCCTCTTGACCGTAATTCTGCATTTTTTCATGCTTTTTCCCTCCCCTTTTCCCGTCGTTTCGGGCGTCATTTTTTATACAGTTTCGCCAGTCCCCCTTCCGCCGTCTCGCGATAGCGGCGGGAAAGATCCTTGCCCGTTTCGTACATCGTGCGGATGACGAGGTCGAAAGAAATTTTCCGGCTGTCCGAAAGGAAGTCCGCAAGCGAAACCGCGTTCATGGCGCGCATCGCCGCCACGGCATTCCGCTCGATGCAGGGGATCTGCACCAATCCTCCGATCGGGTCACACGTGAGCCCCAGGTGATGCTCCATCGCGATTTCCGCCGCGTATTCTATCTGCCCCAGCTCCATTTCGTACAGTTCCCCGAGCGCGGCCGCCGCCATGCAGCAGGCGCTGCCGATCTCCGCCTGACAGCCGCATTCCGCCCCGGAAATGGAAGCGTTGGTCTTGATGAGGTTGCCGACGAGCCCGCCCGCCGCCAACGCGCGGAGTATGTCCCCGTCCCCGTAACCCCGCCTCTCCTGCGCATAGCGCAGTACGGCGGGCAGAACGCCGCTCGCGCCGCAGGTGGGCGCGGTCACGATGGTTTCCGCCGCCGCGTTCTGTTCGCTCACGGCGAAGGCATAGGCGCACACCAGGCGATTTTCCCGCGTTTCGGCGCTCTCGTCGATGTGCTTCTGCCGATACAAAAGGCGCGCTTTTCTCTCCACGCCCAAACCGCCCGGCAGCACGCCCGTCGCTTTCAACCCCGCCGCGATGGAGGCTTTCATCGCCTGCCAAACCTCCGAAAGATATTCCTTGATTCCCTCCCCTTCCGTTGCGAACACGTAATCGGAGAGGCGGAGAGAATGCTCCTCGCAGTAGGCGCGGATATCGGAAAAACTGCCGAGCGGATACACCTCCGCCCGCGCCGGCTCCTCTCTGCCCTCGATGCGGATGGCGCCGCCTCCGACACTGTACACCCGCATGGACGCAATTTTTCGCCCGCCGCGGAAAGCGGCCAGATCCATCGTGTTGGGATGCGGCGTTTCCGTCCGGGTATCGCAGATCACTTCGGCGCCGGGCAGGACGCTTTCGATGACCCTGTCCGTCCCGTGGCCCGGACCCGTTTTGGCGAGCGAGCCGTACAGCACCGCCGAAAAGCGGTCGGCAGACGGATTTTCCGACAAAAACAGCCGACAGGCGCGCTCCGGCCCGATGGTATGCGAGGAGGAAGGCCCTTTCCCGATCCTGTATAATTCCCTCAAAGAACGCATAGTTTCCCCTCTCTGTATCAAAAGGCGATTTCAAAGCGGGTCCTGCCCTCCCGATTGAAATCGAGGAGCCCCTCCACGCTGTTTTCGATCATGCTGTCCATGCTGAGCTGCGTATAAAAAGCCATGTGCTGCGTGAGCACCACGTTGGGAAACTGCCGAAGGTAAGCCATGTTCCGGTTGCGGAGGATATCGTCCGTCCGATCGACGTGATAGATGCCGTCCTCCCCCTCGAAAACGTCCATCGCCAAAGCGCCGATCTTGCGGTTTTCCACCCCTTCGATGAGCGTCTCCGTGTCGAACAGTTCCCCCCGCGCCGTATTGACGAGAATGACCCCTTCCTTCATCTTTCCGAGCGTCTCTGCGTTGAGCATGTGTTTCGTCGAAGGCAGAAGCGGAAGATGAAAGGTGATGATGTCGCTTTCCCGATACAGCCTGTCCGGCTCGGCATATTCCGCCTTTTCCGTCAGCCGCGCGTCGTACGCCGCCGAATAAAAAAGAATGCGGCATCCGAATCCGGACAAAAGGTCGATGACCCGCCCGCCGATATGCCCCGTCCCGATCACGCCCACCGTCTTGCGGCGAAGGACGTCCCCCTTCAGATATTCGAGGGAATAATCGTTGACCTGCTGCAGCCAGAGCGCCTGTTTGTACTTGCGCAGGCACATAAGAATGAGCATGACGGTAAATTCCGCCACGGAATCGGGCGGATATTGGGAATTGCAGAGCCGGAACCCGAATTTTTTCGCCGCCCGCAGGTCGATGTGATTGTAGCCGATGCTGCGCGTGGACAGAAAGCGGATTTTATACCCGGCGAGCATTCCGAGCAGCTTTCCGTCCACCGCGCTTTTGCCGAGCACCGAAACGCCGTCGCAGCCCTCGCTGAGTTTCGCGTTGTCCTCGGACAAAACTTCGTCCGTCGCGGCGTAAGAAAAACCGTATTTTTCCGAAAGTTCCTGCAATCTGGGCCGCTCGTCCTCCCAGAGGCCGTAAAAGGCAAATTTCATGAAGCGATCTCCTCCGTCGGGGAATTGCGGAAATATTATACCACATTTTTCCGGCTTTGTAAATCGTTGTTCCCGACTTTGAAGAAAAACCCGCATTTCCCCGACCACGGCGGAACAAATACGCATTTTGTAATACTTTTTCGTGCAATTTGTCACAGTTGTATGAAAACCGATTGACTTTCTTTCCCCCGTTTGCTATGATAGTTGAAGAGTATTTTATCGTCCGGGAATGCGATTTTCTTTCCCGCGCGAAAAAATTTGTATCCGGCGCAAGACCCGGAAAAGGAGCTTTATCTTGAAAACGGCCATCATAACGGACAGCAACAGCGGCATTACGCAAAAGGAGGGAAAGGAGCTGGGGATTTTTGTCCTTCCCATGCCCTTCCTCATCGACGGAGAGCCGTACCTCGAAGATATCAACCTCACGCAGGAAGAATTTTACGAACATCTGAAAAACCCCGACACAAACGTCTCCACCTCCCAGCCGAGCATCGGCGACGTCATCGACCTGTGGAATGAAGTTTTGAGAAATTACGACGAGATCGTCCACATTCCCATGTCGTCGGGGCTCAGCCAGACCTGCGCGACCGCGGAGGCGCTCGCCAAAGATTTCGGCGGCAAAGTGCACGTCGTCAACAATCAGCGCATTTCCATCACGCAGAAAGAGAGCGTTTTCGACGCGCTGAAACTGCTGGAACGGGGCAAGAGCGGAACGGAAATCAAGGAGTATCTCGAAGCCACGAAATTCGATTCCTCCATTTATATCGCCGTGGATACGATGAAATATCTCAAAAAGGGCGGCCGCGTGACCCCCGCCGCCGCGGCCATCGGTTCCATTCTCAAAATCAAACCCGTCCTGCAGATCCAGGGGGAGAAACTGGACAAATTTGCGCTGGCGAGAAGCCTGCCCAAAGCGAAAGAAATCATGAAAAACGCCATCGGCAGCGACCTGAAAACGCGGTTCAAGGCGCTTGTCGACAGCGGAGACATGACGATTTCCGTCGCCCATACGGCAAATTACGAGGAAGCGGAAATTTTTGTACGGGAACTGAAAGAGGCCTTTCCCGCCGTCCCCTTCCGTTACAGCGATCCCCTTTCTCTGAGCATAGCCTGCCACATCGGCCCGGGCTCGCTGGCGGTGGGCTGCGTCAGAATTCTCAAATGATCCGCGCGACGGATTTTTGCTTTTTTCGCGTTCCCTCATCGGGAGCGCGTTTTTTTCTCCTTACAGCGTCTTGCTCTCCCGCGCGGAAATTTTTTCGCTGTTGAAAATCACGCCCGAGACGAAACAGATCATCAGCACGTACATCCAGAGCATAAAGACGATGATGGCGCTCAGCGCCCCGTACAGACGGCTCATGTTGCCGATTTTCAAATACACCGTAAACCCGACGAGCGCCACCGCCCACGCCGCGACCGTGATCGAAGTGCCGGGAAGAAGTTCCCGCAGCTTCACTTTATAAGGACAAATATAGACGTTGAGCACGAGGACAATGCCGAACGAAACGCCGAGCAAAAGCAGATAATCGGAAAGGAGCTCCAGCCAGCGGGGAAAAAACCGCGCAAAGACGAACGCCCCGCCCGCGAGCAGCACCGCCGAGGCCGCGACGAGCGCCATCACCGCAAACAGGAGCACCAGAGCCCCCAGCCGGACGAGAAGCCCGTGCTTTTTGCGGCGATAGGCATAGATGAGTTCCCCGCTGCGGCGCATGTGATAAAAGAGGTTGGTCGCCGAATACAGCGTGGTGGCGACGAGAAAGACGGAGGCGCCCGTCGTCGCTTGCGCCGCCTCCTCGCGGATATAGAGCAATACGCTTTTTACCGACTCAAAGACGGGCAGATCCAGCACGCTTTCGGTGCCGACGTTCCAGCGGCCGAACAGGAGCGTGAGCCAGAAGGTGAGCGGCACGATGGAAAGCAGGAGAAAAAATACGAGCGTGCCCGCAATCGTCGTATATTTCTTTTCCGCCAACAGCGCATATTTCTTTTTCAGCCAGACAATCGCGTCCCGAACGTTCCTCATTGTATATTATTATGGACTTCGGGGGAGAAATTTTTACCCCTTTCCGCGTTTTTCCGAAAAAAGAGAAAAAGAAATTTTTTTACGGCCGGCCCCCGCCGGAAACTATTCCCGCACGATATTTTTCTTCGCCACCAGCCAGGCGGCGGTAAAATACAGCGCATATACCGCCGTCAAAACCAGCGCTATCCCGCCCGTCGTCGCCGCCACGCCCGAGACAGCGAGGTCGCTCAGCCGCAGGATCTGCCGACAGATGAGCCCCGCGGGGATACTGAGGCAGACGGGCAGGGCAAACGGGAGAAAAAAGAAAGCAAAAATCTGTCCGAACAGCGTTCTGCTCTGCTCCCGCAGGCTTACGCCGAGGCGGCAGAGTATGCCGTACCGCCGCCTGTCCTCCGGGATTTCGGACAGCGTTTTCAGGGCCAGAATCGCCATCGCAAGAAAGACGAACACGACGGCGAGATAGAGCGCGGAAACGATAAACTCCGCGCTGTTCGCGTTCATCGCCATGCGCGCAAGCTCCCGGATGTCGTAATCGCAGCGGAAATAAGTATATTCCTCCCCGGAAGGCGGGGTGTATTCGTAAGAGAGCGCATCTTCGAGAGCGCGGGCTTCCTCCCCGCTCAGTTCTTCCGCAAGGGTATACGCCGCACAAAAGGTATCTTCTTCGAGTCCCTCCGCCGCTTCGTCGGGCACGACCGCGCAGAAATAGCAGGAAAACTGCGGATACGGATAGCCGGAAAGCGTTCCGCGGTAGAAATAAGACCCGCCGGGAAGTTCCAGAAACGCGGCGGAGAAATCCGCGGAGGATATGACGGCGCTGCCCGAATAAATATAAAATCCCCCGTCCGTATGCAGCGGCTCGTAACCGAGCGGTACATACAGCGCATTGAAATCGCTTTCCGTAAGGAAACAATCGGTCAATCCCTCGTATTCCTCCCCCGACCAGGGGGTAAATCCGTGCAGATACCTCTCCCCCGACGTATAGACGGCAGTATACACCGCGCTTTCGATCTCCGCGTAATCTTCGATGATGCGCTCCGCCTCATCGAAGGGAACGGGCGCCTCTTCCCCCGCCTCCGTCCGCCCGCCGACGTCGAAGGGATAACTTTGGGCGAAGATGGCGTCGTTGCTGATTTTCTGCACGAAGGACACATTGGCGCCGATCACGGCGAAGGCGATGAGAAAGGCGAGCGCGCCCGACAGGACGGCGTTGGCGCTCAGACGGCCCGAAAGCTGCCGCAGCGCAAACGCATTCGTCCCCCGATTTTTCAGTTTTTTGCAGCCGAGCAGGAAGCGGACGACGCTCTTTGCCGCGCCGATGTGGAAAAACACGACGGCCGCCGCGAGCACGACGACGGCGAGCAGCAGATTGCCGCCCGAACCCGTCCCCCGAACGCTCCTTTCCACCTCCGCGGAAAAGAAGATGCAGCTGCCGACGACGGCCGCAAGCGAAACGACGGTCACGAAAAGCCACAGGACGGGATGTTTCACCTGCCGCTCCACCTTCTTATCCCCGTGCAGGAGCTCGCGCACGCTGACCTTGCGAAGATAGGCGGCGGAAGCGAGCGAGGAGAGCAGAAACACGGCGGCGACGAGGCAGACGGTGAGAATAAGCCCCTTCGCGGAATAGGCGGAAAAACTGTACGCCGTCTCCATGAGATTGGCGATCACCGCCATGAGCCCCTGGTAGACCAATGCGCCGACGGCCAGCCCCGTCCCCAGCGCCAAGACGCAGAAAAACATGGTCTCGGCAAAAAAGAGCATCAGCACGTTCCGCCTCGTCATGCCGAGGGTGAGATAGGTGCCGAACTCCCGCTTCCGCAGCCGCAGGATAAAGGACGTGGCATAACCGAGCACGGCGGACACGATGAGCGCCACGAACGCAGTGAGAAAAAATAACGCGTTTTTGAGATCGGCGATGCCCGAAATGCGGTCGGTGAGCGCGGGGCTGAAAATGGCGCTGTTCACGGCGAACATCATCGCCACGGTCAGGGACACGGTGATGAAATAGACGAGGTAGTTTCCGACCTGCCTCTTTACGTTGCGGAGCGCGAGTTTAACGAACATCGATTTCCCCTCCCAGCGCCGCCGTGACGGACAAAATGTCGGCGTACATTTCCCTGCGGGTCCGCTTTCCGCGGATGACCTCGTTCCAGAGCTTTCCGTCTTTGAGAAAGAGCGCCCTGCCCGCGTGGCTCCCCACCGCGGCGTCGTGCGTCACGACGAGAATGGTGGCACCCAGGGAAGCGTTCATCAGTTCAAATGTACTCATGAGCACCTTTGAATTTTTAGAGTCGAGCGCACCCGTCGGCTCGTCCGCCAGAATGAGCGCGGGCGAAGTGATGAGGGCCCTGGCGCATGCGGCGCGCTGGCGCTGTCCGCCCGAAAGCTCCAGGGGAAATTTGTCCAGCTCCCCCGAGACGCCGAGCGCCTCGGACACCTTTTTCAGCCGCTCCTCCGCCTCTTTCACGGGGACCCGCCGGAGGTTGAGGGGAAGAAGGATGTTTTCGCCCACCGTCAGCGTGTCGAGGAGGTTATATTCCTGAAAGACGAAACCCAGTTTATCGCGGCGGAAGGCGGAAAGCTCGTCCTCGCTCCGTCCCGAAACGCTCTTGCCCTCGATGCGTATCTCGCCCGAGCTCACCCTGTCGATGGTGGAAATGACGTTGAGCAGGGTGCTTTTGCCCGAGCCGGAAGCGCCCATGATCGCGACGAACTCCCCCTCTTCCACGGACAGGGAAATTCCGTCGAGCGCCTTGGTTACCACCGCCCCGCCATAATATTTGGTCACGCGGTCCACTTCGAGAATTTTTTTCATGATACGGACTCCTTTTCGGTTTTGCGCACCCATCATACCACGGCGGGCGGAAATTTTGTCTAACCTTTCTTTCCTGCCTCCTTACGCTTTTGTAAGATTTTCCTCCGGGGCCGCAAAGGCGACGCCCTCGAAAGAAAACTCGAATTTCGTACCCTTGCCCTCCTCGGAAAAAATGCGCAGCCCGATCCCCGAACGCCGACAGAGCTCCGAAACGATATACAGCCCCATTCCCGTACCTCCCGCGCGCCTGCCGGCGGCGCCCGTAAAACCGCGGGCGGTGACGCGGGGAAGCTCGTGCGCGGGGATGCCCGGCCCGTCGTCCTCCACCGAGAGTTTCCCGTCTCCCGCCCAAATGCGCACGCGGCACCCCTTGCAATATTTGGCGCAGTTGATCAGGAGCTGTTTGAGCATGAAACACAGCTCCTTTCCGTCCGCATACACGGACAGCTCCCCCTCCGTTTCCACGCCGATTCCGGCGGCGATCAACAGCTCGCGCTGGCTCTGCACCGCTTCGGCGACGACTTCCGGAACGCGGACGAGGGAAATTTTTCTGTCCTTTTCCGGTTCCCGCATGCGCGCGTAGTAGAGCACCGTCTCGGTGAGATTGTCCGCCCGGCGAAGCTCCCGCCGGAGCTTGACGGGATCGCCGCCGTTTCCGAGAATGAGCGAACAGGCGGTGAGCGGCGTTTTGATTTCGTGAATCCAGCTCTCCACATACTCGCAGTATTCTTCCTTTTCCCGGCGCGCATCCTCCGCGATGCCGACCGCCGAGCGGGATACCTCCCGCATCACCTCGAAATATTCCCGCTCCACGGCGTCGGCGGGGCGGGAAAGCAGTTCGCCGAGCAGATATCGCTCCGTCAGGCCGCTTTTCAATTTTTCCAAACGGGCGAGGCGGCGCCGCGCGGCGAAATACCCCGCGCCCGTCCAGGCGAGGGCAAAGGCGGCAAAAAAAATTTCGCCGCCCCAGAGAAGGACGGCGTTCGCGCCCGCAAAACGGGCGAAAATGCCCCAGACTACGGCGGCGCAGGCGCAGAGACACAGCTGCGGCGCCCGCGAAGAAAGATAACTTCCGAATTTCATCTTTTGACTTCCCTCCCCGGCTTCGGAAAACCGATGTTCGTTCAGAGATCGCGCGGCGCTCACAGCCGATAGCCCACGCCGCGCACCGTGCGGATAAAATCGACCGCGCCCAGCGATTTCAGCTTTTCCCGCAAACGGTTGATGTTGACGTACAGTGTATTTTCGTCCACGTACAGGCTGTCGTTCCAGAGTTCCTCGAGGATCTCCTCCTTCGTGCACAGCTCCTTTTTCATGAGGCAGGCGAGAATGCGGGTTTCGTTTTTCGTCAGCTCCGCGCGATTGCCGTCGTACCCCGCCGTCATGGAGGAGAGGTCGAGGGTGAGCCCGCGGACGTTGAGCGGCGCCTCGCGACGCTTCAGAAGCCGCGCGATGCGCATGAGGAGCACGGATGAGTTGTAGGGCTTGCGGATATAATCGTCGGCGCCCACCCCGAAGCCCACGATTTCGTCCTCCGCCGAATCCCGCGCCGTCAGAAACACGACGGGGACGTCCGACTGCATGCGGAGCTTTCGGCAAAGCTCGAACCCGTTTTCGCCGGGCAGATTGACGTCGATGAGAGCGAGCTCGCAGGGCGGCGCGTCCACCGCCCGATACCCGTTGGCCGCAAGCAGCGCCGTGAGTTCCTCCCGTATGCTTTCGTCGTCCTCGGCAACCAGAATCCTTTCCATAAATCCTCCGTCTTTTTCCTCTCAGGCCCGCCCCGCGAGAAATTCGCACACGGAATGCGCCGCCACGTTCCCTTCGCCCGCCGCCTTGGCGTACTGATAGGGCCGCCCCGTGCAGTCCCCCGCCGCAAAGAGGCCTTTCAGATTGGTGGACATATCCCTGCCCGTCTTTACGTGCCCGTTTTCCGTTTCCAGGCCGCCGACGAGCACGGCGGGAGAAACGCTCTCTTTGAGCATGAAAATCCCGTCCACGGGAATTTCGCGATCGTCGAACACGAGCTTTTCCGCGCGGAGCCCCCCTTCGATGCGAAGGGGCTTTCTGACGATTTTTTCCGCCTTTTCGCCGAGGTCAGCGGGCGATTTGTACAACGGAAGAAAATACACCTTTCCCGCGAGGTCGTAAAGATATTTCGCCTCGTGCTCGAACCGCTTGGAGGTGCACACGACGGCGATCGTCTTTCCCTTGTACAAAAATCCGTCGCAGGTGGCGCAATAGCTGACCCCCCTGCCGACAAACTCCGTCTCTCCCGGCACCGGCTTCACCGCCTCCACGCCCGTCGCCAAAATGACCGTTTTACTCTCGAAGGAAGCGCCGCTTTCCGTCAGTACCGAAAAGAAATCTTTCATCGCGTACACGCCCGTCACCCGTTCGTCCGCGACGGGAATTTGCATATCCTTCAGCTGCCCGGCGAGCGCGGCGCAAAATTCCGCGCCCGTCACGGCGGAAAGCCCCGGATAATTGAGAATGCGCTCCGCGCGCGAAATTTTTCCGCTCAGTTCCGGCGAGCCGAGCAGGAGAAAGTTTTTGCCGTTTGCCTTCAGCGTCAGCGCGGCGGACACGCCCGCGGCGCCGCTGCCGATAACGATACAGTCCCACATGGTAAAACCTCTGCCAGATATCTTTTTCATACAGTATACCACAGCCGCGGGAAAAAATCAATCCCCGGCCGCGCCCGCAGACAAAATTTTCCGCCCCGCTTGACAAACCTGTTCCCGAATGGTATAATGGTATCAATTTTGTAATTCGATATAAGGAGAAAACATGAAAAATTGTCACGTTTGCGGTGCGGAAAACGCCGATTATGCGCGTTTTTGCACGCGGTGCGGAAGCCCTCTCGAAGAAACCGTTTCCGCACGGACGGAGGAGGATTCCGACCTGTTCGGGCCACCCGCCGAAGCGGCGCCCCCTGCGCCTTCCCCCTCCCATTCCGATTTGTTTACAGGTCCCCGCGCAGACGGGCCGAACGTTTCTCCCGACCCGACGCCCCTGCCCCTTTCGGAAACGGAAGCTGCGCCCCGCAAGGCGGAAGCCCCCTCAAAAAACGCGGAAGAATCCCTGGATGAAGCTTCCTTTGCCGTGGAAAACGTCACCCGCATCACGCCGCAGCTTTTCCTCAAATTTTATAAGTGGATGAAGATTCTCGGAATCGTATTCTGTATTTTAGGCGCACTCGCTTTGGTGCTTTATATCGTCTCCTTCTTTACGTACGACGAATACGGAAATCCTGCACCGGATGATTCAGCACTGCTCGCCGCTTGCGTTCTGATCGCCTGCGGCGTTATGTTGATTATCGTCCGTGCCGTTTATACAAAGAATGCAAAGATCACCGAAAACACCAGGCAGATCGTCCGTTTCGGAGAGCGGGCCGTCCATATCTTCGATTT
>CALWAU010000033.1 GCA_944375795.1 uncultured Clostridia bacterium | reverse complement strand
CATCTGGTGGGGCATAGCGGCCTGGCCCGTGAACGGCTTTGTCGAGAACAACGATTTTACGGGCAAAACGGTGATACCCTTCTGTACATCTTCAAGCTCCGGCCTGGGGCAGAGCGGCGCGCTTCTGATGGAGCTGGCCGGCACGGGGAATTGGCAGGAAGGGCATCGATTCCGTTCGGGCGCGTCCGAAAGTGACGTGCGCGATTGGCTGGAAGATCTGGGCGTCATCTGACGGGGAGGCGGCGGAATGAAAAAATCTACGGCCGTCGCGGCGCTGTGCCTCTGTATGGCGTTCGTTTCCGCGCTTGCCGCCTGCAACGCCCTTCCCGTAAACGGTACGGGGACGGAAACGGGCACGGAAACGAGTACGGACGGCGGTTATATGCCGCCGCCCGAGGAGGGCGAAAACGCACCCGACGAGGACACGCCCACGGCGGATATAGCCGTGCCTGCGCCAAATGAAAGGCAGACGATCCTGTTATGGAACGAGAACAATATTCCCGCCTATAACGAAAGTTACCAACATTCGAGCGCCGATGACGACGATTTTATTCCCTACATCGAAAGCTATCCCGCGCAGGGCGATATTAAGGGCGCGGTCCTTATCTGCCCCGGCGGCGCATTTCAGTTCCGCAGCATGCGCAGCGAGGGGTACGACGTGGCGGAACGGCTCTCCGCGCTCGGCTATCAGTGCTTTGTGGTAAGTTACCGCCTGCGTCCCTATTCGCAGGAGGTCAGCGCGCTCGATCTGGCGCGCGCCGTGCGGTATGTGCGGAGCAATGCCGAAGCTTACGGCATTGAAGAGGACGACATAGCTGTTGTAGGTTTTTCTGCCGGCGGCATCCTCTGCGGCGAGCTGCTTTTGCACAGCGACGGTTACCTGCTGCCCGATGAGATTGACGAAAATTATATTCCCGATTCGCTCGACTATGTTTCGGCTGAAGCTTCTGCTATCGGGCATATCTATTCCTTCTACGGCAGACTGTCCGTTTCGGACAACGATGTCGATACCCTGCGCGCGGGCGATTTACCGCCTACGTTTTATGCCTACGGCACGCGCGACCCGTTCTATCGGCAGTTCATCCGCAATGCAAACGCCGTGCGCGAGGCGGGCGTATCCGTGGAGGAGCACGTATTTGAAAACGTGGGGCACGGCTTCGGGGCGGGCAATGCAAGCTGCGATTGGATTCCGCTTTTCGACGTCTTTCTGACGGATAATTTCAAAAAATAATGCCGCCGGAGGGCGCAGAGTGCTTCATGGGAACGCGGGAAAAGCGTTTTATAAGTTTGCAAAATTCCGGGAGGTTACGGAGATGAAAAAGTTGATTTTGCGGCTCGTCGCCGCGGGAACGGCCTGTACGGCAGTCGCGTGTTTTTGCGCCTGTTCTTCGGGCGGAGACGAAACCGCTTCGGCCGGCGGGGCGATCTATTATACCGTCATGTTCGATTCCCGGGGCGGAAGCGAAGTGAAAAGCGCGCGCGTGCTGGCGGGAAATCCCGCACCCCGCCCCGAAACGCCCGTGCGGGAGGGGTATTTCCTCACGGGGTGGTATGAAGATCCCGCCGCGACGGACGACGAATGGCATTTTGATACCGATCGCGTGACCTCAAATATCACGCTGTACGCGGGCTGGGAGCTTTCGGGCACCGCCGAGGCGACCGCCAGCCTCGTCTATGAAAGATACGGCGACGGATATGCCGTGACCGATGTCGGCGAGGAGACGGAAATCGTCATTCCCGCGGAATACGAAGGGTTGCCCGTCGTGGCGATACGCGACGAATACGGGAACGGCGTTTTTTCCGGGAAAGCGATAACCTCCGTTACGGTTCCGGACAGCGTGACGGAAATTGCGCGCAACGCCTTCTATAATTGTGCGGCGCTTGCCGAGATAAATATAGGCGCGGGCAGCGCCCTTGCAACGATAGGGGGCAGAGCATTTTCGGGCTGTTTGTCGCTGGAAGAAGTATATATCCCTGCAAGCGTTACAAGTATAGGCGATTCGGCGTTCAATAACTGCGGCAGCGTATCCTTTACCGTGGCGGAAAATAATGCGGCATATCGCTCTCCGAACGGACACCTCGTCGAAAGGGGGACGAATACGCTCCTTCGCGGCGGCCGAAGCGGGGATATTCCCGACGGCGTGGAGGTGATAGCGCAAGCGGCCTTCCGCTATGCGCAGGTTACGCAAATTTCCGTTCCGGCAAGTGTGCGGGAGATCGGAAATTATGCCTTTGACTACAACGAAAATCTTGAATACATCTCGGTCGATGAAGGCAACGACTGCTATTCGTCGGCAGACGGCGTTTTGTACAATGCGGAAAGGACGGAACTCATTTTCGCACCCGAAGGGTTGCAGGGCGAAATAGCTTTGCCGGTAACGCTTTCGGCCATTCCGTCGTTTGCCTTTGACGGCAGGACGGGTCTGACGGGAGTATATATTGCAAACGAAAATTTGGAAAGCATCGGCAGTTTTGCTTTTCGCGGCTGCGGTTTGGAAATCAGGTTTGCCGGCACGCGGGAAGCGTGGGATGCGATATCGAAAAATCAAGTTTGGAATACGGGCGCGCAGCTGACGTATGTCTGCGAAGCCCAAGCTTAAAAATCTGAAAAGGAGCTTATTTATGAAAAAGGTTCTTATTTTATCGGGCAGTCCCCGGAAGGGCGGCAATTCGGACATATTGTGCCAACAATTTGCCAAAGGCGCAGCGGAAGCGGGCAACGAGGTCGAAATCGTGCGCGTTGCCGACAAAAAGATAGCGCCCTGCAAGGCGTGCTACTATTGCCGCACGCATGAGGGCGAGTGCGCCATAAAGGACGATATGGCGGAAGTGCTGCAAAAGATGATAGACGCCGACGTCATCGTGCTGGCAAGCCCCGTATATTTCTATTCTGTCGACGCGCAGTTGAAGGCGGTCATCGACCGCACCGTGGCGCGCTGGCTGGAAGTGAAAAACAAGGAGTTTTATTACATAGTCACCTGCGCGGACACCGAAAAGAGCGCAACGCTGACAACGCTCGATTGTTTCCGCGGCTATGCCGACTGCGTGAACGGCGCGAAGGAAATGGGCGTCATTTACGGTACGGGCGTTTATGAAAAGGGTAAAATCGAAGGCACGCCGGCATACAGGCAGGCTTATGAAACGGGCAGGAAGGTCTGATATGTACGAGCGCATTTTGGGTAAAGATTTGCGCGTTTCCGCCGTGGGCTTGGGCTGCATGGGCTTTTCGCACGCATACGGCGCGCCGACGGAAAAGGGAGAGGCGATACGCGCGCTCGTCGCTTCCCTGGATATGGGGTATACATTTTTCGATACCGCGGAATGTTACGGTCCGTATGAAAATGAGAAGCTCGTCGGCGAGGCGTTCGGGGACTGCCGCGATAAAGTGGTCATCGCCACCAAATTCGGCGTAACGCACGCGCCCGATCGCTCCCTTCTTCTTGACAGCCGCCCCGAAACGATTAAAAAATCGGTCGAAGGCTCGCTCAAAAGGCTGAAAACCGACCATATCGACCTGTATTATCAGCATCGTATCGACCCGAAGGTGCCCGCCGAAGAGGTCGCGGAGGTCATGTCGGGGCTGATGAGGGAGGGCAAAATTACGCATTGGGGCATCTCGGAGGCAAACGAGGCATATCTTCGCCGCGCGCACGCCGTCTGCCCCGTTACGGCGATACAGAACCGCTATTCGATGATGTATCGCGATTACGAAAAACTCTTTCCCGTTTTGGAGGAGCTGCGGATAGGGTTCGTCGCCTTTTCGCCGCTTGCCAACGGCGTTCTGACGGGGGCTTACGGCAGGGATTCCGCTTTTGAAAAGGGGACGGACTACCGCGCGGATATGCCGCAGTTTCAGCCGGATGCCTATCGCGAAAATGAGGAATTGTTCGGGCTTCTGAAGCGGATTGCGGACGAAAAGGGCGCTACGCCCGCGCAGATTTCGCTCGCGTGGATGCTCTGCAAAAAGCCGTACATCGTACCCATTCCCGGCTCCCGCAAGGAGGCACACCTGCGGGAAAATGCGGGGTCTGCGGAGGTGCTGCTTACTCCGGAAGAAGTTTCGGGGCTGGACGGGGCGCTTTCGCACATCGGTATGTCCGCGGTGTTCGGCGGACATCGGTAATTTCTGATCGAAGGCATGTCATGAATCAACTGACCGAAAAAGAACTGTTTGAAACGGTACCCGTTCCCCGCGCGGTGGCGCGGCTTATCATACCGACTATTATCAGCCAGATCGTAACGGTTATCTACAATCTTGCGGATACCTTTTTTATCGGACAAATAGGCGACCCCGCCATGGTAGCGGGCGCCACGCTCGTGTCTCCGTGGTTCAACCTCCTTACGGCGCTTTCCAATCTCGTCGGCATCGGCGGCATCAGCGTGATGGATAAACTGCTCGGCAGGCACGAATACGACGACGTGAAAAAGGTTTCTGCGTTCAGTTTCTGGGAGGGCGTCGTCATAACGGCGCTGTTTTGCGGGCTTACGTTCGCCTTTGCCCGGCCCCTGCTCTCCCTGCTGAGCATTGCTGGCGGCGGAGAAAACGGGGACGGCGCGCTCGGTTACGCCTATTCGTACATGCTCTGGACGGTCGTCATCGGCGGGCTTCCCACCATGCTGGCCATGACGCTTGCCCACTTCCTGCGCGGAGAGGGGCGGGCAAAGCAGGCGAGCGCGGGTATGATGCTGGGCGGTATCCTCAATATCGGGCTGGATCCGCTGTTCATGTTTGCGTTCGGGCTGGGCTTTGTCGGCGCGGGCATGGCTACCGCGCTCTCCAACTTCATCTCATTTCTCTTTCTGCTGGGTGTGTTTTTGCACGGCAGAAAGACGTCTACAATGTCGCTTTCGCCGCGGTGGTTTTCCTTTCGCTATACGGGAAAGGTATTTTCCGTCGGGCTTTCGGCGGCGTTCACCACCCTGCTTGCAAACGTCGTCTTTATGATCATCAACATTCTCGCCTACGGGTACGGGACGCAGGCGGTATCGGCGTACGGAATCGTAAAGAGGCTGGACCGGATTCCTTTGGGCATAAGCCTCGGCCTTTCGCAGGGCGTCATGCCGCTCATTGCCTATAACTACGGTTCGGGCGACTATGCGAGGCTGAAAAAGGTTTCCGTCTTTTCGTGGATACTCGCGGCGATCATGGCGGCGGTGTGCGTGATCCTCTTTGAAACGCTTGCGCCCTATATCGCCCGCGCAATGCTGGACGACGAGGGGACCGTGCCGCTCACGACAAACTTTCTGCGCATCGCCTGCACGGCCGTGCCGTTTACCTCGGTAAACGCGCTCGTCATGTATTTCTTTCAGGCGATGGGCAAGGGCACGCAGACGACCGTGCTCGCCGTCTGCCGCCAGGGCGCGCTGAATATCCCCATGCTGTTTCTGATGAATCGGCTCGTGGGGCTTTACGGCATGATCTGGGTGCAGCTCATCATCGAAGTGATCATGCTGCCGTTCATGCTCGGAATGTATTTTTACACGATGAAAAAGCTCGGAAGGAAGGAGGCGCAATCATGAAACGGGTATCGGCGGTTTTGCTCGCATTTTGTCTGGCGGCCCTGTGTTCTGCCTGTTCTTCGGGCGGGAGCGCGCGGGAGGAAGGGGAATCGCCCTCGTTCGCGACCTCCTCGCGGGCACCGACGGAGGACGGCGCCGTCACCGTCGGAACGGAAACGTACCGCGGTTTTATCCTGGATAACGTCTATCGCTCGGAGGGGAACGGCGATATTCATTTCAACCTGTACATACCCGAAAGCTATGACGGGACGCAGGCCTTCGCGCTGTTTGTGACGCTTCCGGGCTACGAGGGGCTGTATCGCTTCGGGGCGGGAGCAAACCTGCGCGCGGAAGAATTTGCGTTTGAGGCGCTGCGGTATAACGAGAAAATGATTGTCGTCGCTCCGCAGCTGAACGATTGGGGCGGGACCAGCGCCGGGCAGACGATTGCCCTCATCGAGTATTTTCTCGGAAATTACAATATAGACGAAAGCAAAGTTTACGCCGACGGATATTCGGGCGGAGGGGAAACGCTGTCGCTGGTCATGGAGCGCCGCCCCGAGCTGTTTGCCGCGATTTTGCACGTCAGCTCGGTCTGGGGCGGAGATATCGTGCCGCTCGTCGAAAGCCGCACGCCCGCGTATTTCGTCATCGGCGAGAGCGACGAATATTACGGCTCGGTCCGAATCTCGGAAACCTATCGCCGAATCGTTTCCCTGTATGAGGAGCGGGGACTTTCTTCGGAGGAGATCGAAGATCTCGCCGTACTCGATATAAAGGACGAGGCATATTTTCAGGCTGTAGGCGCGCCCAACCAGCACGGCGGCGGAGGTTTTGTCGCCTATGACAGCCGGATAATGGGCTGGCTGTTCAGCCATTGAAAGGAGGTCTGTGTTATGAAAAATATTGAAGGCAAGGTTGTAGTAATCACGGGCGCGTCGTCGGGCATCGGCGCGGAAACGGCGAGGGCGCTCGCGGCAAACGGCGCAAAAGTGGTCCTGTCCGCAAGGCGGGAGGACAGGCTGCGGGCTTTGGCGGCCAAAATCGGCGAAAATGCGGCATATTTTATCTCTTACGGACATGCGGGCGCTTGCGGCGTTTGCCGGGGAGAAATTCGGCGGGATAAACGCGCTGTTTGCCAATGCCGGCATCATGCCCGCGGGGAATATGTCGCAGCTCAAAACGGACGACTGGGCGCGCATGGTCGATATCAATATCATGGGCGTATTGAACGCCATGGCGGCGGTGCTGCCTCAATTTCTCGCGCAGAAAGGCGGGCATATCATCGTCACTTCCTCCGTCGCGGGCACGCGTTCGGTGCCGGGCAACGCCGTATATTGCGGCACTAAACACTTTGTACGCGCCATGCTCGATTCCTTCCGTCAGGAATGCGTCGCGGAGGGCTCGAATATCCG
>CALWAU010000032.1 GCA_944375795.1 uncultured Clostridia bacterium | reverse complement strand
CGCTGCACCCCGACAACATGGCGGCGGGCCCCGCGTCCTACGGCATGACGGATACGATGGGCAGAATGCACTCGGACGCGCAGTTCGCGGGCTCTTCCTCCGTTCCCGCGCACGTCGAGATGATGGGGCTTATCGGCATGGGCAACAACCCCATGGTCGGCGCCACCGTCGCGGTCGCCGTCGCGATCGAAGAGGGCATGAAGAACGCCTGACTCCTTTCGCCGAAGATATTTCAATAGAGAAACAAAGGGCGCTTCCGCTATGGAAGCGCCTTTTTGCAGGCGTTTGTTTTTTCGGTCATCGCCGTTTTTCGCGGCGGCGGACTTCAATCGTCGAAGCGATCGTCATCGTCGTCATCGTCATCATCGTCGTCATCGTCATCATCGTTGTCGTCATCGTCGTCCTTGCCGTCGTGGTCGTCGTCCTTGTCGAAGCGGTCGAAGTCGGAAGAGGAGCCGTCCTCGAAAACGTAATGATATTGTCCTTCCCGCACATAGACGCGGAATTGCACGCGGCTGCCGTCCAGCGTCCCCGAAACGCGCAGCACCCGTTCGCCGCCTTCCGTTTCGTCGCGGAAGGAGAGGGTCTCCGTCTTTCCGCCTCTGGATATCCGCATCAGAAGCTCGAGTTCGCCATCCTCCGATTCGTATTCTATCGTCGTCCGTTCGGTGAGTTCGCCTCTGTCATAGACGGAATACACGTACTCCCGTTCGATTTCCGCGTCGCCGTCCTCCGTTTCCGATTCGTATTCCTGCCGGACCTCGATATAGGAGGCGCCGCTTTCGTCCGTGAAGGCGCGGAAATACAGTTCGTTTTCCGATTCGCCGTCCTCCGTTTCCGTCTTGTACATTCCCTCCACGGGATACTCGGCGTTTCCCACGCGCAGGACGCCCGAAATGGCGTAGTTTTCTTCCGATTCGCCGTCCTCCGTCTCCCCGTGCAGAAATTCTTTGTCGTAGTACATCGTATAGGAAGCGGGCGCGCCGAGCAGGTCGGTGTATTGCACGGTCATGCCGTATTCGTAGCCGTTTTCGCCCGCTATCCCCGTGCCCTCGATGGCGCCGTCGCTCAAAAGGCTCTCCACGAGGGACAAATAGCGGTTGATTTCTTCGATCTGTCCCTCGTCCGGTTCGGAGGCGGGGGATACGGCGGATGCAGATGCGGACGTCGCCCGAACGGGAGCGGCCGCGGGTGCGGCGGAAGCGGGCGCCGGATTTTGTCCGGAGGAAATCAGCATGCCGACGGACGCGGCGCCGTAGGCGTAGAAGGAATCGGCGTCCGTGATTTGCAGAAATTTGTTTCCGTCGAGGGGGCCGACGGGAGTTTTCGTCCTGTTCCTCACCAGGGGGAGAAGCAGACAGAGGGCGAGAATGAGCGCCGTCGCCGCCGCGCAGAATGCGATGACCGCGTTTTTCCGGCGATTGGGTGCGGTCCGTTCTCCGCCGTGGGCGTAAGAGAGGGCGGCCTCCCTTTCCCCGATGCCGAGTTCCCGCCGGATATTTTGTTTTACCGCCTTGTCGTCGGGCAGAATTTCCGACGCGCGTTCGGACAGCAATTTTTTTATCTTTTTCATATTCCGCCCTCCTTTTCGAGATGTCGTTTCAGCTTTTTCAAAGCCTCGTTGTTTTTCCAGGTCACCGTTCCGATGGGGATGCCGAGCATTTCGGCCACCTCCCGCCGCTTGTAGCCGGAGACCTGGCAGAGCATGACGATTTCGTATTCTTCCTCGGTGAGTATCCGCGCCGCCAGGTCGAAGATATAGGGGATTTCCGTTTCGTGTGTCCCGTATTTGTGGGCGTCCGCTTCAAAGTCCGTGGGGATTTCCCGTCGGTATTTTTTCAGGTGATTGAGCGCGAGAGATTTTCCGATGGAGCACAGCCAGGCGACGAAATTGGTCCCTTCCCGATATTGGGAGAGTACGGAAATCGCCCGCACGAAGGTGTCTTGCAGCAAGTCCTCGGCGTGCATTCTGTCCCTGACGATGTAGAATATGGCGAAATAAACGGAGCGGTTTGTGTGTTCGTATATGAAATCGAACGCGCGCGTATCCCCGTTTTTCAAATCGCGAATCTTTTGCTCGAGTTTGTCGTGTTTCATAACCCCATCCGATATATAAACAATCCGAAAGCGCCGGATTGTTGGAAAAAAGAAAAAGTTTCCGTCCTTATTTATATTATACAGGGAAGGAGAGGGGTTCGTCAAGGTTTTGCGGGAAAGTCGGAACAAACAGAAAAAATTTTTTTCCTTTTTCCAACAAAACCGCTCTTTCCGGTTGTTATATAGGTGTAACGGGGATAAATCCGGATATTCCCGGGTAAATTAATAATAAAGACAAGGAGAATGCAATGATGAAGAAATTATTTTTGGCTTTGGCGTCAACTTTGATCCTTTCGCTCGCGGCGGGGCTGGGAGCCTGCTCGGAGACGGGTACGCCGGGAGGCGGCAGCGCCGGCGGGAAGTTTGAAAACCTCACCACGACGCAATCGGTGTACGGGTTCAGCGCCGCTTCGGCGGGCATGCTGATTTCCTCGATGAACGACGGCGCGCAGGCTTCCTCCGCCGTTCGGTCGGCTTCCTCCGATTTCGGCGGTACGTCCGATTCGGGACAGAGCGGCCCGGGGCAGAGCGATTCGCAGGCGGCGCCGGAAGGCGGCCTTTCCGACGAGGTAAAGGCGGAGCTGGACGAGTATATGGCGCTCGTCGGAAGTCTTTTGAGCGACGGCGGTTTCGAGACGGTTTCGGAGGCGTCCGATCGGGACGGATACACGGAGAAGATGACCGTTTCCTGGCGGGATATGCAGGGGAATGCCTCCTCTTACGTCATGTATTATAATCAGACTTCCGTGCCCGATTACGACGAGCGCGACGATGACGACGATGACGATTGGGACGACCGCTTGGACGACGAACGGGAGGAAAACTATTCCATCGAGGGCGTGATGGTGGTCGACGGCACGGACTATGCGATCCGGGGACGGCGCAACGTCGAGAGCGACGGCGGCGAATCGGAGAGCGAAACGAGCTTCCGCGTGACGCTCGGCGAGACGCGCTATATGCTGGTGGAGCAGGAATCGGAAACGGAACGGGGGGAGAGCGAACAGTCTTACAGCTATTCCGTTTACGAGGACGGCATGGTCGTCGAACGCAGCACCTTCTCCTACGAGGAAGAGGAGGGGGAGACGGAGCTGGAAATGCTCGCGTATAAAAACGGGCAGACGCAGCGGTTTTCCTTTGACAGGGAACGGGTTCGCGGAGAGGAGGTCATCCGGCTGTCCGTGGGCAGCGGCAGGGACAGGCAGCGCTATTACGTGCGCACCGCGACGGACGCGGACGGAAACGTGACCTACACGTACGAGCCGATTTCCTCGGGAAGATAATGCGGAACGACATAGAAAGATACGGGCGGTCCCCCGCGATATTCGCGGGGGACCGTAAGTTTTGCCGTTCGCCGTGCGGGAGTAACTGACATATTCTGTCAGTTACGAAAAAGTTTTTGAAAAGAAATATCAAAAAGTACAGGATTTGGCGGTCAATTTCCTTGCGATTGTTTCCGATTTGTGTTATAATTGCCTTGAAACGAGAAATGCTTTCAGGAGGTGTGACATGCAATGTAACTTTTGCGAGACCGAAAATCCCGAAACCGCGGTATTCTGCAAAAAATGCGGCAAGCGGATGGACGGCATGGCGCTGTGCAGTGCCTGCGGGAAGCTTACGCCCGCCGACGGCGAGTTCTGCGTAAACTGCGGTTCCAACCGCAACGCCCCGGTGTATTCGATGCCCGTGCGTTTTCCGCGCATCGCGGAACAACCGGGGCCGAAACCCCGGGTGGCAAAGGCGGAGACGCCGGGCGGATACGCGGTAAAGGCGTCGGTCGCGTCGGACGCGCATGCGGGCACGTATGCGGTGGCGGCGAAGGCGGAAAAGCGGGAAATATTTTCCGGCAGGACCAAGGAGATCATGGAGCGCATATCCTTTATCTGCTCGCTGGGGGCGGCGCTGATAGGGATGATTTTCGTCTTTCTCATCGGCTGTGTGCCGCACGTGAGCGTCGGCAGCGCGGGCGGCGGGCTGGTGACGAACGAGGTGGGTATTTTCTATTTCTTCGGCGACGCGTATGACGCGATAGTATCGGACGGCTCTACGGCGAGCATGGCGGGTACGATAGGGGCGGTTCTCGGCACGGTTTGCAGCCTTGTGGCGCTGTTGGCCACGGCGGGTTGCTTTATCGCCACCGTCTCCCGCCTGGTAAAAATTTCGCAAAAGCAGACGGAAAAGGGGATTATGGGCCCTGCGGCGGCGACGTTTTTCGCCTATGTCTGCGGCGCGGCGCTTTTTCTGCTGTGCATGGCGAACAAAATTGATATCATGGGCGTGACCACCAGCAAGGCCGCCAACGGCACCACGATTGCGGGGTTTGTCCTCGGGGGATTGCTTTTGGTGGCGGCGGCGGTGCTGAAAACCCTGGCGAACGGGCTTGGCGGAAATTTGTACGCGTATATACGCAACGTCGCATGCGGGGCGCTCTATGCCGTGCTTTCGATCGTCGCCCTGCGGTTTATTTGCAGCTGCGTCGCGTCGGTCGGCGCGGATTCGGTGGACAATGTCACCACTTACGGCATATCTTCTTTCTTCTCCAACCTCTCCGTGTTTGCCGCTTCGGTGGCCAGTCCCGCGGCGGAGGATAGGTTTATGGGATTTTTTGCGGGCGGCACGGCCGCGGCGATTGTGCTGACCGTCGCGGCAATCGCGTTCTGCATTCTCCTCATATCGTCCGTGTCCGCGTTTTTCACCTCCGTCGGAGAGGAATTGGACAAGCGCATGTCCCGCAATATGGTTCTTGCGGGCATATGTGCAATTGTCGCCGGGGCGATGATGATCATCGCCTCCGTTCTGTATGCGGATTGGGCCGGAAACGTTTCCGCCCACATGACGACGCCCGTGATCGCCATCGTGGTCGGGGTGCTGATGATAGCCGACGCCGTCGTCTACAAAATGCTCTTGAAAAAGGACGCTTACAAGCAGGACGATATATTCTGAAAGGGATACATAGCCGAGGCGGCGGACGGTGCGCCCGTGCCGTCCGCCGTCCGGAATAACGAAAAAAATCATACAAATCGGAGAATTTTCGGATGAAAAAATTGAGTAAAATGACAGTGGCAGGGCTCGCTGCGGCGCTGATGCTGGCGTGCGGGGCGCTTGCCGCCTGCGGATATACGCCCTCGCAAAGCGGCGAGCAGACGGGGCAGGGCTCCGATTCGGCGCAAATCGGGCAAAGCGACAGCCAGACGCAAAGTTCTTCTTCACAGCGGCCCGCCGCTCCGATAGATGTGGTGGCGCTGGCGCCCTTTGAATACGCCGTGAACGGGTCGGAATGCGTCATCGTCGGCGTGCGGGATTTTTCCATGACGGACATCGTGGTGCCCGACTGCGTGACGGACATCGCCTTCGGTGCGTTCAGCAAATGCCCGTTTGTCTCCTCTCTGACGCTGCCCGT
>CALWAU010000031.1 GCA_944375795.1 uncultured Clostridia bacterium | reverse complement strand
TGATTAAATCGAACCATTCCATTTGACCGACCACATCAAACACTGCGCTTTGATTGTTCGATGAAATGATAAACGTCCTGATTGTCTGGTAAATTGCGGGAATAAGCGCCAATGCGCTCAATGCCGCGAATAATCTCCAATGAAACTCCTTTAACCGTCCGAATCTCTCTTTCATAATTTTCCCCTATACATTTTTCGCATATTTTTCGATGTTTCAGCAATCCGGATGCCTCATTAAAAGAACGCTTTACCGTCAATCTTCCCGTAAAAACGCCCTTTACCGTGACATTTCTGTCTATGATATCCGTTGCAACTCATCGCAACTTTTCTTAAAATTTAATTCATGCCGCAGCGATGTCCACAGACAAATGCGGCTTGCCCCACCGCCGTTTTTCGGAAAAACGCGTAAAAGACAAGCCGCAACGGCGAAAAATATTTTCCGGCCGACCGAAACGGAAGGGAAAGAAAGACGCGCTCAGCCGATCGCTTCCAGGATCACCTGCGCCATATAGTCGATCATCTCGTCTGTCATGCCGGGATAGACGCCCACCCAAAAAGTGTTGTTCATGATGAAATCGGTATTTTCAAGCCCGCCGACAACGCGATAAGCATCCGTGCCGCGGATCTCGTCAAAACACGGATGCCGGATGAGATTGCCGCTGAACAGCAGCCGCGTCTGTACGTTTTTCGACTCCAGATACCGGGTGATTTTGTTGCGGTCGAGACCGCTGCCGGGGCGCACGGAAAGGAGAAACCCGAACCACGAAGGATTGCTGCCGGGCGCGGGCGCGGGCAAAATGAGCCTGTCCGCCGCCCCTTCCAGCGCCTTGTGCAGCCGCGTCCAATTATGGCGGCGGCGCTCGATGAATCCGGGGAATTTTTTCAGCTGTTCGCAGCCGATGGCCGCCTGCATATCCGTCACTTTCAGATTGTAACCGAGATGGCTGTAAACATACTTATGGTCGTAGCCTTCGGGAAGCTCGCCGAACTTCCCGTCGAAGCGATGCCCGCAGAAATTGTCCCTGCCCGAGGGACAGATGCAATCGCGCCCCCAATCGCGGTAGGAAAGGATCAGGCGGTTGAGCAAGCCGTTATCGGTATAGACGCAGCCTCCCTCGCCCATCGTCATGTGATGGGGCGGATAAAAACTGCTCGTGCCGATATCCCCCCACGTCCCCGTAAAGCGGGTCTCCCCGTCGACGGTGTACTGCGAGCCGAGCGCGTCGCAATTGTCCTCGACCAACCAGAGGTTATGCTTTTTGCAAAACGCCCGGACGGTTTTCAGGTCGAAGGGATTGCCGAGCGTATGCGCGATCATGACCGCTTTCGTCCTGGGGGAAAGCGCCTCCTCCAGCCTGCTTGCGTCGATGTTGTACTGCGGCACGGTGACGTCGACGAAAACGGGCACGGCGCCGTATTGAAGGATCGGCGCGACGGTCGTCGGAAAGCCGCAGGCCACGGTGATGACCTCGTCTCCCCGCCCGATGCGCCGCTCTTTGAGCTCGGGCGCGGTCAAAACGGAAAAGGCAATCAGATTCGCCGATGACCCGCTGTTGACGAGATGCGCGTACCTGACGCCCAGCCAGGCGGCAAACTCCCTTTCAAACCGTTCGGCAAAACGCCCCGTCGTCAGCCAGAAATCCAGTGCCGCATCCGTCAGCGCGCACATCTCCTTTTCATCGAACACGCGCGCCGCATACGTGATGCGATCGCCCGCCCTGAAAGGTTCCTTCTTCTCCTTGAACGCATGGTAGTATTCCGCCACCATCGCTTTGATCTCTTCTCTCGCCTGTTCCTCGGTCTTATCTTTGAACATTTCCTTCCTCTGCATTCTTCCCGAAAGGGGATATTGAAACTATTATACCACACGACCCGGGAATAATCAATGATTTCGCCGCAAAATTCCGCAAAAGTACCCCGATTTCAAAACCGGACGCCGGGAAGCCTTTTCCCGCCCGCCCTTTCTCAATCGGAAAATTTCCCCTTGAAAAAGTTCTGTCCCCCCAGCTTCTTCGCCGTCAGGCGGAACACGACGCAGCCGTCCGGGCACACGATGTTTTTGCTGTATTTTCCGTCGCCGCCGATATTTTCCAGATCGCCGCCGCTGCGCACCGCTTCCATGACGGGAAAGAGCACCGTCATGAGCTTGGAGCAAATCCCCTGCCCCTCCCCGTTGACGGGACAGCCGTAAGTACAGGTATATTTATCCCCGATCTCCCCGCCGTTGCGGCAATATCTCTCCGTGCGCTCCCCGCGCAGAAAGCCCGTCACCTCCACCGTAAATTCGTATTCCTCGTCGTACCACTTTTTCATAGACCGCGCCCTCCCGTACGCCCGAACCATTATAGCATATTCCGCGAGGGAACGCAACCGAAACCGCGGCACAAAGAGAACGGGGCGGACATATCGTCCGCCCCGAAAGACGCCTTTCCGAAAGGCGCCGCGGTCACACCATTTCCCAAACGGCGATGTTTCCGCTTTCGTCATAATGCCAATAATTGCCGTCGCTGATCGGGTCCTCCTCCGAGTAGTAATACAGCGCGTTTGCCACGGCGCTCGGATAGGAGACCCCCTCCGCGTCCGCTTCCGTGCCCGCCAAGTAGTACGCCCCGACGGACGAATACCCGAATGCCGAGCTCGCAAAGGAAGTGAGACTGCCGGGCAGAACGAGGGAGGTGAGGGACGAACAGTCGCGGAAAACGTAATTGGCGATGCTCTCCACGCCCTCCGACAGCGACACGGAGGCGAGGCGGGTGCAGCCGCGGAACAGATACTGCGGCAGCGCCGTCACGTACCCGGGAACGGCGACGCTCTGAAGAGAGGTCATGTACGCAAACGCATAGCTCGCCAGCGTCAGGGCCTCCGCCCTCTCCTCCGCGAACCCGATCGTCCGGATCGCGGAATAGGCGAAGGCGCGCCCGCCGATTTCCGTCACGCTCGCACCGACGAACAACTTTTGCAGACGGGTCGTTTGGGTAAAGGCGTATTCGCCGACGACGGAGAACCCGTCGAGATTGAGAAGATAGGCGCCGTCCGCATCCGACATCGAAGAATTGAAATACATGGCGGTGCAGCCCGCGAAGGCATAGCTTGCGATCTCCGCGCATTTCGACGCGTCCTCGAAAGAAATGCCGATGACGCTCGTATTATAGAAGGCATAGCTTCCGACGGCGGTGACCGCCGCGGGGATCGTGATCATGTTGAAGGTGCGCTCCGCAAACGCCCCCGCGAAAATTTCGTAGGAATCCACCCGGACCTCCCCCGCCGTAAAGCCGGAGGGCAGGGTTACGGAGCCGGACGCGCCGCCGTAGGAAACGAGATACGCCTGCGCGGGCGTTTCCCCCTCGGCGGGAATGTACAGGAAAGTAAAATCGCCGGAGGTCACCAGGCGGCTGTCCGCCGCATCGGTTACGACGCTCGCCGCCGCGGGGATATTTTCCAAACCTCCCGGATTGACGACTTCCGCCAGCGTACAGCCGGAAAAGGCGCTGCCGTCGATGTCCGTCGCGCTCGCGGGGAGCTCGATGCTTTGAAGCGCATAGCAGTTTCCGAACGCGCTCGCCCCGATGTTCCGCACGCCGCCGAGCCCGACAGAAGAGAGCGCGGTGCAGCCGCTGAACGCGCTGCCGCCTATCGAAAGGAGGGAATCGGGCAAGTTTATCGAGGTGAGGGAAACGCATCCCGCAAAGGCGTTGTTTGCGATCGAAGCGAGCGACGAACCCTCCGCAAAGGTGACCGACGAGAGATTTTCGCAGCCTGCGAAGGCATAGGCGCCGATCGCCGTCACGCCCGCGGGCACGAAAACCGATTTCACGGCGTCGTTTCCGTAAAAAATGCGGTTGTAGATCTCATAGATCGAAACGGTCGTATCGCCCACCGTAAAGCTCTCGGGGAACGCCACTTCCCCGTCGCTGCCGACGGCGCCGTTATAGGCCGTGACATACCATTTTTCGCCCGCGGCGTTCCCGTCGCGGTACAGCGTATAATCGCCGCCGGTCACATATCCGCTTTCGGGGACGGACGTCACGATGTTTTTCGCATACTGCGCAATCGAGCCGTTGTCCGTGCTCCCCGCCGTGAGTTCTATCCCGCTGAGATTGACGATCTCGATGAGGAAATAGTTGCCCGTGCAGGCGGAGATCGTCTCCACGCCCGCGGGAATGGTAAGGCAGGTAAGAGACGAACACCCCGAAATGCCGCGAAGGGCAACAAGCCCGCTGTTCTCCCCGAAGGAAATTTCCTCCAGCGCCGTACAGTCGTTGAACGCGTTAGTGCCGATTTCCGCGACCGAATCGGGAACGGCGATTTTCGTCAGGGAAACGCAGTCCTGGAAGCAGTTTGCGGGAATCTGGGAAACGGCGTCCCCGAGCGTCACGTCCGCGAGGGAAGTGCAGCCGGAGAACATCGTGCTGCCGAGCGTAGAATTGTCGGGCAGGGCGATGCTTTCCAGAGAGGTGCAGCCCCGGAAAGCCTGCGTGCCGAAGGAAACCGCGCCCGTATTGTTTCCGAAATCGACGGAGACCAGGTCGGTGCAGCCGTCGAAGGCGCTGCTGCCCGCGCTCGTGAGGGACGGGGAAAACAGAACGTGCACCGCCCCCGAGTTCATGCACGCCGAATTGCCGATCGCCGTGTACGCCGTGAGGTCAAACGTCCCCTCCGTCTCCGAATTGACGCGGGTGAGAGAGGTGCAGCCCGAAAAAGTAGTATTGGGCAGGGTCGTGACGGGCGCGTATATCGCCGCGCTTTCCAGCGCCGTGCAGTTGCCGAAAACGCCCGTGCCGAGCGTCGTCACCGAGGCTGGCACCGAAACGGAGAGCAGCCCCGAATTCATGAAAGCGCTGTTGCCGATGCTCGTCACGCCGTCGGGAATGTCGATTTCCGTCAGAGAGGCGCAGCCGTAGAAGGCGCTGCCGCCTATCGAAGTCAGGCCCGACGGAAGGGAAACGCTGCCGAGGGCGGCGTTGCCGTAAAAGGCGTTGTCGGCGATCGCTTCCACCGCCGCATCGAGGGAGACGGAAACCAATGCGCAGTTCTGGAACGCCCATTTTCCGACCTCCGCGATCCCCGAAAAATCGAACGAGGAGAGGGAGGTGCAGCCGGAAAAGGCACCCAGCCCCACCGCCGTCAGCCCGGCCCCGTGAAGGACGGTCTCTATTTCGGCGTGGTTCATGAACACGCCCGAGCTGAGCACCAATCCCATCATCGTTTCGCCGTCGGCGATCGCCGTGACGGGACGGCCGTTATATGCGTCGGGAATCGCCACGGTGTCCCAGGCATGGCTGTTGTATGCCGTAAGCGTATAGCCGCTCTCGTTTTCCGCAAACGTCATGTCGTCGATTTGCTCGCGTCCGCACACCGTGCAGGCGCCGTTTTCATAAGTGTGACCCGTCGCGCGCTCGATGGTCCGGATACCGAGCACCTCCGTCTTGGAAGCGTCCGTATACGTCGTCCGCACGCCGTCCTGCGTACAGCTCGCGTGCGTTTCGGTCACGTTGTCGGGCAGGTCGCTTCCGCCCGTTCCGCTCAGGTCAAACCGATAGTGCGTGCCGTCGGTGAGATAGATGTGCAAAAGAGGCGCGTCGTATTCGATGCGGGAGATCCCTACTCCCTGCCCGCCGTCCTCGCCCTTGACGAGCCCCGCGTCCAGCTGCGAGCCGTCCGAAAGGGTGAGGATCAGGTGCCCGTTTTCGTCAATTTCCGCATCGGCAATGCCGATGACGGGCGTTTCGGGCGTCTCGGGCTCCCGTTCGATTTCGGTCATGCCCGAAATCGTCAGTCTGGCGGCGGAACGGGTGGAGGAAGTTTCGCTGTTGCAGAACTGCCCGCCCATGACCTGCGAATTGATGAAGAAGGTGATTTCCAGCTCGTCGAGGTCGGCCAGCGCCCCGACGTTTTCCAGCACCATGCCGATTTCGGTGACATAGCGGACGGACACATAGTTGCTGCCGCCCTCGGGGTCGGGCGCATAGGCGGTGTCCCCCTCGTCGCTCAGCGTATAGCTCACCCCGTCCGTGACGAGGTTCCCCTCCGCGTCGTAATAGCCGATAGTGCCGGGCGGGACTTCCGATTCGCCCGTGGCGCTGGTCGCCGCCGGGTCGATGAAGGTGTCGCAGGTAACGCCGTAAATGGTCACGCTGCTCTTTGCCGTCTGCATCGTGAGCAGATATCTCTGCTCCTCCTCCGAAAGCACGGTGATCGTCGCGCCCTGATAGATACCCGCGCCGAACTCGACGCCGCCCATCGCGTCGATGAAGGCGCTGAACGTCGCTTCCAGCTCGTACGTCGTGCCGGTCGCCCCGTCGCTCTCCACGGCGTACAGGGTCATGTCCTCCGTCACGGGATAGCCCGCGAAGCTCCAATATTCCGTCGCGCCGTTCGCGTATTTATAATACCACTGCGTGATGGCGTTGCCGTAACGGTCGGTATACTCGGGGAGGGTCGCCTTTTTGCCCTCCTCCACCGTCTGGGCGCCGTACACCGTCCCGCTTTCGGACGCGAACGTGACCGTGAACGTCTCCTTTTCGTCGGCGGGAAGAACGGCCCCGCCGGACGAGGACGAAAGGCCGCCGGACGAATCCGCGCCTCCCGAAGCGTTCCCGCCCGAATCGCAGGCGGTAAGCGACGCGCCCGTACCGAGCGCGAGCAGAAAGCTGAGCGCGCATACCGCGAGCTTTTTGACTTTCCTTGTCTTTTCCATAAAAACAACTCCTTTATTTATTCTCTTTATTCAAAGATACAGATTTTTCTGCCCCGCACGTCCGCGATTTCCGCGTTCACGCCGTAGGTCCGGCGGAGGGTCTCGCCCGTGACCACCTCGTCCGCCCCGCCCGTGGCGAGAATTTTTCCGTCCTTCATCAGAACGACGTCGTCCGCATAGCGGATCGTCTGATTGATGTCGTGCAGGACCATGAGGACGGTGGTGCCGCAATCCCGATTGAGCTTGCGTATCAAATCGAGAATCTCGTATTGATAATACACGTCGAGATAGGTGGTGATTTCGTCCAGCAGCAGGATCTCGTGCGTCTGCGCCAATGCCAGCGCCAGCCATACCCGCTGCATCTGCCCGCCCGAAAGCTCCTTCACCTGCCTCTCGGCAAAAGCCTCCGTATGCGTTTCCGCCAGTGCGCGGTCCACCGCCCGGCAGTCCTCCTCGTTCAGGCGGGAAAACGTCTGTCCGTGATAGGCCGTGCGGCCCATCGAAACGAGGCGGCGGACGGTCATGTCCTCGGGGACGGCGTTATACTGATGCACGGCCGCGACGCGTCGGGCGTATTCCCTGCGCGGGATTTCCGCCAGGTTTCTGTCCCCGAACAGGATTCGTCCGCCGCGGGGGCGATAAATTTTGCTCAGCAGCGCAAACACCGTCGTCTTTCCGCAGCCGTTCGGGCCTATCAGGGCCGTGATCCTGCCCCGCCGCACGTCGAGATCGATTTCGTTCAATACCCGGACGGCCCTGTCGTAGCCGAAGGTGACTCCCTCCAATCGGAAAACGGTATCAGGCATATTTTTGACTCCTCAAAAGCAGTGCGATGAACAGGGGCCCGCCGACGACGGACATGATGATGTCCACGCTGATTTCGTAAGGATAGGCGATCCACCTGCCCACCGTGTCCGCGACCAGGAAGAACAGGGCGCCCAAAAGCGCGCTGTAGGGGATGAGTTTTTTATGGTCGTTCCCCACCAGCAGGCGGGCGATGTGCGGCACGATCAGGCCGAGAAAACCGATGCTCCCCACCACCGCCGTCGCCGCCGAGGCGAGAAAGACCGCCGCGAGGGAAACCTGCAAACGGGTGCTTGCGACGTTGACGCCGATGCTGCACGCCAGCCTGTCGGACAGGGCCAGGAGATTGCATTTCCTGGCGCAGAGCACGCAGCCGACCGCGCCGATCGCCACATAGACGGCAAGCGTTTTCACGTCGTCCCAATTCTTGAGGGAAATGTTGGACTCCACGATGCTCGCCGCCCCCGAATAATTGTTTCCCGTCATTTGGTTGAAGGCGGAGGACAGCCCCGTAAACAGCGCGTCCACGGCGATGCCGACGAGAATGAGCCGGACGGGACTGAGCCCCCCTTTCCAGGAAAGCGCATAGACGATGACAAACGCCAGAATGCCACCCGCAAAGGAAAACAGGGGGGACAGGTATGCGAGCGCGGGCGCAAACGCCGTCACGAGCACCGCGACGAACGCGGATCCCGCACTGATGCCGATGATGCCGGGATCGGCCAGCGGGCTCTTCATCACGGCCTGGGTAATCACGCCCGACGCCGCCATCGCCATGCCGCCGAGAACGGCCACGAAAATGCGCGGAAAACGAAGCTGAACGATGATCGCGACGTCCTCGTCGTACTCGACGAACAACCCGCGTAAGAGCTGCCCGAAGGATACTTTGATGCCGCCGATGTTCGCCGCAAGCAGGACGAACGCGACGAGCAGCGCCGCCGTGACGGCGAATGCGAGGACGGTCCTTATCCTTTCCCCCCTTTTGCTTACAGCGCGGGCCATGGCTCATTCCGCCCCGGAATCCGTCCCGGATTCCCCGTCCGAAAAGACGGTGTCCGTCAAAAAGTCGAAGGACTCGAACCAGCCGAGGTTGGCGCTCATGCCGAAACCGTCGTCCGAGGAGAGCCAATACACTTCCCCCTCCCGCACCGCGCGGAAGCTCTGCCAGATCTCCCCCGTCTCGATTTCCTCCCGCATATACTTGAATGCGTTTTCCTCGTCGTAATGGGCAAAGACTAAAATTTTGTCGGGGTCCGTCTGAATCATGTGCTCGGTGTTCACCGCCGCCACGCCCGAGCCGTCGGAGACGTAATTTTCATCGTAGACATTGACGCCGCCCGCCAGGGAAATGAGATTGCCGACGTACGAATCGGCCGTGACGATGAGATAAAAACGCCCCGGGTAGGCCATGAGCACCAGCACCGTGGCGGGGTCGTCCGACTGCACGCGGTTTTCTTCGACGTACGCCTCGTATTCCTCGCGCAGCGCCGCCGCTTCCGCCTGTCTGCCGTATTCCTCTCCGAGCGCGTCGATATCGTCGTACATGCCCTCCACATCGGAAAGGTCGAAGTACCGCGCGTTGAGCCCCGCGTTGACGAACTGCGCCGAAAGGCCCGCTTCCAGCGTGCGCGGCACGATGACCACTTCGGGATTGATCTGGCTGAGGATCTCCATATCCGGCGCCATTGCCCCGCCTATCGTCCGCACGTCCTTATAGCGTTCGGGCAGCTCGATGTCCTCCGCCGCGGAAGGGATCCCCACCACGTCGTCGATATTCAGCCTGTCGAGGATCTGACATACCGCCATGGAGGTGGTCGCTATCCCGAAGGGCGCGCGCCTTTGGCCCGAGGCGCAGCCGCCCGCGCCCGCCGCAAACGCCCCCGCGCACAGGAGCGCGATGATGCCTCGGCCCTTCATTCCGCCGCCTCCCGCGTCTGCAAGGCGCTCCAATCCACCGTGAGCGTCGCCGCCCGCGCCGTGCCGCCGTCCGCGGTCACCTTGAACTGCGCCCCCATCACCGTGGAATTGATGTAAAAAGTGAGATAATAGGTTTCCCTCTTCTCCGCGACCGGAAAGGTGATCGAATCGACGTAATGTACCTCCTCCCCCGCCGGATTGGGCGTCGTATCGTCGCTGAGCGTATATTCCACCCCCTCGGTGACGAGGCCGAGGTCATCGTCGTAATATCCTATCGTCCCGTCCGCGGCTTCCCCTTCCGTCGGTTCCGCGCCCGTGTCCGGGGTCGCGTCCACAAACGTGTAGCAGGTGATCGAATAAATCGTCACGCTGCTCTTGGTCAGATGCAGCGTCAGCTCCGCCGAGCCGTCCTCCGACACCGTATACTCCGTATCCGTCAGGAGCGTCGCGCCGAATTCCACGCCGCCCATGGCCGGTATGTAGCAGCTCATCGACGCCGTAACGGAATAGCTGCCCGGCGCGTCCGCCGGCGCCGAAGAATCGCTTCCCCGCCCCGAACAGCCCGCCATTCCCGTAGAGAGAAGGCACGCGAGTATCGCCGCCGTCCCTGCAATCTGTCTTTTCATATCTGTCCTCCTTCGCCGCCCCGTTTCGCCCTTTGCGCAAAAGACGGCAAAAAATTTTTTTGACTCTGTCGGTTTCGTTTTTTTGTTCGCCTATGCGAACCAAATCGCAAAAAAATAATTGTCCCGAAGCCCCGCGCGGCAATGCCGCGCGGACGGTTCACGGAGAAAAATACTCCCGCACGAGCTCCTTGCCCCCGCCGGCCGCCAGCCCTCCGCCGCCGAGCAGCAGTGCCCTGTCGCAAAGCGCCTCGGCGCAGCGTACGTCGTGGGTGATCGTGACCATGGTATTGCCCGTTTCCGTATGCAGGCGATTGAGGACCTTTACCAGCGCGCGGAGCCCGTCATAATCCTGCCCCACGGTCGGTTCGTCGAGCAAGAGCACCTCCGGCCCGCACGCGGCCACCGCCGCGATGGACACCCGCCGTTTCTGCCCCTCCGAAAGGGACTGCGGATGGCGCTCCCACAGATGCTTCACCCCGAACAGTTCCGCCACCTCCGCGGCGTATTCCTCCGATTTTGCGCCGAAGGAGATCTCCTGCCGCACCGTGGGCATAAACAGCTGATAATCGGGATTCTGATACACGACGCCCACTTTTTTGAACCATGCCTTGCTGCCCTTGGGCTTTTGCCCGAATTTTTCGTCCAGATGCTGTATGACGGCGCCCGAGGTCGGCTTATACAGCCGGGCGAGCAGGCGCAGAAACGTCGTCTTGCCGCAGCCGTTTTCGCCGAGCAGCACCGTTCTGCCGCCCCGGAGAATCTCGCAGGAAACGTCCCGAAATATCTCCCTCCCCCCCGCCGAAAAACAGACTTTATCCGAGGAAAAGAGAAGCTCTCCGCCCGCGTATTCCGGGCAGTCGTCCTCTATCCGTCCCGTCTGCGCGCCGAGGTATCGGGCGCGGTTTTCCACCTCGGTCACCCTGCCTCCGCCGATGTGCCATACGCTGTCCGCATAAGGCAGGACCATGTCGAGGCGGTGTTCGATGACGATGATGCAGTACCCCGCTTCCGCCAGCGAACGGAGGGTCTCCATCAGCAGTCTTCCCCCGTCCTTGTCGAGGTTGGCCAGCGGCTCGTCGAGAAATACGATCTTCTGCCCCATCGCGAGCGTGGACGCCGTGATGAGCCGCTGTTTCTGTCCGCCCGAAAGGGAACGGCATTTCAGGGCGGGATCCAGCTTCATCAGCTTGCAGACGACCTGCACCTGTCTTTGTATCTTCTCGGGCGGAAACGCGAGATTTTCGCATCCGAAGGCGATTTCGTCCTCCACAATTCTGTGCACGATCTGTTCGTCGGCGTTTTGCAGAACCACCCCCACTTTCCGGCAGATGTACCCCGGCTTTTTGCCCGCGACGTTCTCGCCGCCCACGAGCACCTCGCCCGAAAGCTCCCCGCCGTTGACGCCGGGAATAATGCCGCTCACGATATACATGAGGGTGCTTTTTCCCTCTCCCGAATGGCCGGAAAGGAGGGTGATTTTTCCGTATTCGGCGGAAAAGCCGACGTCCTCGAGGATCTTCGTTTTTTCGTCGTAGGAGAAATTTACCTTTCGTAATTCGATCGCCTTCATAACAGTATCGCCGCGGCCGCCCCCGCGAGCAGTCCCAGGACGTACAGGAAATCGGACGGGGCGGGTTTCTCTTTTTTATAAATGGTGTAGGGCGCCTTTCCCAGCGTGAAGCCGCGCGTTTCGACGGACAGGGCCAGAGTGTCGGAAATATTCACGAGCCGCATCACCAGCGGAATGAGAAAGGCGCGGTAAAAAATTTTCGGATTGAGGACGCTGCCCGCTCCCCGCGTCCGCATCGCCTCGCGCACCCGCCGGATCTCCCCGCGGAGCATGGGCACGAAAGACAGAGCTATCAGCATCCCGAGCGTCACCGCACGGGGGGTATGTACCCGGGACAGGCTGCGGGTCATGCGTACGGGGTCGGTATTGACGCCCGGAATCATGCCCAGGCAAAGCGCGCCCAGACGGTTGCCCATCGCCAGGGCGGCGCCCGCGTCGCCCGAAAGCAGATAGGTCAGCCCCACGAACGCCGCGCCCGCCGGGATAAAGCCGGGAAGCATTCTCAGGCAGGATTTCAGGCAGCCGAACAGGGACAGCCAGACGAACACCCCGCAGAGAAAAAAGGTACAGGCGAGCGTCTTTGCCGTGACGAGGCCGAATACGATCACGAACACGCCCGACAAAACCGCGACCAGCGGATAGAGTTTTCGGCGGGTCGGCTTCATTTCTTCAGCGCGCCGCTCTTGCGCATTTCCCGCCCTATCTTCACGCCGACCAGCGCGCCGATGCAGCAGAGCGCCACCACCGCCGCGCACATGGCAGCCTTGACGTACCAGGGATTGAGCGCCCCCGTAATTTCCGCGCTTATGGCGAGATTCCACACGTACACGAAGGGCATCGAAAGGGGAAAGTAAATCCAGGCGGCGAAAAAGCAGGCCGCATCCTTCCTGTAGCCGCGGAAAACGAGCAGGACGGCCGCTTCGGCGACCAGCGCACAAAAGGCGAGGCAGGCGAACATGATGACGTCCATAAAGACGAGCACCACGCCCGCAAACAGGGACATGAGCAGCAGCGACCCCGCCTTCCGCACCTTCATCAGCCCGATGGCGGGCAGGACGGAAAATTGCAGGCTGAGGCAGAGCTGGGTCATGCCGAAAACGGGGATCCGCCCCGCAAAGGGCATCACGCAGCCCGTCACCAGCATCGCCGCCGCCATAATCGCCAGAAATACGATGTCTTTGATTTTGTACTTGCGGAAACCTTTGTTTTCGTCGTCCTCGTCCCGGGCCGTCGTCTCCGCCGCGGCGGTTTCGGTCCCGATTTCCTCCGCGTTGGAGATAAGCTCCCGCGCGGCTTCCCGTTCCTCGGTTCTTTTCTGTTCTTCGGTCTTTTTCTGTTCTTCGCTCATGCCTGCAATCCGACCTCCCGTTGCAAATTTCCCCGCGGCGTCAGGGCTTTTCCTCGTTCATGACGCCGCCGTCCACGCGGTATATCCTGTCCGCGATCGCCATCGTAGACTCCCTGTGAGACACGAGAATGATGCTCTTTTTGCTCTTTTGCCCGGCGAGGGCTTTGAGGATAATCCCCTCGTTAATGGAATCCACGTTGCTGGTGGGCTCGTCGAGGAGAATCAGGCGGCTGCCTTTGAGAAACGCCCGGGCAAGCCCTATCCTCTGCTTTTCGCCCGCCGAAAGCCTGTCGCCCATCGCCCCCGCCTGCGTCGCATAGCCGTCGGGCAGGGATGAGATGAAATCGTGCACGGACGCCATTTTGCACGCTTCCTCCAACTCCTCGCGCGTCGCGTCCGGCTTGGCGATGCGCAGGTTTTCCTCGATGCTTTCGTCGAAGAGATAGGTGCTCTGCGAAACCATCGTCACGTTGTCCAAAAGATTGTCCGAATCGATTTTATCGACGTCCGTGCCGTTGTAGTTTATTTCCCCGCCGTCCTTTTCCCAGAACCGAAGCAGGAGTTTCAAAAAGGTGGATTTTCCGCAGCCGCTCTCCCCCACGATGCCGACGATCTCTCCCCTGCCCGCGTGCATGCACACGTCCCGAAGGACGGGGGCGCCCTTCTCGTACGAAAAGGACAAATCCTTCACGTCGAGGTTTTCGTATTCGATTTTCGCGCCGTTTTGCACGGGGAGGACGGCGGGTTTTTCCTCCAACAGATTCAGCACTCTGTCCCCGCTCGCAAACGTCTGCGTGAGGTTTCCGGGCAGCGCCGAAATCGCAAGCACGGGCCCGAAACTGCCGAAAATCGCCACCGTGCCGATTATCATTCTCCCGAGGTCGAGCCCGTTGAGGCGCACCGACAAAATGCCCGCCGCCAGCGCCGCCGCGATGAACAGCGTAACCAGCAGCTCGGTCGCCGCCCCCGCCCGGGCAATATCGTGCTTCATCTTCTTCGTCTCCCGCAGAAGGGCGTCCGAACGGCGGCCCACTTCCGCCTTCCGCTCCCCTTCCGCGCCGTTGAGGACGATGTCGCGTATCCCCTTGATGCTGTCGAGGAAATAGGCGTTGAAGGAGGCGAACTCCCGACGATAGGTCACGCCCGATTCCTTCAATCTGCCCGACGAGACGAGGGGCACGGCGATGCCGATGACGAGATATCCCGCCAGCGCGACGAGCGCGAGGTACCAGCCCGACACGAAGCCCACGAACAGAAACACCGCCGCGGATACCAGCACCGCGATGCACACGGGGCTGACGGTATGCGCATAAAATACTTCCAGCGTCTCTATATCGGAAGTGATCATCGCGATGATGCTCCCCTTCTGCTTGCTTTCCAGCTTCGCGGGGCAAAGCACCCGGAGGGCGCCGAAAATTTTGTCCCGCAGCACCGCGAGCAATTTGAACGCGATATAATGGTTGCTGTATTGTTCGAGATACCGAAGCCCGCCCCGCACGACGCCGCAGCCCACGGCCAGCCCGATAATCAGCCCCCAGGGCATCGATACGGGCGCGCACAGCCCGGCGATCCCGAGCGCCTTCGCGACGCCGACCGAGCCGAATATCGTCACCCCCATCGAAGCGGCAAATCCGACGCTGCCGTTGATGACCGCCAGCACCATGACATAGGACAGCGAGCCGAGCAGCACGATCAGGCTCGCCATGATCTTTGCACCGCTTCTGCGAAGTTTCGTTTTCATGCCGTCACCTCCGCGCCGTTTGTCGTCACTTCCCTGTACCCTTCTTCCAACTGTTTCTGCGCCGTATACAGCCGCGCATAGCCGCCGGAAGCGCGCATGAGCGAGGCGTGCGTTCCGCTCTCCTTCACCCTTCCGTCCTCCATGCAGTAAATATTGTCCGCGGGAACGACGTTGGCGAGGCGGTGGGAAATGAGCACGACGGATTTTTCCCGGCTCATCGCCCGCACGTTTTCCATGATGATCGCCTCGCTTTCGATGTCGATGTTGCTCGTCGCCTCGTCGAATACGTAAATGTCTTTATCCGCCACGAGATTGACCGCAAGCGCCAGCCTTTGCTTTTCCCCGCCCGAGACGTTGCTCGCGTCCTCGGCAATCGCTTTGTCCAGGCCGCCGTTTTCCCGTATGAAACCGGCGAGATTGACCTTTTCCAGCGCCCGCCATATCTCCTCGTCCCCCACGCCCTTTTTGGCGAGCTCGAAATTGGCGCGCACCGTGTCGTTGAACAGATACGTGTTGTAACTGACCACCGCGATCCGCGCATAATACGACCGGCGCGAAACGTTGCGGATATCCTCGCCGCCGATCGTCACCGCACCCCTGTCCGGCTTGTATGCACCGACGAGGAGATTGACCACCGTGCTTTTGCCGCAGCCGCTCTCCCCCACGATCGCCGTCATGCCCCTCTCGGGAAACACCATGTTCACGTCCTTCAAAACCTCTCTCTTTCCGTCGTACGAGAAAGTGACGTTCTCCAGCCGCAGCTCGGTGCCCGCGGCGTTCTTTTCGCCCCAGGCGGGTTCCTCCGCATTCAGCAGCGAAATGATTTTTTTGCCCGCGCTGGCGCCGTTCATCGCGACGTGGAAGGCCGAACCGAGCGAACGGAGCGGAAGAAAAAATTCCACCGCCACGAGAATGAGAAACAGCGCCGCGGCGGGGGCCAGCCTGTCGCTCATCAATCCCCACACGGACAGCGCAACGCCCAGCCCCGCGCCGCCGAAAGCGACGAGGTCCATGATCGTCGTGCTCGCGAGCTGCATGACCAGCACTTTCATCGTAATCTTGCGGAATTCCTCCGCGCTCGCGTTCATCTTGACATGGCGCGCCGCGTCCGCCTTGAAAATTTTCAGTTCCTTCAATCCCTGTACGCTGTCGAGAAAGGCGTCCCCCATCGACGTATATTTCCCCCAGTATTTCGCGAAAATTTTCTTCGCGTATCCGGACACCGCCACGATGGAAACGGGAATGAGCGGCACGCAGGCAAGCAGCACCAGCGCCGTGCGCCAATCTATCCCCACGCAAATACAGAACAGCAGCAGGGGTGCGATCATCGAAAAGAAAAATTGCGGCAGATAGGTGGAATAATACAAATCCAGCTGCTCGATGCCCTCCATCGACACCTGCGTCAGCCCCGCCATGCTCATGCCGTCCGTCGAGCGGACGCCGAGCCTGAGGATCTTGTCATAAGTGCGCTCCCGAAGGTCCCTTTTCACCCGCCTGCCCAACAGGTCTTTCAAATCCCCCGTGCATCGGGAAGCCGTATACCGCACGGCGACGGAAACCGCCGCCGTCGCCGCCGGATATATGTACGCGAGCGGTTCGGCTCCTTCGATGAGAAAATGCACCGCCCGGCAAATACTCGCCGTTATGCCGATATTCGCAAGCATTCCCAAAACCATCAGCAAAACGGTATACGCGACGTACTTCCTGTTTCCGCCTATCAGCTTTATCAGTTCCTTGTCAAACATGCTCCTGCGCCCTTTTCTTTGTTCGCATATGCGAACAAAGATTCAAAAAAAATAAATTCTCCGCCGCGGCGCCGTTGTCGGCCTTTCTTCATAAAACTTAACCGCGGTTATTTTTTAACCTTACATATTCTACCATAACGAAATTTTTTTTGCAACTGATTTGCGCGATGAATTTACACTTTTTCGGAAAATTTTTTGTTTCATGTTCTCGGGGGGTGTTTCCCGAAATTTTTTGTTTTCGGAGGGACAGGCGAACTTCGTGGAGGCGAGAAGTTTTTCGGAAAAAAGTTTGCGTTTACGGAAAAAACCGTTGACATTTTCCCGAAAATAGAATATAATAAGAACACGATATCGCAAGCAGGTGTCGCCTAGCGGTATGGCGTCAGCTTCCCAAGCTGATTCCGGCGAGTTCGACTCTCGTCACCTGCTCCAAAGACAAACGCCCCTTTTGGGGCGTTTTGTTTTTGGAAGAAACCGAATATTGACGAGAGTCGAGGGGGGAGCCGCGAGCGGGAGCGAGCATTTTGCCTCTCCATGCCCCTTTCCCCTCCCCGCCTGCTCGAAACCATAAAAATTTTTTGCTTTGTCACGGCAAAGCGATATCCTCGCAAAAGAAAATAAACTGCACAAGCTCGTTCTGCGCCGTATGGCACCCGGAAAGATTGAGCGTTATATCGCCGTGGACCTCATCGTCGGCGTGTGTGTCGCCGTTATGTGCGGAAATAAACCCGAGCGTCACGGCATTGATCCGATATACCAGATTCACTTCCCCGCGGGTCTCGCTGCCCGCGGGATCGTCGATATGCAAATCGGCTTCGCTGAGCTGTGCGGTCAGTTCGCCGTCCAACCGCAAAACGGTATCCTCGCCGATATCCTCGTTAAAAAGCGACGCAATGCTCTCGTTGGTATAGAAAGCAAATTGCCCGAAATCGAAGATACCCGTCATAATCAGATATATCCCCCTGTGTTCCGTACCGTTTACGGTAAGATTGTTTTCCACGCGGATACCGGTAAAGGTAACGCTGCTTCCGTCCTCTCTCGTATAGGTCCGCCCGAGCGTATATACGCCGATATCGGGAGGCGTTTGGGTACCCGTACCCGGTTCGTCCCGACTCCCCGCACGGAGGATACCCAGCGGAACGGCAATGCAAAGGACGACAACGCAAACGGCGGAAGCGACGGCCGTCAGCCGTTTTTTGCGGAAGGAGCGAACGGAATTTTTTTCTCCGCCAGCTTTTCCCGCATCCGCGCAACCGTTTCGGACTTTGCCTCATCGCTCGCCCTTATTTTATCCAGTGTTTCTTTGTATATCCGTTTCATTCCCTCTCACCCTCTTCCATCAGATTTTTCAGCTTTTTCCGGGCCCTGGTCACCCTTATGTAAACGGCGTTCTGCGTCAGTCTGAGTATTTTGCCTATCTCTTTCAGGCTGTACCTCTCATAATAATGGAGATAAATGATATTTCTGTCCGTAGGCCCCAATTTGTCCAATTCCGAAATCACTTCCCTTTCCTGCGGCGAAAAAGACACGGCCGTCTCGTCCAACGGCAGGGTTTTCCGGGCGGCCGATTTCAGATAATTTTTACTTTTGTTGATGACGACGCGTATCAACCAGCGTTTGATGTGCTCCTCCGACGAAAATGTGCGCTTGTCCATGAGCGCCAAAAACGCATCCTGCATGATATCTTCCGATTCCGCCGCGCTGCGGGTATACCGATACGCGATGCGCATCAGCATATCCGAGTATGGCCGACAATGCGGGTGATTTTATCGCCGTCCGGCCATCTTTCATTTTTTCCCTCCCGTCAGTATAATTACAATTTGCCCCAAAAACCTTTCATGAAAAAGTAAATTTTTCAAAAATTTCTTTCACGCCCCTCTTTTAAAGCAAAAAGGACGATCCTTCCGTCGTCCCTCGCCTTTTTTTATATTCCGAGCCTGCCGGGCCTATCCCTCCCGACGGGAAAGCAGATTGTTCAGGGCCGCGCACAGCGCGCGTACGGATGCGGAGCTGCTATCGTCGTGTACGCCCGCCCCCCAACAGGATTCTCCGTCCGCCGTGACGCTGAGATAGGTGATCGCCTTGGCGGAGGTCCCCTCCGTCAGCGCGTGCTGCTCGTACCCGTTGAGCGAAAACGGGATACCCGTGTACGCTTTGAGAATGTTTGCCACGGCGTCCAGCCGCCCGTTGCCGTGCCCCGTCAGGCGGCGGATCTCCCCCGTCCGGTTATCCGTCAGAAGCACTTCCGCGTCCATGCCCTCCCGCATGCGGTAATCCACCTCGGAAAGGGAAAAATATTTCTCGTTCCGAAGGTAGGTATCGAGAAACAGCTCGTACATTTCGGCGGGCGGCAGCTCCCGATGCCCCTCGTCCGAAACCTTTTTCACGACGCGGGAAAACGCCTCTTTCAGGCGGGCGGGGAGTTTGAGCGAATAGGCGTTTTCCAGAATATAGCCCACGCCGCCCTTTCCCGATTGGCTGTTGATGCGGATTACATCCCTTTCGTATTCCCGCCCGATGTCGTGCGGGTCGACGGGAAGATAGGGCACGTTCCACACTCCGTCGTGCGTCCGGCGCCAGCGCAGCCCCTTGGCGATGGCATCCTGGTGGGAGCCGGAAAAAGCGGCAAACACCAGCTCGCCCGCGTACGGCTGCCGCGGGGGAATCGGCATGCCCGTCAGAAAGGTATACCTCGCCGCGATATAGGGCAGATTTTCAAAATTCAGTCCCGGGTCCACCCCCTGCGAATACAGATTGAGCGCGAGCGTGACGAGGTCGACGTTGCCCGTCCGTTCCCCGTTTCCGAACAGCGTCCCCTCCACGCGGCGGGCGCCCGCCAGAAGCCCCGCCTCGCTCGCCGCCACGCCGCAGCCGCGGTCGTTGTGCGGATGTACGGACAGGACGACGGCATCCGGAAAGGCGAGGTGTTTGCGCATGTATTCCACCTGCCGCGCAAATACATGGGGCATGGACGTCTCCACCGTGGCGGGAAGATTGATGACCGCCTTTTTCTCTGCGGTCGGCCGCCAGACTTCGAGCACCGCGTTGCATACTTCCGCCGCAAATTCCGGCTCGGTCGCGGTGAAGCTTTCGGGCGAATATTCAAAGCGGATGTTTTCTTTCCGCCCCGCCGCAAGCTCGGCAATCCGCTTCGCGCCGTCCACCGCTATCGCCTTCACCTCTTCCCTGCCCCCGTGAAACACCTGTTCACGCTGGGCGGGCGAAATGGAATTGTAAACGTGCACGATGACGTTTTTCGCGCCGCGGACGGCCTCGAACGTGCGCCCGATGATATGTTCGCGCGCCTGCGTCAGCACCTGGACGGTCACGTCGTCGGGGATCAGCCCCTCCTCTATCAGCTTGCGGACAAAATCGAACTCCGTCCCGGAGGCCGCGGGAAAGCCGATCTCTATCTCCCTGAACCCGAGCTCGACGAGGAGGCGGAAAAATTCCGTCTTTGCCGTCACGTCCATCGGCTCGACAAGCGCCTGATTGCCGTCCCGGAGATCGACGCTGCACCAGACGGGCGCCTCGGTCAGGGCGTCCCGTTGCACCCAATCGAGCGTCTCTCCCTCGGGCAGAAAATACTGCGCGGCATATTTCCGGTAATTTTTCACGGCGTCGCCTCCCTCCCCGCCAGCCGAATGTCCGGCGGCTTTTCGTCTATCTTATCATAAATCCCGTGGAAAAGCAACTCTTTCGCGGCAAAAGGCGGAAAAGGCGCCGCAAAACGCCCTTTCCGCCCCGTCTGTCATCGGTTTTTTCAAAAAAACAATGCCGCCGCCCCGAAAATCAGAATGAGTAAGCAGCCCAATACGGTCAGCGTGACCGCCGCCCATTTTTTCATGCCCGTTACCTCCGCCGAAAAATCCGTCCGGAAAACGATCCGACGCAAAGGACAAGTCCGTCCCTTTGCGCTCCAATCGGATTTTGCCGAGAAGTACGGCGCGCTTCCGTTTTTCTATTGTATCATAATCGGATGAATAAGTCAACGATTGTAACGGAAAAATATTACATTTTATCCGAACTGCCGAAAAGAGCCCCCCCGAGCGGAGGCCGCTTCAGGACGGAATGCGGGAAACTTGTTCGGATTTGCGGGCGCAATCGGGACAAAGCCCGAAAAATTCCACGCTGCAATCCTCTATCCGAAAGCCGTCCGCATTTTCAAAGGGGGCGGCGATGGGCAGGTTTTCGGGCATCGGAACGTCCGCCACTCTGCCGCAGACCCGACAATGCACGTGGCAGTGCTTGCGGACGTTGTAATCGTAACGCACGTCCGTCCCCGCCATGCGCACCTCCAACGCCTTTCCCGTATCCGCAAAGCCGCCCAGCACCCGAAAGACCGTCGCGCGACTCACCGAGGGATACCGCTCGTGCACATAGCCGTACACTTCCGTGGCCGTGGGATGGTCGAGCGCCGTCAGGGCTTCGTAGATAATCCGCTTTTGTCTCGTCTGTCTCTCCCTCATGTGCACCTCCTATTGAGATTTGATATTAATTATTATAGCACATCTGCCGCTCGCCGTCAAGGATATTTGACGAAAAAATACCTTTTTCCCATCGGCGCCGCAAAGAGAGAAAAGAGGGGCCGGAAACCCGGTCCCCCTTTTCGGTCGCTCTTTACAACAGGATTCTGCCCTGTCTGGAATTGAGGATGTTGAGAATCCTCACCTCCTCGCCCGTATCCGCATCGAGATAGATGAAATACGTTTCTCCCTCGTAATCGCACAGGAACTCATAGACGGGCGTTTCCTTTCCGTCCACGGGTATCACCGCGAGCCGGGACGCCTGTACGTTCAGCTTTCCGCTGAGCATTTCCTGCGCCTGCGCCATGGTAAGCTTTGCGCTCACCGCTCCCCTGGCCGTGTGATTTTTCAAAAATGCCGCCGCATCGAAGCCGACTACCTTCCCCTTGGTCTCGCACACCTTCACCTTGACCAGGTCGGGATAATATACGGCGCCGTCCACTTCATAGGCAAAATTGAAAGTCGCCTGCGTTCCGCTCTCGTTCACCCATACCGCGGCCATGTTCTCATAGCCGAGCGAAGCGAGGAAATCCTCGGCGATTGCCTTCGAGCGGTCGACGTCAAAATTCTTCTCCGTGCATTCCTCGTAGAACTCGAAACTCACGAGTGCGCCGTCCCCTTTGGCGATCTGCACAAACATCTGCCTGCCCCGGTCGTCGTACAGGAAAAAATTATAGGTGCCGAGCGACTGCGAGGTGGTTTCTCCCGCATAATCCGCCCGTTCGACGGAATATTCGCCGAAATATTGCAGGCACAGCTCCCCGGCGCGCACGGAAGTGATCTCTTCGCCGCTCTGCTGCGCGCTTCCGCTGTCCGTGCCCTCGGGCAAATTCTCCTCGCCGTTTCCTTCCAGCGTCATGTTTTCCACGCTCTGGAAGCTTTCGAGCACCGCGTTGCCCTCCTTCGCCTTCATGAACGCCTCCATGTCCTTTTCGGAAACGGTGGTGGCGAGGCGGTTGAGCTCTTCGCGTATTTTATGGTTGGTCTGATACAAACTTTCCAGCTTCGCTTCGTCCTCGGCCGAAAGACTGCCGCCCGAACGAAGCTTGTTCAGCATCGTCTGCGAATAGTCCGCCGTCCGGTTGATGAAGGAAGTGACATTCGCGTCCGCCTCCGCCGCCAGGGGGAACCGCTCGAGATTGCTCTCCGCCAGCCTCGCCTGCAAGAGCAGATCGGTGAGCAGGCGGCTCTGCTGCGCGGGGCTCGCAGAAACGCGCACCTTGCTGAGATCGGTGTCCACGTTCTCCATGATCCCCACCAGCTCGTACAGCGTCCCGCGATAGGCGGAGGTCATGGCGGTGTTCATCGCCGCCATGTCGATAGCGCCCAACGTCACCACCGCCGTCAGCGCCAGCGTCACCACGCCGAGGGAAATGACCGCCGCCAGCCAGCCCCCGAAACCGGGGGTCCGGCGGGTCTCACGCCGATGCTGTCTGTCCTTGAGCTTCTGTTCCCGCTTTTGCAGACGTGCGTCCCGACGCTCCAATTTGAGATTGTACGCCTGTTCCCGCTTCTGCTTTTTCAGCGCCAGCCTTTCCGCGCGTTCCTTTTCCACCCGCTCGATGCGCTGCGCCGCCGTCTCGCTGCGGAGCAGCTCTTTTCTCGCCTCCCGCTCGGCGCGGCGTTCCGCCTTTTTCTCCGCCATCTTTGCGGCGTGCTCCTGCCGCTTCGCCTTCATCTGCAGCTTTTTCTCCTGCTGCCTGGCGATGCGCTCGGCTTTCAGTTCCGCTTTTTTGGCCTTTTGCGCGGCCTTCATCTCCGCTTTTTTGGCTTTGCGCTCCTCTTTCGCGAGCGCCGCATCCACCCGCTTTTTGGCGGCGGCTTTTTCCTTTTGCTCCCGCCCCTTCTGCGCGGTTCTGCGCTTTACGGCCTTCCGTTCCGCTTTCTTTTCCGCGGCGCGCGTCTCGGCCGTGCCTGCGGCGTCGGCCTTCGCCTGCGCCCGTTCTCCGATATTTTCTACCTTTTCGGCGCCCGAAGAAACATTCTTCGCAATGTCGTTTTCTTTCCTTTCCATTCTATATCTCCTTTATCGCTGCAAGGCAAGCCCCGCTCAGATGGCAAATACGTGCTTTCCGATCACCGCGATCGTCTGCCGCCCGAAAATCCAGGAGCTCGTCGCTATCGCGGGATTGTAATAATACATCGCGCCGCCCGTGGGGTCCCAGCCGTTCACCGCGTCCTGCGCGGCGCGCATCGCCGTCTCGTCGGGCGTGAGGTTGATCTGCCCGTCCGAAACCGCCGTAAACGCGTGCTTCTGATACACCACGCCCGCAATCGTGTTGGGGAACGCGGGGTCCGCCACGCGGTTGAGCACCACGGCGCCGATCGCCACCTGTCCGACGTACGGCTCACCCCTGCCCTCGGCGTAAATGGTCCGCGCCAGCAGATAGAGATCGGAGCTCGTAAATTCGGACGAAGAGGAATTTTGCATCTGCCCGACGAGCACGTTATACGAATCGTTCATTCCCAGCGCCTTATAGGTCGCCGCGCCGACGATTCCGTCCGCCGTCAGGCCGTTCTTTTCCTGAAAGGCGATTACCGCGGCGCGGGTCCCGGCTCCGAAGATGCCGTCCGCTTCTCCGCTGTAATACCCCCATTCTTTCAGGCGGCGCTGCACTTCCTTCACCTCGCCGCCCGAGGCGCCCTGCCTGAGCACGGCGGCCTGCATATCCGTATACGTCCCGGCAATTGCCGTTTCCGTCGCGGTCGTGCCCGCCCCCGAAGCGTTTTTCCCGAACCGTGCCGGAAGCGCCGCGCACACTGCGGCGACCGCCCCCGTCAACAATACGGCCGCCGTAAGCGCGCCCCGTCTGATAAACTTCTTCATGATGATCCCTCCTGTTGTATGTAGTCCGGATATACACATCGGGCACTCGCCGCTTCCCTGCCCCGTCGTTTTTCAAAATTTTCGCCCGCTTTTCAGCGGTTTTCCTTCCATTTGCGGATAATTTCGAGAATTTTGCTCTTATAGACGATATCGTCGCCGGGCTCTCCCGCAAAACACAGCGGCGGATAGACGACGCACCACCAATTATTTCCCGTCCCCGTACCCAGGGATACGATGAGCGCCCGATAAACGCCCGCTTCCAGCGTATATTCCCCGTAGACGCGGGTGGGGAACTCCTCGTCGCGTATCTGCGCCTTCGCCCCGTAGGAAAATCCGTTTGCCCTCAGGACCTCCTCGGCGGCCCGTTCGATTCCCGCAAGGCACCCTTTCAGGACCTTTTCCGCTTCCCCCCTCGTTTCGGCGTCGGCCACGACGGGGGTGAGATATTCCACGACGGCGTCCCTGACCAGATATTTCACGGCCTGGTCCTCGCCCGAATCGGAATTTGCGCGGATATGAATGCGCAGGTATTCGGTATCGGGGTTTACGCTCCCCGCGCCACCGAACGCGCCGGAGAAAAATCCAACTGCCGACAGAATTATTATGCCTGACAATAAAAAAGTTATGCAGAATTTTTTCATAAAAAAATAACCTCCGTGTCCCGGGAGTCGGCGAAAACCGCCCTTTTCTCCCGGCACGGAAGTTATTGCCCCGTTTGAAAAAATTTATACCTTCAGAAAAATTTTTCTCCCTTTTCCGCCTCTTTCCAGGTATGCTCGTGCAGCTCTCCGCGGTCGAGCAGCCCCGGATATCCTGTCTGCCGCAGCGCCTCGTACAGCGCCACCGCGACGGAATTGCTGAGGTTGAGCGACCTCGCCTCGGAAATCATGGGGATGCGCAGGCACTCGTCGGGATATTTCAGCAGCAGTTCCTCGGGCAAGCCCTTGGTCTCCTTGCCGAACACGAGAAAATCCCCGTCGCAGAACTTCGCATCGCTGTGCCGGGTCCTGCCCTTGGTGGTAAAGAAAAAGAACCTCGCCCCGGGGAATTTTTCTTTCAGCTCGTCGAAGCTGTCATAATAATCCACGCTGACGAGATGCCAATAATCCAATCCCGCCCGTTTGAGATACCGATCGGACACCTCGAACCCGAGCGGCCGAATCATATGCAGACGCGCCCCCGTCGCCGCGCAGGTACGCGCGATATTCCCCGCATTCTGCGGGATCTCCGGCTCCACCAATACGATATGAAACATTTTTACCTCCCGACTTTCGCCCACGGGGCGAAGAAAACAGAAATCACCGACACGCCGACGCGTTTCCCGACTGAAAC
>CALWAU010000030.1 GCA_944375795.1 uncultured Clostridia bacterium | reverse complement strand
ACGTAAATGAGCAAGCAAAAACGTAAGGGCGACAATGCAGAACGACGTAGATACGCGTTTCGCTCTGCCGAGCGAAACCGTCGCGTGTTTTGCTCAAATAAAAAAGAAGGCAAAAAATGAAAGGGATTCTATTGCTCAACGGGGAACCGTATCGGAAAAAAATAGACGACGGCGACGCGTACGTCGTGTGTGCGGACGGGGCGTACAATTGGGCCAAGGGGCGGGTGCGCATCGACGAGAATATCGGGGATTTCGACTCCGCGGCGGAGCCGCCCGTGCCGCCGCCCTCGGAAATTTATCCCTCCGAAAAGGACTATACGGACGGGGAAATCGCGCTGGGGCGGCTTTTGTCCCTCTTTGCGGCGGGGAAGATAGACCGCGCGGAAATTTACGGCGGGGGCGGGGGCAGAGAAGACCATTTCATCGGCAATCTGCATCTCCTGTACCGCGCCTGCCGCGAGGGGCTGCCCTGTACGATGTATACGGACGGAGCGGCGCTTTCCGTGCGGACGGGGAAATTCAGGCTGGAAAATGTCCTCTCCAAAACGGTTTCCCTGTTGCCTTTCGGCGGCAGCGCGCATATACTGTATAACAAAGGGCTGTTCTATCCCACGGACGATCTGACGCTCGTTTACGGCAGCTGCCGCGGCGTCTCCAACGTGGGCGTGAGCGAAAACGCCGAAATCGACTGCGACGGGGGATTTTTGCTCGTCGCCGTCAACGAGGAGAAAGATGTCAAAAATCATTTGTTTGAAGCCGCCCAGGGCGATCCGCCTCATACTGCGCCTGTTTAAGGGCAAAAAGCAAAAGGCGTAGGGCTTTGCGCTACGCCGACCTGCATTGCGACGCGCTCACGGCGGGCGCGCCCGGCGAATGGTTTTTACACGGGAAAAAATCGGCGGTCTCCTTCGATAAATTGGTCGGGGGAGGCTGTTTTTTACAGTGTTTCGCGATTTTTACGCCGGACGGGCAGACGGGGATACAAAAGCGCACGGAAGGATTGCTGCGGGCGTTCGGACGGGCGGAGGAGGAACTGGGGCGGGCGGGGGTGCGCGCCCTGCTCACGGTGGAAAACGGCAATATCCTCGAAGGGGAACTCTCCAATCTGGAACCCCTCGTCCGCGCGGGCGTGAAAATGTTCGGCTTCACGTGGAACGGGGAAAACGAGCTGGGTTTTCCCTGCGGCCGCCGGGGCGGATTGAAGCCCTTCGGGAGAAAAACGGCGGAGGCGCTCTTCTCCCACCGCATTTATGCGGACGTTTCCCATCTGTCGGACGAGGGGACGGAGGAGCTCGGAAAAATCGCGGCGGACTTCCGCCTTCCGCTCATAGCCAGCCATTCTCTCGCCCGGGAAATTTGCCCGCATCCCCGCAACCTGACGGACGGGCAGATACGGGCGATTGCGGACGGGGGCGGGCTTATCGGCGTAAATTTCGTGCGGGAGTTTGTCGGCGGGGCCGGGATTTTTGCGCATATCCGGCATATCCTGAAAACGGGAGGCGAGGACGTCCTCGCGATAGGCACCGATTTCGACGGCACAAAGGACCCGCTGTACGCGGGGGCGGACGAAATGCCCCGCTTTTTCGACGACCTTGCCGCCGCAGGAATCTCCTTTTCCGTCGCGGAAAAGCTGGCGTTCCGCAATGCAGAGAGGCTTTTTTTGTGACGAATGGGCGCGCCCGCATATGCGGGCGCGCCCCAAAAAAACGCTTTTAATACCAATCGTGTTTTTCATTTCGGTCGAGGGCGGCAATCCGTGTCATTTCCTCGTCCGTCAGAGAAAAATCAAAGACGGAGATGTTTTCTCGGATATGGTCGGGGTTGGAAGAACCGGGAATAGCGACGACGCCGCGCTGCAAATGCCAACGCAAGATTACTTGCGCGGGCGTCTTTTGGTGTGCCGCCGCGATTTCACGCAGTATCTTATGGCCGAACATCGCGCCCGTATATCCGCGCCCGCCGAGGGGATACCAGCTCTGCACGGCAATTCCGAGGCTCTGAATATGCCTTATCACCTCGCTGTCCTGATAGTAGGGGTGGATTTCGTTCTGTATAAGGGCGGGCTTGATTTCAACCTGCGGCAAAAAGCGATCGGTCTCCCTGACATAATAGCAGGAAATGCCAGCCGAGCGCACTTTTCCGTCCTTTACCGCCCTTTCGATTGCGCGGTATGTTTCAACGTCGTTGTGTGCGGGGTGGTGCAACAGCATCATGTCGATATGCCCGATATTCAGCTTTTTGAGTGCCTCGTCTATCGCCCGCCCGGCATGGGAATATTGGTTGGGATACAGCTTTGTGATGACGAAAATCTCTTCGCGCGGCACGCCCGAACTTCTCACGCCCTCGCCGACTTCGCGCTCGTTGCCGTAAAAGGAAGCCGTGTCTATCAGGCGGTAGCCGCTCTGCAAGGCTTGGCGCACGGCATTAGTGCAGACGGAACCGGGCAGACTGTACGTCCCCAGTCCGATGACGGGCATCTCATATCCGCTGTTTAACTTTATTACAGGCGCTTTTCCGTTTACGCCTCTTTCCAAATCGAATATAGCCATGCTCACTTTTCAGCGGTATGCCTTTTCAAACACGCCCGCGCAGTCGGCGTCGTTCATTTCGCAGGGGTTGGCAAGGAACAGTCCGCCCATCGTTTCCCGCGCGTTGACGGCGAGCGTCATGCACTCGTCCTTTGTGATACCGTAGTCGCTCATTTTCAAGTCGTCCACGCCGCAAGCCGTTTGCAAGGCAAGGAGGGCGGTGAGGAAATCTTCGGGCTTATCCGCATCTGCAATACCCATTGCGCGCGCCATTTTGATAAACTGTCCGTCGCAGGCGTGCTTTTCGATGAAGTAGCGGGCAAATTCCACCGAAATCATGATAAGCCCCGCGCCGTGCGGCAGGTTGTGGTGGTAGGCGCTCATCGCGTGTTCCATAGAGTGCTGCGCCGTGGTGGAAGTAAGCTGCATGGTGATGCCCGCGACGGTGGAGCCGTAGGCGACGTGCTCGCGCGCTTCGATGTCGTTTCCGTCTTTGACGGCACGCGGCAGGTATTTGGCGATATTTTCGATCGCGGAGAGCGCGATTGCCTCGCTGAACACGTTTACACTGTTACTCATCATCACTTCGGTGTTGTGGAAGAGCGCGTCAAAGCCCTGATATGCCGTGTACTTGGGCGGCACCGTTTTCATCAGTTCGGGATCGACGATAGAAAGGACGGGCACGAGGCACTCCGCGCCGAAGCCGATTTTTTCCTTCGTTTCCAGGTTGGAAATGACCCCCCAGCAGTTTATTTCCGAGCCCGTGCCCGACGAAGTAGGAACGGTTACGATGGGCAGCCCCTTGTTTGCGAGCGGCTTGCCCTTGCCCGTACCGCCGTTTACATAGTCCCACAAATCGCCGTCGTTGGTCGCCATTGCCGCGATTGCCTTGGAAGAATCGAGAACAGCGCCGCCGCCGAGCGCGAGGATAAAGTCGCACCCGTTTTCGCGCGCGAACGCCGCGCCCTCCATGATGACCTCTTTTACGGGGTTTTCCATGATCTTGTCGAATACGGCGTAGTGGGCGCCCGCTTTGGCAAGCTGTTCTTTTACCTTATCCAGCGAGCCGTTTACTTTGGCCGATTTGCCGTTGGAAATGAGCAGCATCGCCTTTTTGCCGGGCAATACCTGTTCGGAAAGGGTGTTCAGCTTTCCGCTGCCGAACACGATGCGCGTGGGGTTATAAAAGTTGAAAGTTACCATATAGAAAACCTCCGGTTTCAATTTTTCCTGATTTGATAGAGAAAGAAGTCTAAACAGTCGAGCCGGCGTTGGTCGGCGTGCAGATTGCTTAAAAGTTCGCTTCTGTACTCTGATAAAAGTTTGAACATCTGACCCTTTTTTCCGCTCTGTAACAAGGCAATCATCTGATTTGCCGTCTGCTCCGTGCAGCCTGCGTCGATTAAGTTTTGATAATACGCTTGTTCCTGTTCCGACATCTCTTTGCTCCTCTTTACGCTAATAGTATAGCACGGCAAAGAAATAATGACAAACGGTTATTTTTCATAATAATCAATCGCTTGCAGGAATGATAAGTTTGCGGTATAATAGAGGCAACGGGAGGTGTTCAATATGGAATTGCGCGTTTTAAGATATTTTATAGAGGTGGCGCGGGAGCAGAATATAACGGCGGCGGCAGAAAGGCTTTTCATCACGCAGTCGACGCTTTCAAAACAGCTTATGGAGCTGGAAAAGGAACTCGGTAAACAGCTGTTGGTGCGCGGAAAGAGAAAGACGACGCTCACCGAGGACGGAATGTTTTTATACCGCCGCGCGCAGGAGATAGTCGACCTTGCCGACAAGACGGAGGGCGCGTTTAAGGCGACGGATGAAGTTATCACGGGCGATATTTATATAGGCTGCGGCGAAACGCAGGGGATGCGTACGGTGATTGAGGCCATGAAAAAGCTCCGCGATCGGCACCCCGACGTGCGTTTTCACCTTTACAGCGGCAACGACGAGGACGTGTCGGAGCGGCTCGATAACGGGCTTGTCGATTTCGGGCTGTTCGTCGGCAATACCGACCTTGAAAAATATGACTATGTAAAACTGCCCGACAGCGACGTGTGGGGCTTTGTGATGCGAAAGGACTGCCCGTTGGCGGAAAAACCCGCGGTAAAACCTGCCGATTTGGCGGACATTCCCATTCTCTGTTCAAGACAGGCGCTGCACTCAAACGAGCTTTCCGGCTGGCTGGGATACGACTTTTCCAAGCTGAATATTCTGTCCACGCACAATCTCGTCTATAACGCCGCGCTTATGGTAAAGGCGGGCATGGGCTGCGCGCTGGCGATAGACAATCTCATCAATACCGAAGGTACAGAACTGACATTCAGACCGTTGGAGCCTGCAATGCGTGCAGATTTATTCTTCGCGTGGAAAAAGTATCAGGTATTTTCCAAGGCGGCGGAAAAATTTTTGAAGTTGCTTCAGAACATAGCATAAAACAAAAAGCAGACCGCGCGGTCTGCTTTTTTCGCCTGAAAGTGAAAGTCCTGTTAAGATTTGATTTGCTTTTGTTTTGCCTTGCAAAAGAAAAGCAATGAAACGGAGGATATTGCAAAAAGGGCGTCACTTGTTATGCCCTTTTTGCCTTTGTGAAAGACGGAAGCAAGGTGAAACGAGCGGCAGAGCCGCGAGAGAGGAAAGAAACCGACAGTCAGCCGCGTAAAAACGCGGCGTGCCGTAGGTGTCTGTCCTGTAAGATTTTCCGCAAAAACCTCGTTTCATTTGTTTTGCTGAAACAAATGAAACGAAAAAAAGTCTTTTAGGCCCTTTCCGTCTTTTTAAGGCAACGGGTGCAGACGTAGCCTTTCTGCTCCTTGCCGTTCTGGATAAAGGAAACTTTCTGGACGTTGGCCTTGAAGGTCCTTCTCGTCCTGCGCTTGGAGTGGCTGACGTTGTTGCCGCTCGTCTGGCCCTTACCGCAGATACTGCATACTCTCGACATATTGAACACCTCCGATCGGGATAATTTTACCGCAAGAATTACACGCTTCCCGTATCTTTCCGGAGAGCGAGCATAAATAATATAGCATGATTCGGGCGAAAAAGCAATTAAAAACGCCCCGGAAAAGACAAAAAAATAAAAAAATATTTGAAAGGGGAGGGTTTTGCTTGCATTCCGTGCGCAAATGTTGTACAATAGGAAAGAACTTGGAGGATACTATGTCTGTCAATACGAGCAACGCCTACGGCAAGATATCCATATCCGACCTCGCCATCGCCAAGGTGGCGTCCCACACTGCCATGGAGTGCTACGGCATTGTGGAAATGGTTTCGCGCCGTTTTACCGACAGCCTGTCCGAGCTCCTCAAAAAGGACCCCGGCGGCCGCGGCGTCAAGGTGACTACCTCCGGGAACAGAATTTATATCGACCTGTACGTGGTGATCAAGTACGGCGTGTCCATCAACGCCGTCGCCGAATCGCTCAAGGAATCCGTGAAATACCGCGTGGAGAAATTCACCGGTATGATCGTGGATACCGTCAACGTAAACGTTATAGGGGTTAAACTGTAAAAGCGACGCGCGCGGGCGCCTCCTGTCGGCTCCGCGCTTTTTCCGTATTTTTTACTTATCCGAGGCGGCCGATGTTCATCGGCCCGGTCTTTCGCGTTTCAGCGCGCTATTTTTCGTCGTCGCGTTTTCGCGGCAGTTTCCCCTTTATTTTCCATTCGATTAAAGGAGCATGAAAATGCAGAAAACGATAAACAGCACCGAATTCCGGAAGATGATCTCGATCGGTGCGAGGCTACTTGAAAATAACAGGGCAAAGGTGGACGCGCTCAACGTCTTTCCCGTCCCCGACGGGGACACGGGCACCAATATGTCCCTGACGATGCAGTCGGCGGTGAAGGAGCTTTCCGCCTGTCCCTCCAATGCCTTCATGGAGGTGTGTGACAGCGTTTCCAAGGGCGCGCTCAAAGGCGCCCGCGGCAATTCCGGCGTCATCCTGTCCCAGATTCTGCGGGGCATCTGCTCGGTCTTGCGCGAGTGCGGCAAGGAGTTCGACACCAAAACTTTCGCCAAGGCCATGGAGGCGGGCACGAAGGTCGCCTACGGCGCCGTGTCCGTGCCCAAGGAGGGCACCATTCTCACCGTCGTGCGCATGATGAGCGAAAGCGCCGTGAAGATCGCTTCCAGAAAGAAAAATTTCGAGGATTTCTTCGCGGACGTCATCGCGGAGGGGGACAAGGCCCTCGCCAAAACGCCGGAGCTTCTGCCCGTGCTTAAAAAGGCGGGCGTCGTGGACAGCGGCGGCGTGGGTCTGATGACCATCATGCGCGGCTTTCTCGCGTCGCTCACGGGCGAGGACGTCGGCGCGGACGTGCAGACGCAGGCGGAGGATAAGCCGCAGGCGGAGTTCGGGGACAATTCCGACATCATCAATCTCGACCTCGGCGAAATACAGTTTGCCTACTGCACCGAATTTTTCATCATCAATCTGAAAAAGAGCACGACCCTGTCCGACATCGACCGGCTGCGCGAGCGGCTGATGCGCCTGGGTGACAGCGTCATCTGCATCGGCGACCTCGAGATGGTGAAGGTGCACGTGCACACCAATATGCCGGGCGTGGCGCTGACCTACGCTTTGGAGCTGGGAGAGCTGGACCGCCCGAAGATAGAGAACATGTTGGAACAGAACCGCCAGCTGCGCGCCAAGCGGGAAGCGGAAAAGAAAGAGATGGGCATGTTGTCCATCTGCGCGGGGCAGGGGCTTGCCGATATCTTCAAGGATCTGTTTGTGGACCGCGTCATCGAAGGCGGACAGACGATGAATCCTTCCGCCAGCGACATCGCGACGGCGGCGCAGAAGATTAACGCGGAAAACATTTTTGTGTTCCCCAACAACAAAAACATCATTCTGGCGGCCGAGCAGGCGAGGGCGCTCGTCGAAAACCGGGTCATACACGTCATCCCCACCAAAAATGTGCCGCAGGGCTTCACGGCGGCTTTGGAGTTCAATCCCGAGGCGAGCGTGGAGGAAAACAAGACGAATATGATCCACGCGATGGACAACGTGAAGGCGGGACAGGTCACCTACGCGGTGCGCAATACCACGATGAACGGTTTTTCCATCAAGCAGGGAGACATCATCGGCCTGGACGACAAGAAAATTCTCGCCAAGTCCTCCTCCGTCGAGGAGACGGCGCTCAAGCTCATCGCCCACATGAAAGAGGATTCCCACCAGGTCATCACGCTGTACTACGGCGAGGACGTCAAGGAGGAGGAAGCGGCGGCGCTCTGTGCGACCATCGCGGAAAAATATCCCGATTGCGACGTGGACTATCACAGCGGCGGACAGCCCGTGTACTACTATATAATATCTCTGGAATAAACGTATAATTGTCGTATTTATTCGCAGAATGAATCATGAGAGAATGAGGAGCGATCCTTGATCGGGGACGGAAATCCCCTGTATATATATCCCCGGGAAGCCGGGAAACGAAAGAAAAAAGTTGACGAAAGCGGGAGGAGCGGCGGCGCTGTTTCTTCCGCTTTGTATTTTCCCCGAACGGGGGAAAAGAAGGATTCGGGCAAAAAAGAGCGGGGCAGGGTTTTGACGAAGAGTAAAAAAGAAAGAGAAAATATCCGAAGGACGGGAGGCGAAGCATGAAGCTTACGGCATTGAAGGGAATCACCGAAAAGCGGGAAAAGGACCTGAACAAGCTGAATATTTTCGAGGCGGAGGATCTCGTCCGCTTTTATCCGCGCGCCTATCTCGACCTGACCGAACGCTCCTCCCTGCGCACCGCTTACCACAATGACATGGTGCTGGCGGCGTGCGAGGTGGTGCGGGTGGCGCCCGTCAATTACATGTCCCGCCTGAAAACGGTGAAAGTATATTGCAACCAGGACGGGCTGCCGTTTGTGGCCGTCTGGTTCAACCAGCCGTATATACGGGATAAAATCAAGCCCGGAGAGTATCTCCTTTACGGGCGGGTGCAGAATAAATACGGGCAGATCTCCATCGTCAATCCCTCCTTCGAGCCGCTGGAACAGAACAGTCGGCTGAAAGGCATCGTGCCCGTCTATCCGCTCAAGGGTTCGCTGACGCAGAAAATCGTACGGAACGCGGTGGCGGAGGCGCTGAAAAAGGTTGCGATAGACAGCGTCATTCCCCGCCCCGTCGCCGAAAAATACGGGCTGCCCTCCCTGGCGAAAAGCTTTTTCGATATCCATAACCCGCCCGATTTCGAGGCGCGGGACGCCGCCGCCGAACGGCTGGCGCTGGAGGAGTATTTCGTGCTCATCTCCGCGTTCAAGATCATCAAGGGGAGCAAAGAGGACGTGCGCGTGCATAAATATACGGCAAGCGCGGCGGACGTCAAGGCGTTTGCCGGGCGGTTCGGCTTCGAGTTCACGGACGGACAGAAGCGGGCGGTGAACGAGATGTTCGAGAATCTGCGCGGCCCCTCGCGCATGAACAGGCTTTTGCAGGGGGACGTGGGCAGCGGCAAGACGGCGGTGGCGCTCTGCGGCATTTACATGGCGGTGAAAAGCGGGCACAAAGTGGCGTACCTGTCGCCGACGGAGGTGCTTGCGGAACAGAATTATGCCCTTCTCGAAAAATATTTCCCCGATTATAAGGTGGGGTATCTGGCGGGGGGGATGACCGCGAAGGAAAAACGGGAGATGAAATCGCGGATAAAATCGGGGGCGGTGGATATCGTCTGCGGCACGCACGCGATGATCCAGGGGGACGTGGAAATCCCCGATTTGTCCTTTATCGTCTGCGACGAGCAGCACCGCTTCGGCGTGGCGCAGCGCAACGCGCTGGCGGAAAAGGGAGAGGGGGCGGACATGCTGGTCATGAGCGCGACGCCCATTCCGCGCACCCTGTCTCTCATCTTTTACGGGGATCTGGACGTCACCACCATTACGGACAAACCCAGGGCGAGGCAGGAGGTGGCGACAAGCATCATTTCCGGCGCGCGGTACGAGGATATGCTGGACTACATCGGCAGGGAAGTGCAGGCGGGAAAGCAGGCGTATTTCGTGTGCTCGAAAATCGACGAGGACGACGAGGAGGGGACGCTGATCAGCGTCAAAGAGCTGTTCGAGGAGCTGAAAAACCGGCTGCCCTTCGTTCGGTTCGGGCTGCTGCACGGGCGGATGAAGGACAGGGAAAAGGCGGAGGTGATGCGCGCCTTCAAGGAACGGGAATACGATTGCCTCGTTTCCACGACGGTCATCGAGGTGGGCGTGGATGTGCCCAACGCCACGATCATGGTCATCTATAATGCCGAGCGGTTCGGGCTGTCCCAGCTGCACCAGCTGCGCGGGCGGGTCGGCAGAGGCAGCGAAAAGAGCTACTGTTTCCTTCTGATGGGCGCGGAGAGCGACACGGCGAAGGAACGGCTTCTTACCCTGAAAAACAATACGGACGGATTCGCGATTGCGGAAAAAGACCTCGAAATGCGCGGCAGCGGGGACTTTTTCGGAACGCGGCAGTCGGGAAAAATGCTGGGCGGCATCAAAAATCTGCACTATTCCGCGGGGGTGATTTTTGCGGCGAAAAAGATGTCGGACGAGACGTTTGAGGGGCATTACGATACGGAGGCGCTCCGCGACGCGGCATTGAAAAAATATAACAGCCTGAAAGACGTGGTGCTCAATTAAAAAGCGGACGGGAGAGGTAAAATTGTCCGACGATAAATCCGGGAATGAACCGGATTTATTTTTTTGCGGAATAAAAAATCAGGTCCCGGCGGGGCCTGAAAAAATTGCGAAAAAATATATGTTTTCTGTTTATCGGTTTATTGATGTCGGATAATCGCTTTCATTTTGAAATATCCGTCATAAAAGACGCCGCCAAAAATGTCGCGGCGGGCCTTTTGCGGACCGGGAAAAGGCGGGCGTCAGCCGTTGAAACTGAAAAGGTCGTTCGGGGTGATGTCCAGACGATTGCACAGGTAGACGATTTTTTCGTAATCGAGCTGCACTTTTCCCGTTTCGTATTCGCTGTAATCCGACTGATATTTGTGCAATTCTTTTGCCAGCTGTGCCTGCGTGAGACCTTTTGCCTTCCGCGCGGCTTTCAGATTTTCTCCTACAATTTTTGCGATTTCCATAAAATGCTTTCCTCTTTCTTGAATTATACCAAAAACGCCTATATTTATGTTGATTTATAGGATAAAATCCTATATAATTATACTATATAAAATTCAAATCATGCGGGAGGCAATCATGAAGCAAAACAAAGGAATGGCGGAGGCAGAGAAAAGATGGAAAAAGGATATGGAAATTTTTTTTGTATTATGCGGGGAGGAGGACAGAAAGTTTTTTCTTTATCCCGAAAAAGCAGCGTCGACGGACGAATATGTGCGTTTGTTTACGATTGCGGCGGTATTTGCGTTTCGAGGTCCCATGTTTCGGACGATAAAACAGGCGGAGGACCTCAATCTGGATGATCGGGTTTTCTGCCGCTTGAAAGAGATAGGAAGGGATTATTCCCGTATATCCGGCTGGATGGAAGATTTTATCGACAAAATTGAGGACGAAGAAATGAAACGGACGGCGAAAGAGTTTTGGTCGGAACGGCGGAGAGCGTTTGAAAAGAGCGGTTGTACGGATATCGGAAAATTGTTTTTATGAATGAGATGAATCGGCTGTCGTCGCATTTGACCGCGGTTTTTCGGTTTCTCCTTGCGCGAGGGGCGGAAAGCGGTGACGGGCGGGAAAAATCTTTGTGCGCCGCGCGTTTTTTCCTCTTCTTCTATTGACGAAAGGCGCGATTTGTAGTATAATAATTACGGCGGAACAACGGAGAGGAGAAATTTTTCCGCCGTCGTCCGCTCGGCGGACGGGAGGGGACCATGAGAATGCAAAAAATAGCGTCCGCTCTGCTTGCAGCCGTGTTGTCGTGCGGCGGGCTGGCGGGCTGCGCCGACATCGCTTCCCGTATTCCGAAACGCTCGTTCGACGTCGTGTTTGACTGCGGCGACGGGCAGGAAGTGACGGCGGAAGTCCTGGCGGGCGAATGTTACGTTCTGCCCGATGCGCCCGAGCGGCCGGGGTATAACTTTATGGGCTGGTATACCGGCGAAAACGGGACGGGGGAGCGCATCACTTCCGAAACGGTATTTTCGGGCCATAAAGACGTGCGCCTGTACGCGTTTTGGGAGGTCAGGCCGGAGTCGGCCTACAACGTCGTGTTCGATTACGGCGACGGGCGGGAATTGACGACGGAGACGGCGGTGGGAGGATGTTATATCCTGCCTGATGTGCCCGAGCGGCCGGGGTACGATTTTGCCGGCTGGTACACAGGCAAAAACGGAACGGGAGAGCAGATCACCTCCGAGACGGTGTTTTCGGAGTATCGGGACGTGCGCGTGTATGCGTTTTGGAAAGTCGTGCGGCAGGAAGCGCAAGTGCGCTATGTCGGATTTATGGGCAGGGATGAGGGGACGCAGACGGTCACTTTGGGCGGTTCGTACGACCTGCAACGGATATATCAAACCGGGCCGGATTCCATCGAGTATCTTTTTTATAACGTGCCCGGCTACGATTTTCTCGGCTGGTATGACGAGCCGGACGGCGGGCGGCGCATTCCTTATAGATCCAATCGGGTGGATATCGGGACCGATCATGCGCTCTACGCCCGCTATGAGGATACCGAGCCCCTCGCCTGCACGATTCCTTCGACGGCGGAATACCTCGCTTACAACGCCGATGCGGAAAAGCTCGTCGCTTACGGGCGGACCGAGGACGGATACGCGCTGGAAGTATTCGACAAAAATCTCGTTTGGGAATATACGGCATGGGAAGGAGAGGGGCTGCATTCCTTCGATACGGACGGCGATTACCTCGTCTATGCGGACGGCTCCTCGGAGATATCTGTGCTGCGGATCGGGGACGGAAGCCTTTACAAGCGTGTGGAGGTGCCCGGTTGGAATATTTCCACCGCGGTGATAGACGGGGAGCGCCTCGGATATTTTTGGGGAAATGACAGCGCGATTTTCAGCGTTTATAATCTGGAAACGGACGCCGTCACGGACGCGGAGAGACCCGAGAGGACGATAACCGATCCGATCGTCGCGCTCAACCGCAAAGACCATATCGTCTATGCGAGCGGAGGGGACGGCCAACTGGTGTATTACGACCTCCTCACCGGCAGGATTTTATACGAGGAGGACGGCTCCTCGTCCTCCGAAATCGGTTACGGCTATGCGTTTGCCGCGCGGGTGTATTTTGACGGCACCTATCTGTGGGACGGCTATCGGTACATGATCCGGAATCCCCGGACGGGCGAACAGGTCGTCGGACCTGACCCGGAGGATTACCGAACGGACGAGGAGGACGAATATTCTTCGGTGACCTTCTATGCCGGCGAAGAAGATTGTACCGTCGTCCGGACGTGGGCGAATCGTTTTTACGAAGGATATGATGCCGGGGCGGACGCCTATCGCTTTTATGACGGGGAGGGCGTGCTGCGCAAGACGCTGTATGCGAGCTATGCCGACAATCCGACGGCGGTGGTCGGAGACGGAATGTTTTTCTATGCGGACGGAGATTTTCTCACCGCCTACCGCTACGGAGAGGCCTTCTGACCGCGCAGGGAAAATTTTTTGAATAACAGGTAAGAGAGCATGAATTTTCATAAACTTCCCGCCGGCGTACAGGACGTGCTGCCCGGCGAATACTACAATCTGTCTTTATTGGAGGAGAGGCTGAAAGAAAAATTCCGCCTGGCGGGCTGCCGCTTCGTGCAGAGCTCGGCGCTGGAATATTACGATACTTTCGCCGAGATCCGCAACCGCATCCCCCAGGGAAATATGTTCAAAATGACGGACGGGGACGGGGCTCTGCTCGTCCTGCGCCCGGATATGACGCTGGCCGTGTCGCGCATCGCCGCCACCAAACTCAGGGATACCCGGGTGCGGCTGGCGTACGTGGGCGAAGTGTGGAACAGCGCCGAGGGGACGGGCAATCTCTCCCAGCGCGAAGTTTTGCAGGCGGGGGTGGAATTTCTCGGCGAGGAGGGCGCTTTTTCCGATGCGCGGATCATCGCTTTCGCCGTCGAATGCATGCGGGCGGCGGGGCTGGACGATTTTACCGTGGACGTCGGGCACGTCGGGTTTTTCAAGGGCCTTTTGTCCGGGGCCGGCCTCGGCGAGGCGGACGCCGAACGCCTGCGCGCCTGTATCGACGCCAAGGATACCATCGGCGCGGCGATGCTTTTGAAAAATTCGGGCGTCGGGGGCAGGGCGGCGGAGGCGGTGCAGGCGCTCCCCTCCCTGTTCGGCGGGGAGGAAGTGTTCGCCCGCGCGGAACGGCTGACGGACGACGTTACGGCGCTGGGCGCGCTGGAACACCTGAAAAAGGTGCACGCCCTCTTAAAGCAGTTCGGCTGCGACAAATACGTTTCCTTCGACCTCGGCACCGTCAAGAGCCTGTCCTACTATTCGGGCATCGTCTTTACCGGCCTGACCAAGGCGCTGGGCGCGCCCGTGCTGAGCGGCGGGCGGTACGACATGCTCGCCGACGATTTCGGAAAGCATATCCCCGCGGTGGGGTTTGCGATGGGGCTGAAACGCATTCTCATGGCCCTGGAACGGGGCGGAAAAATGCAGGCGCCGCCCCCGCCGTACGCCGTCGTTCTCGCCAAAGAGGGCTGCGAGGCGGCCGCTTATGCGGAGTATCGGAAGCTGACCGCCGAGGGCAAAACCGCCGATCTGTATACGGGCGGATACGAGGAAGGGCTCGAATACGCCAGGGCGCGGGGCGCCCGGGTCGTGCTGGCGGCGACGGAAAAGGGGGTGGAGAAGATATGATTGCCATTGCGCTGGCGAAGGGCAGGCTTGCGAACGAGAGCGCGGAGCTTCTGGAAAAATGCGGCGTGGACGCGTCCGTGGTCTTTTCCGATACCCGGAAGCTGGTTCTGGAGAGCCCGGACAAAAAATTTTCCTTTTTCCTCATCAAGCCTGCCGACGTGCCCACCTATGTGGAATACGGCATAGCCGATCTCGGCATCGTCGGGAAGGATACTTTGCTCGAACACGAAAAGGATCTCTATGAGATGCTCGATTTGAAATTCGAGCCCTGCCGCCTCTGCGTGGCGGGATTCCCCGAGAAAAAGGAGCTTTTGACCAATCCCCACCTGCGGGTGGCGACCAAATACGTGCACACGGCGCGCAAGCTGTACGCCGAACGCGGGGAGGAGGTGGAGATCATTCCCCTCAACGGCTCCATCGAGCTGGCGCCCGTCACGGGGCTTTCGGACGTCATTTTCGACGTCGTGCAGACGGGCGGCACCCTGCGCGCAAACGGGCTGGTCGTGCTGGAAGAGGTATTCGATATTTCGGCGCGGCTGGTCGTCAACAAGGTGAGCCTGAAAATCAAGGCGGCGGAAATTCTCCCCCTCATAGACCGGATGCGGGAGATCGTCGGCTGACCGCATATGCGGGCGGGCACATCTGTTCGGCCCGCAAAAGAAATTTGGTGACGGGAGGTCACGATGATTGCCATGAAGATATATACGAGCGAAAATTGCGAAAAACTGATTGCACAGAGCGCGGCGGAGGACGAAGAAGCCGCCGCCGTCGTCCGCGCGATTGTGAAGGACGTGCGGGAGAACGGCGACAAAGCGCTGTTTGCCTATGAAGAAAAATTCGACGCCACGCCGCTCACCGCGGACACGGTGCGGGTGAGCGAGGCGGAGTTTGAAGCGGCTTACCGCGAGGTGAGCTCCGAACTTCTCCGATCTTTGCGCCGCGCCAAGGATCGGATTTTGGAATACCACAGCCGCGGCGGAACGGAAGGGCTTTCCGAAACGGACGCCGAGGGCAGAATGACGGGCTACGTGCTCCGCCCCGTGGACAGGGCGGGGATCTATGTGCCCGGAGGCACGGCGCCGCTGTTCTCGTCCGTCTGCATGGGCATTCTGCCCGCCAGGGCGGCGGGGGTGAAGCACATTTATATGGCGACGCCCGCGCGGAACGGAAAAATCAATTCCGCCACCCTCGTGGCGGCGAAGGAATGCGGCGCGGAAGCGGTGTTCAAGACGGGCGGCGCGCAGGCGGTGGCGGCGTTCGCGTACGGCACGGAGAGCGTTCCCGCCGTGGACGTCATCGCCGGCCCCGGCAACATCTATGTGACGCTTGCGAAAAAGGAAGTATACGGCAGGGTCGGCATCGACATGCTGGCGGGCCCCAGCGAGATCCTCATCATCGCGGACGGTTCGGCGGATGCGGAATACGTGGCGGCGGACATGCTCTCCCAGGCGGAGCACGACAAGCGTTCCCGTTCCATCGTCCTGACCGACGACGGCGAGTTTGCGGCGCGGCTGGCGACGGAGGTGGCGAAGCAGTGCGCCCTTCTGCCCCGGCGGGAGATCGCGGAGGCCTCCCTCGAACACGGCGGCGGAATCGTGCTCGTGAAAGACCTTTCCGAAGCTGCGGAGATCGCGAACAGGATCGCGCCCGAGCACCTCGAAATTTACACCGCCGACCCCGAGGCGCTGCTGCCCAGCATCCGCAACGCGGGCGCGGTATTCCTCGGCGGCTACACGCCGGAACCGGTGGGGGACTACTTCGCCGGCCCCGACCATATCCTGCCCACGGGCGGCACGGCGCGGTTTTTCGAGGTCCTCAACCGCGATACGTTCCTCAGAAAAATGAGCGTGATACGCTATTCTCCCGCGGCGTTGAAGGCGGACGGCGCGGACATCGTCCGGCTGGCCGAAAGCGAGGGCCTGCACGCGCACGCCAATGCGGTGCTGCTGCGCCTGAAAAAGGGATAAAGCGTATAAGTTTTGCCCGGAGCCGAGGCGCCGGGGCATCGGGAAGTCAAGGAGGTCGGATTATGGCACAGCGCAGAGCGGAACTGAAACGAAAGACGGCGGAGACGGAAATTTTCCTCTCGCTCGATCTGGACGGCGAGGGCGCGGGCGGCGTGGACAGTGGCGTCGGCTTTCTCAACCATATGCTGGAGCTGTTCAAAACTCATTCGGGCATCAACTTGTCCGTCGTCTGTCACGGCGACACGGAGGTGGACGCCCACCATACGGCGGAGGACATCGCCATCGTGCTGGGCGAGGCGTTCAGAAGCGCCCTTGGCGACAGGCGGGGAATAGAGCGGTTTGCCGACTGCGTGGTCCCGATGGACGAAACGGCGGCGCAGGTCGCCGTGGATCTGAGCGGCAGGGGCTATCTCGTCTTTGACTGCCCCGACCTTGCGGAGGGCAAATGCGGCGATTTCGACCTCGAGCTCGTGGAGGAATTTCTCCGCGCTTTCTGTTATCGCGGCGGGGTGAACGCCTATGTGAAAATGCTGAAGGGCGGCAACCGCCACCACGAAGCGGAGGCGGTGTTCAAGGGCCTGGCGCGCTGCATCCGCAAGGCGGCGGAGATCACTTCCTCCCGCCTTCCCTCCTCGAAGGGGATTCTGGAATGACGGGCATCGTCGATTACGGCGCGGGGAATCTGCGTTCGGTGCAAAAGGCGTTCGAGTATTTGGGCGAGCGCGCGGAGATATCCTCCTCGCCCGAGGTGTTGGACGGCTGCGACCGCCTGATTCTGCCCGGCGTCGGCGCATTCGGACAGGGCATGGCTGCGTTGAAAGCCGGCGGCCTCGCCGAATACGTCCTGCGCCGCCGCGCGGAAACCCCCGTTTTGGGCATCTGCCTGGGAATGCAGTTTCTGATGCGCCGCTCCTTTGAGGACGGCGAGCACGCGGGATTGGGCCTGTGCGGCGGCGACGTGGTGCGTTTTGCTTCGGGCAAGGTCCCCGCCATTGGCTGGAACGGCGTTTTTCAGCTCCGCACGCCGTTGTTTGCGGGCATTCCGGAGGGCAGCGAATTCTATTTCGTCCACAGCTATTACGCCCCCGTAGGCGAATATACGATAGGCAGGGCGGAATACGGCGTGGATTATTCCGCGGCGGTATGGGACGGCCGCAACGTCTACGGCGTGCAGTTCCACCCCGAAAAGAGCGGCGAAACGGGGCTGAAGCTCCTCGCCAATTTTTTGAAATTGTGACGGGGCAAAGCCCGTCCGGCTTCCCTTTGCACAGAGGAGCCCCGAAAAAGGGTCAAGGGACAATGTCCCTTGCGGGTGCAGAGCGGAGCCCGCAAAAGGACCTCCAAAAAGCAAACCAAAGGTTTGCGCCTTACCGCGCAAGCGGTCAGGCGGCGACAGCCGCAGCCCTGCCCCATGCAAAACAGGATTCCGCCGCGGAATTTTGGCGGAATTTGCCGGGAGCGCAAAAAAATTTATTTCCGAGGAGGCATCATCGCACGCATGAAACTTTTCCCCGCAATCGACATTCTGAACGGCCGCGCGGTGCGGCTGCTGTACGGCAAACGGGAGCTGGTCACCGATTACGGGCT
>CALWAU010000029.1 GCA_944375795.1 uncultured Clostridia bacterium | reverse complement strand
AGATTTTCGCTTTCAAAATTGCACAGATCGGCTATTTGTTTAATGGAATAATTCGTCGTGGAAAGATAGCTTTTGATAAAGGCAACTCGTTCCAGAGAAATGTATTTTTTCAAAGGCATATGATAGTATTTGACAAACAATTTTGAAAGATAATCCGGACAATATTGGAAATGACTCGCAATAGTCGGAATATCCGGCGGGTCGGCGAGATGGATTCGTATATATTCTGTTATATCGTAACAAAGTTTATTTTGCAATGCATCCGACGTTTCATTCAATTCTAAAAGCATGGCGGTCATATTGCATTCGATTAAAGAACGGTTTTTCTTTAGCAGGACGAGATGGTTGAGTTTTCTGAAGGCATTTTTATAATTATAAACGTCTTCAATGTGATAATATTTCTTGAACGAAAGAGCATCGCCGTTTTTATCGAAAAAGTGCAGATAATAAAATTCGACCGGCTCTTCGCTGCGCTTATAACCGCCATGGCACACATTCGGAGATAAAAAAATCAAATCTCCCGGCTTCAGAATATAGTCGATATTGTTTTCTCTCAGATACACGGTGCCTTTTGTTACAAAAATTACCTCATTTGTGTTTATGGTTACATAGGAATGTATCCATCCGCGGCTTCCCGTAAAATATCCCATATAAGCAAAGGATAATTCAATTTTGTTTTCAAGAGTAATCATATTGTTTTTTCTCACACAATGGCGGATTTTTTATTTATTGTCATAAATATCAGGGGCCGTTTATTGTTTTATCTGATAATTAACAATTTACATGTGGTTCCCGAAAAGAATTAAAAATGTTTTCTGTCTGTCGGACACGCTTCACGCGCTACATCTATAATTATATGGCATATATTTCCCTTTTAGAGAAAAAAATAGGTCGGATTTTCTCACATCATGACCGATTTTCTCATTGAATGTACGGAGGAAGTATGCTATAATACTGACATAAAGATTATAGCATATTTTAAGTGACTCGTCAAGAGCCAATCCGAAAAATTTCATTTGACGGGCTCGGGCAGACATCGCGGATATGCATGGGAGCAAGGATGCAATTAAGCTTGGGAAAAGAAAGCGTTGTGGTTCGCGGGATGCGCCCGGAAGAATATTTATGGGGTCCCTATCAATTTCCCCGTCCGTATCGCGTGGGTGACAGGATTATTGTTTCTGTCCACGTGGAAGAGGATGATATATATAATGCCGGGAAAACGGCGCGGTGGTTTGAAAGCGTGGACGGTGGCGTCTGCTGGGAGGAAATTTCGCCTTCCGTAGCAGCCGAATGCGGGTTGAAACTGCCCAATGGGGATAAAATTTATTTTCCCGTCGAATCGGGACTTGTGCTTGCGGGATACACAGTGACACCTGTCGGGATGCAGACGCCCGATTATGATTTTTCCGAGCGGGCGGCGGAAAAGACGCTTCCCGTGCAGGACGGAATGACCTTTTTTCACGACGGTTCGATCATTAAAGCGTATGATGCCGATCGCCTTCCGAAAAGTATATCAAAAAAAGAGTGGCATATTCTCCGGACGATTTCGGGGAACGGAAATGTTGTGCGGGAAAACGTAAAAGTTGAATGGCCGTATCTGACGCGCGTCGTTATTTTTCACCCCGGGGAAAGTGTCGGAACGCTGAAATCCATTCAACCGCGCGGGACGCCGAAATTGGGACCGGACGGTGCCGTTTGGGTGAGCGCATTTTCCGGCGAGGGGCACCTGAATCCGTATAACGGGCAATACAGCCCGTATTATTCGGCGGAAATATTTCGTTCGGACGACGGCGGAAAGACGTTCAGACTGCGCGGACACATGGAGTACGAAGCGGACGGAAAAAAATATCCCTATCAAAGCGGCGGGTTCAGCGACAGCGATTTTGAATTTATGCCGGACGGCTCGATCGTGTGGTTTTTGCGTTCGACTTGGGCGGCGTATACAGGAAAAGAATGGGGGCCCATGTATTATTCCCGATCGACGGACAGCGGATATACCTGGACGAAACCGAAAGTATTTTCCGAGGTGGGAATTTTGCCGCGGCTTTGTACGTTGAAATGCGGAGTGACATTGCTTTGTTATGCCCGCCCGGGGCTTTATGTGACGGCGTGCAACGACGGATGCGGATTGAAATGGAGCAAACCGCTCGTCGTCATGAAGGCGGAGAATCGGAGCGGATTGGCAAATCGTCCCACCGAACACCCCGTCTGGCACGAATGGGACGGGGCGTGCGGCAATCCCGAAATAATTCCGCTCGACGATAATTCGGCACTTTTGTTTTACGGCGATTTCTATTATCCAGACGCGGAAGGAGTCAGGCGAAAGACGATCCTTTGCCGAAAAATAATCGTTTCCGATTGTTGAATCCGACGGCGAAATATGGATTATCTTTTTTTGGTGGTGGGCGTATTGGCAGGGACGATGAAATCCGTCGTGACGAGGTGTATCCGTGCAGACGGATTTTTGCGGACGATGCTCGTCAACGCCGCGGCTTTTTTCGTCGCATTCGTCGTGATTTTTCTCTCGGGTTTTTCCGATTTGCGGCAGGGCATCCGCTTGCCGTGGCCGATCGTAATCGGGAACGCGCTGAGCATTTTCTTTTCGCAGATCGCACTTTTGAAGGCGATCGAGTACGGCGGGATGGCGCTCTCTACGTTGTTTTATTCGTGCGGATTTGTCATTTCCACCGCATGGGGATGCGTGCGATACGCAGAAAGGCTGAACGCTTCCCACGTCATCGGCGTCATTGCGGTTGTCGCGTCGCTTGCGCTTGTCGTCAAAAGGGAACCGGGAAGACCTTTTCGGTTCAGATGGCTGATTTTTGCCGTTTGCGGGATGATTTTTTCCGGCTTTATCGGTATAACGCAGAAATTGTTTGTCACGGATTATGCGGCGATTTCCCTCAATGTGTTTTTATGTGCGGTTTTTGCTGTAAATTTTGTCATCAGCGGAATTTTGTGCGCAATTTTTTTCTTTGCAAAAAATCGGCGGACGGATCTCGGGGACGGAGAGGAGAAAAGGCGAATATGCATCGGGCGGAAATCGGTGATCTGCACGATTGCATTGGGGCTGATTTTGGGGATCGGCAATAAGCTGAACACCTATCTTGCAGGAGCTCTGCCGAGCGTTATCGTCTTTCCCGTTTTGAACGGCGGCACAATCGTTTTATCGGCGATCGTTTCGGCGATTGTTTTCAAAGAAAAGCTGGCTGTAATTCAAAAGATCGGTATAGCCGTTTGCGTCTTTGCCATTTTGTGTATCGCCTGCGGGCAATATGCCGCAGGCTGAGGAGTAAGCATGAAAGTTTTTGAAAATATTGTTCCCGAATCGTCCGTAGCTGCAAGCCCGGAAGAAATATTTGACCGAAGGGCGGAACGGATCTTCGCCGCCGGGAAAGGTATAAAACAGTCCGAAGGGACGGCGGAAGCGGATCGGGAGAGAACTCTCATCTCGCTGCCGTATGACAGAGTGAAGCTCTCCGACGGGGAATTAAAGGAAAAATTGAGGGAGATCGGGGAATTTTATCTCTCGATCCCGACGGAAGATGCCTTTTATGAGATGCGGAAAAAAGCGGAGTTGGATACGGGCGCGGGAAAGAGTATTGCATATGGCGACGCGAGCTGGTTTTGTCAGGGTGGCATCGTGCTGGGACAGTGGCTGCAGGCATATGCGCGTTTCTATCGCGCGACGGGGGATGAGCGATATGCGGAACGCGTACGGGAATACGTTGGACAGTTTGACGAAGTGCGGAAAGTTGCGTCGGATTGCTGTATCTGCAATACGGCATATATGGCGGAAAAGGTGTTTCAGGGCATGATGGACGCGGTTGAATACTGCGGCATCGAAAGGGCGTTTGAAGTATGCAGAGCGCTTTTGGATAATTTCAGGGAAATACCCGCAATCAGAAACGCAAAATGCCGGATCGGCGACAACGGCGGCAGTAAGGACGAAACAAAGAGGGAAATCGAATGGTATACCCTGTCGGAGAGCCTGTATCGCTTTATAGATATGGCGGAAAGCCGCGGCTTGGACGAAACGTATCTTTCGGATTTGCGCCGGTTTGCGAAAAAATTTGAATACACGCGGTTTTGGGGGATATTCGAGCGCGGAGAAGACATGTTTGATTATTCTCCCGTGGCAGGGCAGAATACAGCTTATTTTCACGCCTACTCCCATGTAAATTCTTTTAACGGTGCTATGTTCCTGTACAGAAAGACAGGCAAAAAGGAGTACCTGTGCGCGGCATTGAATTTTTACGATTTCATGCGCAAGACACAGATTTTGTCTACCGGCGGCTATGGCGCCATGCTGGAGTGGCTGATGCCCCGGACGGGGATTGTCAACGCCTTGCGGAACAGCCATGCCAATTTTGAAAATCAATGCAATTCCTATGCCTGTTTCCGTCTGATGAAATCTCTTACCGAAACAACGGGAAGGCTGGAATTCGGGGACCAGACGGAACTTTTATATTACAATTCTTTTCTCGCCAGCCCCGAAACAGATCGGGAAGGTCATGCGTTTTACTATTCCGACTATTGCGTCGGCGGCGGGAAGAAATGGCTGCATCCCTCTTCCTGGACGTGCTGTTCGGGAACGCGTCCGCTGGCTGCGCTGGAAATTTTGCGCAACATATATTTTTTGGACAAAGACGGAGCAGTCTATATAAATCTCTATATCAATTCGTCCCTCCGCACGGAAAGGGCGGAAATCGAGATCAAGGGAAATTACCCGAAGCGCGATCTGGTCGAAATTTCCGTCATGCCCCTGCAAATCGGTGGGAAGCAGACAATTTATTTCCGGAAGCCCGCGTATCTCGCGGCTCCGGCTGTTCCGATCGGATTGTCGGAGAGCGAATGGGAAGAAGAGGACGGAAGCTATAAACTCACCGTGCCCCTGAACGGAAAAAAGCGCTTTTTCGTGCGTTTTCCGATGAAGGTGCTCGAATGCGATATCTCTTCCTGCGGCGAGGGCGTGCGCGCTTTCCGCTACGGTCCGGTGGCGTTGGCGGCAGAGGGTCTTGTCGCGTCGGATGCTCCGCCGGGGGCAAATCTGCACGGGCCGGGGGAGGAATTGTCCTTTTCGGAGGATTCCGGATTGCGTTTCAAACCGTATATGGATTTCGCGTTGGACGAAGAATATACGATGTACTTCAATATTAAAAGGGAGGACGAACAATGAAGAAGAAAAGGCTGTCGGCAACAGCGGCAATCCTCTGTGCGATGCTTTTTTGTTTCTCCTGCGGGACGGCGGGACAGTCAGATTCGTCGGGGAGGACATCTTCGGAGCCGGGAGGAAATCATGCCGTGCTTGCGGATAATCCGCTGCGGGAGGATCGGGTCAAACTGCTGCAATTCGATTACGGCGACGTGACGTTGACGGACGGGCTGTTTAAGGATGTTTTCGACGGTTGTATGGACTATTACGATTCGCTCTCGGCGGACGATATCTTGTATTGCTGGCGGGAAGCCGTGCAGATGGATACTGGCGACGGGCGGGATCTCGGCTGGGTTGGCACGAACAACGGCGAATGCTGCATCGCGCAGTTGATATCGGCAAAAGCCCGCCGATACGCGGTGACGAAGAGCGAGGAGGATTTGCAGCTTGTAAAAGATATTTTGCAAGGCTTTGAGGAAATCGTAGACGTGTCGGGGACTTATCCACGTATGTGGTCGCAGTATTTCTACGAAAAGACCCTGCGCGCCCTTATGGATATTTATACGCTGTGCGGGCTGGAAGATGCCTACGGGATGGCAAAGGAACTGCTCTCTTACGGGATGAATAATTCGACTTATTCTTCGCCCAAAAAGCAACTCGGCAATAACGGATCGGACGAATGCGAGTGGTATACCATGGGCGAGTCGCTGTACCTGTTCGCGCGGCTGGCGCAGGAGAAGGGAGAGAGCGCGTCGCTCGTCCGCAGATATCGCGATTTTGCCGAATTATATGACTATACGGAATTTTGGGATATATTTTACAACGGCGAGAATGTCTTCGACTATCATCCGGAAACGGGGAATTTTTCCGATTATTTTCACGCCTATTCGCACGTAAATTCTTTCAACAGCGCCCTTGCCGCTTACGAATACACGGGGAGAGAATATTACCTGGAAACGGCGCGCAGATTCTGGGATTGGATGGAGCAGACGCAGCGGCTTGCGACGGGCGGTTACGGATTACAGTACGAGTGGCTGTTGCCCGCAGAGGAGATCGTCGACTATATGCAGACGACGCACAACACTTCGGAAACACAATGCACCTCTTACGCCGCCGTCAATCTGGACAATCGCCTGATGTGTTATACGGCAGACGCTTCTTACGGGCAGTGGACGGAGGATATATTTTACAATATGACGATCGGCTCGCTGGAAACCAAGGACGGAAAAGCGGATTATTATTCCGATTACAATACGCGAGGCGGGACGAAACACGTGCGTGACGACTGGGCTTGGGCGTGCTGCGCGGGAACGCGTCCCCTCGTCGTCATGGAATATCTGAAAAGCATCTATTTTCACGATACCGAAAATTTATATGTGAATCTTTACACAAATTCGGAGGTGTCGTTTGAAAGCGGTGGCGGGCGAAAGATCACGCTGTCGCAGCAATCGGAATTCCCTGAATCGGACACGGTCGAGTTCACGGTCGGCGTCGACGCGCCCGCGGCATTTACCCTCCGTTTCCGCGCGCCGGACTGGCTGGCTGCGGACGCTTCCGTCCAGATCAACGGGAAAGCGGCGGAGTACACGCTTGAAAGCGGCTGGATTTCCGTGAACAGAACATGGGAGGACGGGGATGAAATTTCCCTTATCCTTCCGATGGAACTCCGATTTGTTTCCACGGTCTGCGAGGAATATGACAACTATGCCGTGTATGCGGTCAATTACGGACCGGTGACGCTCGCCTGCGAAGGGGCGCACGCCGATCTCAACCGATATGTTTCGCTTTCGGAAGACGTTTCTGCGCAGCTGAAACCGGTCGGCGAGGGACTGACTTTTGAGGTCGTCGGAAATTCTTCGCTTCGATTTAAGCCGTATTATCGGTATGGGGACGGGGATGTATATACGTTGTATATGTGTACGCTCGGCGCGTAAGGGAAAGGAGGGGTAAAATGAACGACGATTTTATCGGAAGAGCGGGCGGTGAGGGCTTTGCGGAAACCGGGAGCGCTTCCCGTGTGAAGAGGCTTGAACTGAAGCCGAAAACGCCTCTGGAAAAATTCAAGTGGAGCGTCAAAAATTATTGGTTTATCTATATTTGCATCCTGCCCGGATTGATTTCGATGGCAATTTATTCCTACGGTCCGATGATTCTGCAAATATGGCTCTCTTTCATCGACTATAATTTTGCGGACGGGCTGTGGCACAGCGAGTTTGTCGACTTCGGGATGTTCCGGTATATTTTTACCGAAATGCCCGATTTCTGGAACATCCTCGGAAATACCCTGTGGTTCAACGTCCTGGATACGGTACTCGGATTCTTTCCGCCGCTCGCTCTGGCGGTGATCCTGTTTCACCTCAATTCGGATATTTTCCGGAAGTTTTCTCAGACAATTCTATATCTCCCGCACTTTTTCTCATGGGTTATCGTATACGGCATCGCCTATGCGCTTCTTTCCGAAACGGGTGCCTTGACCTCCCTTTTGTACGAGTTGTTCGGATACAGAGTCGAATTTCTGACCAATCCCAATGCCATCGTGCCGATCTTGTACGTATTTTCCGTATGGAAGGAAGTCGGGTGGGGAACGATCATCTACCTCGCCGCCATGCAGAATATAGATACGACGCTGTATGAAGCGGCGGAAGTGGACGGATGCGGACCATGGAGGCGGATATTCGTCATCACGCTGCCCGGAATACGCGGGATTATCCTGTATCAGATGATCTTTGTCATTGGCGGTATTTTTACGGGCGGCAATACCGAAGAGATCCTGCTTTTTTATTCGGATGCGACAAGACATAAGATAGAAACAATCAATACATGGCTGTACAATTACGGCATGGGATATTTTGAATACAGTCCCGCCGCCGCGCTGTCGCTCATGCAATCGCTCCTCGGTATGATTCTGGTTCTTTTCGCAAATAAATGGATCAAGACAAAATGGGGCGTCAGCATTTGGTAAAGGAGGGATTATGGAAGGTAAAATTTCAGTATCCAGGAGGGCGTCGATACGGTTCAAAAAGATGTGCAGGCGCAAATTCCGGAAAGACGAGCTCGGCTATCAGATCGTTACGGGAACGGTGCTGTTTATCCTTCTGGTGCTTTGCATATATCCGTTGATTTATGTCATCGGCGCCTCGCTCATGACGGAAGAGGAATGGATTGCGCGCGGCGGCTTGTTCCTGTTCCCGCACAACCCGACATTTGCGGCATACGCCGATGTGTTTCGGGAGATGGATCTGTATAAGTCCATCTTGGTCAGCATCGGAAGGTCACTGGTTGGTCCCGTGCTGTCGGTCGTGTTCTGCAATATGGTCTTCGGATACGCGCTCAGTCTGGATAATCTGTGGGGCAAGAGGGTGCTTTCCGTGTTCGTGTTCGTCACGATGGTATTTGGCGGCGGCACGATCCCGCAATATCTCATCCGTGATTATACGGGGCTTCTGAATTCCTTTTGGGTATTTGTCATCCCCATCCTTCTCGGAGGCTGGTCGTCGCTCCTGTTCAAGCAGACGTTTCTGGGCACGCCGAGCTCCATTCTCGAATCGGCGCGGATGGATGGCGCCAGCGAATTGCAAATTCTGGTCCGCATTATGCTCCCCATGCATATGGGAACGGTCGTCATCATGATTTTCATGGGCGCCGTGGGGCAGTGGAATTCCTGGTTTGACGCGATGCTCTACATCGATTCTAACAATGCCGACCTCATTCCCCTGCAGCTGTATCTGAAAAATTATCTGGCGCAGAGTACGGAGAGCGGAACGGCGATCGTGCAGAATGCCGAAGCGAAAAAGATGGCGGTTGCCGTCGTCGGCATTCTTCCCATCGTGCTCGCCTATCCGTTTTTCCTGAAATATTTCACGAAGGGCGTCTATATGGGCGCCGTGAAAGAATAAATCACTCGACAAGGAGGAAAAAACATGAAAAAAACCGCTGCACAAATTTTGGCTTTTGCCATGTCGCTGATTTCGGTTTTCGGAATTGCCGGCTGTTCCAAAACACCGGAAAAGACCGAAAAGACAATCTACGTCCTGTATGAGGGATTTGTCAACGGCTCCGTTCCCGATTCCTATGACGATAATCCCTATAAAAAGCTCATCGATGAAACGTTCGACGTAGATTATCGGCTGTCCGTGACGTCCGACCTCAATACCGAAATCATGAAGCGTTATTCGTCGTCTAACGCGATCAAGCCTGATATCGTCGTCTTTTCGGATTACAATCAGATGCGCACGCTGTACGATCAGGGCTGGTATATCGACGATTATACGCCATACCTTGAATATATGCCCAATATAAAACCCTTTTTCGACAGCGAGGAGAGCCGCAAGTCGGTAGCGTCCATCTATGACGGCGACAACCTGACCTGTATCATGTATCCGAACGACGGCAGCGACTGGATGTACCGTATCCGCAGAGATTGGGTCGCCGAATGGAATGCGGCAAAGGGTACGGAGGGCAATCCCGAAACGGTAGACGAGCTTTTGGATATGGCGCGCTGGGTCAAACAATCGAAGGGGGAAGGTTATTATCTGTTCACTTCGGCGGGCGGGTTGAAATCGCTCGGCTATATCGCCAACTTTCAGGCGATGTTCAGCGAATACACCGATTGGTATGTTGATGCGAGCGGTCAGATCAATCACCCCATTCTGGACGGGACGCATAAGCAGTATTTGGATTTTCTGAAAACGGTTATCGAAGAAGAACTGATCGATCCGAGCTGGTACACGCAGGATTGGGGCGCGCATAAGACCAACCTGTACAGCGGAAAAATCGGGATCGATTACTATTCGCCCGTGCTTGCCGTCGAATATATGGAGGGCAGCGGGGCAAATGAAACGACGGGCGCGGGGATTTGGACGAGTTTGGAAATGCCGACGAGCGAGCCCGGCGTCAGGCGGCAGGGCAATAATTATTCTCGTATCGGATATATATTTGCCATCAACAAGGACAACGAATCCAGCCCCGAGCGCATGGAAAAAATCTGTTCCATCATCAATGACATGATGTGGCAGGAAACGGACGACATCACGTCGAGCCTCTATTACCAGCTGCGCTGGGGAATCGGCATCGACAATTATACGCTGGATGCCGTCGATAAGGAAAACGAGCTGGAAAAAATCGTGGATGCCGACGGGCAGGATACCGGTTATTACGCCTTTTACGCAAGTGTGAATCGGGACGATCACAAGCGTTCCAGCTTCGGCTCTCTTTGGGATTACGGAAAGCCCATTCAATGGTCGGACAAAGTTATCGAATACGGAAAAGTATCCTCTTACGGACAATCGGCGTACGATTTCATTGCGATGCAGGAAGAAACGCAGGCATATTATGCAAAGCAGACAAAGCCCAAGTTTTCGGATATGCTCAGCCTGCCTTCCAAGGTCGTTACGCGCGTGGAGTCCACGATCGACGAATTTGAGATCAATTACATCAAGGGAACGTCGGCGTACACGTATGAGGAGTTTGTACAGCGCTGGCTGACGAGTGGCGCTTCCAGCCTGAAAGAGGTCGCAGAACAGCAGCTGCGGGCGCTCGGATATATCCGATAAAAATAAAATAAGGAGAAAATGAGTATGTTCAAAAAAGTCAAAGGTCTGTTGTGTTCATTGGCGTCGGTGACGATGGCGATTTCCGCGGCGGCAATTTTTGCCGCCTGCGGTCCCGTCGACGATACGAGCGGCGGCGGAAATTCCGGCGTGAGTACCGATGGCAAAAATGCACCCGTCGTAAGCGGCAATGCGGCAACTTACGACGTGAACGAGGGAGGAGATTACACGTTTGACGTGGATCTGAAAGGGGAAACGGAGCTTACTTTGTGGATGGACGGAAGCAGATTGGGAAGTTCCGAGTATGCGGAAGCGGACGGCGAAGTGACCGTCTATGAGATCGTCATGATCTATCTGGATCCCGATACAACCTCCGAATTCAGGGTGGAAACACCGGGCGGAGAAACGTCGTTTTCCGTTTCGATCATTACGACGAGCCAGATCACCATGAATACGGAGGACGTCATTTTCGATTTTGAAAATCCGACGGACATCGTGAAGGACGCGAACTTTGAAAGGGAAACTATCGACGTCGTGCGCGTCGGCGTGAGCGATTACGTCGATAAACAGTATTACAGCTATGAAGAAGACGCCGAAGGCAACGGCAAATTTACGCTGAAAAAGGAATTTCTGTCCACCATTACGGACAATGCCGATATTCTTGTGCGGCTCACGAGCGGCGACGAATTCGGTTTCAACGTAAAGACGAATCTCCTCCTGTATCACGATTTTTCGGATGCGGGCAATCTCAATCCCGCCAAAGGCGCAGGCGACGCGAAGCCGGTTTTCTGGGGTGCGACGGTGACGCAGTCGGCGGATGAGGAGAAATGGGGACTTGTCAATCCCGATTACGATCATCTCTTTGTGTTCGGCAACCATTATTGGGGGACGATGGGAACGGTGACCTTCCGAGAGGGCGGTTCGTATGAGCTGACGTTCGACGTGCGCTCGCCCGAAACATCCGCTTACAGGATCATGACCATCGCTTTGCGCAAGAGCGACACGAGCGATCCCCGTACCGCAGAGATCATGAAGGACGAAAGCGGGTATGAAATGAAGTATGTTCTTGACTTCACAAATTGCTTTTCGGCTGCCGGAAATACGGGATTTGCTTCAAGCGTTTACGACGAAGAAACCAAGACTGCACATGTAACCGTGCATTTTACCGTTTCCGCAGATCAGAACGTGATCCTCAACGCCGACGGCGGTTATGTCATGGACAAAGACGAGGATAACAAAATTGTCTGGGAGTTCGACAACATGAAAATTCTGGACATCGCCGGAAAATCGTTTGTGCATACGCCCGGATGGATCGAGCCGACGACCCTGTATTACAACGATTTTTCGATGCTTCGATTCCAGACCCTCAATCAGGCGCAGCAGGATGCGGGCATTCGTTCGCAGTGGCACGGTTCCAATACTTATGAAATGACGGAGGACGGCTGGCTGAAGGTTTCTTCCAATAAATTGAGCGACGGAAACAACAATCCGCACATCTTCGTATTCGGGGAACATCCTTGGGGTATGTACGGGGGCGTCGCGTTTGAAAAGGGGAACAGCTACCGCATTTCGTTCGACTTAAAACTCGGGAGCATAACGTCGCAGACCTCTTTCCGCCTGGGGGTGACGCCCGTCCGCTATAACACTTCCGGCGGTACGGAAGATCCGTATTGGTCGGCCAATGAGCTTGTCAAGCTGCGCTTTGATCTGAAAGAGGACGGAATTACGATCGATGCGGAGGGGACTTCGGCAGGATATGAAAATTTCGTGACGGCGACTTATGACGCGGAAACAAAAGTGGCACATATCGAGATGGAATTTTCCATTCCGGCGGACACCGAAAACGAATGGCTGGTCTATGCGGGCTATACCGGGGCATGGAATGTTCCGAACGGCTTCGAATGGCTGTTTGACAACCTCCGCCTCGAACTCGTGACGGCGGAATAAGACAAGAAAATAAAAGCAATCGGGTGCCGTTCCTCCCGCGAGGAACGGCATTTCCGGAAGGGTGACCATGAGCGGTAAATTTATCGGGACGAAAGAGCAGGCAAACACATTCGTGCTTTTGAAGGAGTTTACTTTGCGCGAAGATCCGAAAGAGGCGGTTTGTACGGCTTCTGCGCTGGGACTGTATTGGATTGAAATAAACGGGAAACGCGTCGGAGAAGCTTTCATGACGCCGGGATTCACCGATTATCGTCAGATGCTGCAGGTGCAGCGATACGATGTTGCGGACCTTCTGAAAAAAGGGAAAAACCGTATAGAGATGACCGTCAATGCGGGGTGGTACAGCGGGCGGTTTGGCTTGGGAGAAACAAGCAAAATATACGGGGACGCACCCGCGGGGATGCTGTCGCTGGAAGTGCGGTATGCGGACGGAAAAAAAGAGGCGTTTGCGACAGACGAAAGATGGGAAGCGCGGGAGAGCCATATCCGCTTTTCGGGAATTTACGACGGCGAGATTTGGGATTTTACGAAAGAATGCAAGCCGCTGACGCCCGTCGTCGCGGAATACGACGAAAGCAGATTCGTGCCTCAGATGTGCGAGCCGGTGAAGAATATCGAGCGGATCGGAGTAAAGCGGGTGTTTTATACGCCGAAAGGGGAACTCGTCTACGATTTCGGGCAGAATCTGACCGGCGTGGCAGAGGTGAAAACGGACGAAGATTTCGACGGGACGCTCGTTCTGACGTTTGCCGAAGTGCCGGACGGAGAGGGAAATTTTTATACGGAGAATCTGCGTTCGGCGAAGGCGACCGACAAGCTGACGGGCAGGGGCGCGCATACCTTTGCGCCCGAATTTACCTTTCACGGCTTCCGCTATATGCGCGTGCAGGGTGCAAAGCTGCGGGAGGAGAACATCTGCGCGCTCGTGCGGCATACGGACATGAAGCGCACGGGCAGCATCCGCACGGACAGCAAACTGTTCAACCGCCTTCTGGAAAACGCGGTGTGGAGCCAGAGGGACAACTTTCTGGACATTCCTACCGACTGCCCGCAGCGTGACGAAAGGCTGGGCTGGACGGGGGACATCAACGTCTTCTGCCGCACGGCGGCGTATAATTACGACATCCGCGCGTTTATGAAGAAATGGCTGGCGACGCTTCGGCAGGAACAATTGCCGGGAGGAGAGATCCCGCACGTCATTCCCGACGTACTCGGCTGGAGCGGTACGGACGCGGTGTGGGGGGATTGTGTGACCATGATCCCGTGGACGCTGTATCGGATGTACGGGGAGGAAAGTTTTCTTTCGGAAAATTACGGGGCGATGAAAAAATTCCTGCAAGCGGTGGAGCGCAGTACGGAGAACGGATTGGTCATGCGCGGACATCAATACGGGGATTGGCTGGCGCTGGACGGGGAGAAATATTTTTCCTCTTCCTGCCGCGGGGGTACGGACGAATATTTCATCGCCAATGTCTTTTATGCCGTATCGCTGGGAATCGTTGCGGAAACGGCAAAGATACTCGGCGATGAAGAGACGAGCGGATATTGCGCGGAAAGGCGGAAAAAATTGCTGTCGGATATGGAGGATGAGTATTTCACGGCGCGCGGACGTCTGGCGTGCGATACGGTGACCGCGCGGGTGCTTTTGCTGCATTTCGGGCTGGTGCCGGAAAGGAGGAGAAAGCGCTTGGCGCGGGAACTGAACGACATGGTCGCGGCGCGGGGATATCACGTCACGACGGGCTTTGCGGGAACGCCGTACCTGCTGTTCGCGCTGGCGGACAACGGCTATGCGGAAACGGCGGAAAAGGTGCTTTTCAACGAAACGTATCCGGGTTGGCTGTACGAAGTGAAATTGGGCGCCACGACGATATGGGAGCGCTGGAACGGCTATCTGTCCGACGGTCCCAACCGCGAAGCGGTGTCGATGAATTCGTACAATCATTACGCCTATGGCTCATTTATGGAATACGTCTATCGCCGCATAACGGGGATAGAGGCGTCGGCTCCGGGGTTCGGGCGGGTAAAGATTTCGCCGCAGCCGTGCCAAAACCTTCTGAATATCCGTGCGGAATACGACAGCGTGCACGGGAAAATCCTTTCCGGTTATGAGATAAACGGAAAAGAGATCACATATTATGCGGAGATACCGGAGGGAGTGCAGGCGGAAATTTATCTGCCCGGAAGCGAAAAGCCCGAAGCGGTCGGGGGAGGAAAATACACGTTTGTGCGGGAAACCGCCTCTGCCTTTCCCGGAAACCGCGCATAGCGACTGAAAGCGGGAGAAAATATGAAAATATGGACATCTGTGTAAAGGACAAGAAATTTTATATCGGCGGAAAGCGGTGTAAAATTATTTCGGGAACGATGCACTATTTCCGCGTTCCGCGCGTTCATTGGCGGGATCGGCTGCTGAAATTGGCGGAAATGGGCTGCAATTGCGTCGAAACGTATTGCGCGTGGAATTTGCACGAGCCGGAGGAAGGGCGGTTGGACTTTTCGGGAATGCTCGATCTGGACGAATATCTCTCCGAAGCACAGCGGGCGGGATTATATGCCGTCGTTCGTCCGGGACCGTATATGTGTTCGGAATGGGACATGGGCGGACTTCCCTGGTGGCTTCTGAAATACGACGGCATTCAGCTGCGCAGCAGCGATCCGCTCTATCTGAAAAAGGCGGAAAAATATCTTTCTGCAGTGTGTGAAATTGTGCAAAAGCACCTTTTGTCCCGCGGTGGAAACGTGATCATGCTGCAGATAGAAAACGAATACGGCGGCTACGGAAACGATCGCGATTATCTCGTTTGGCTGAAAGATTTTTATGTCGCGCACGGGATCGATTGCCTGTTTGTCACTTCGGACAGCGAATACGACTTTCTCACTTATAACGGAAGGACGCCGGGCGCGTACGGAATGCTGAATTGCGCGTCCGGCGTAGAGGAAAAATGGGCGCTCGGAGCGGAGATTCGAGGCGATGTCCCGCCCGCCGTCATGGAGTTCTGGTCGGGCGGAAGTCCCTTTTTCGGGACGGAATTTTCGGACGATACGGAAAAGAGCGCCCGGGAATTGCGGGAGGCGCTCCGATTCGCCGAATTTCTGAATATTTTTAAGTTTCATGGCGGTACGAGTTTCGGCTTTTTAGGGGGAGCCGATCGCGATTACCGGAAAAGGCATATGCACTATTATCGCCCGTGTTACGATCGGATGTCGCCTCTCGACCAGTTCGGCCGCCGTACAAAAAAATACTATTTATTCCGTGAAATAATCGAAAAAGAGCGGGGCATGGCTTTGCCGAACACCGCAAGCGATGTGCATATAGCCCCTCTCGGGGAGATTTCCGGAGCGGGATGTATTCCGCTGTCCCGCTGTCCGGAAGTATTGTCGCATCGACGCAGCGTCGGTTTGTTACCCATGGAAAAATACGATCAGGGATACGGATATATTCTTTATGAAACGCAGGCGTTTGTGGGAAAGGACGGGGTAAAACTCATTCTGCCCGAAGTGCACGACGTGGCGCACATCTGGCTGGACGGGAAGTATTTTGCCACGGTGCGGCGCGATTGCGAACGGGAATTGACGATCGACGGCGGCGCCCGTATCGTTCGGCTGAACATATTGGTGGAAAATCTGGGACGGATCAAGTTCGGTCCCGGAATTCACGATCCGAAAGGGCTGGTCGGAGATATGTATTTTTATGATCTCGGTTACGGGATCTATTCAAAGCTGTTCGGTTATGACGTATACGGTCTGGATATGAGCCGTCTGCCCAAAATTCCGGGCGGCGGGGAAAAAGCGCAGCCGAAAGAACATGAACCGACTTTTTATGCCTATCGCTTTTTTGCCGGATGTCCCGCGGATGCGGTGTTGATTATGGAAGGCTTTACCCGCGGCGTCGTGCTCGTCAACGGAAAAAATATCGGTCGGTACGAAAGCGGAAAATACCCAGAAGACAGCCGGCTTTATCTGCCCGAAGATATCGTGCAAAAGGGGGAGAATACGGTGTTGGTCTTCGACGTTTTTCCCGTGAGAAAGAAAAAGAGAGTGATCTTTGCAGACGGAGTATGAAAAGGAAAAAGATCGGGAGATTTTTCGACAAATCTCTGTTGGTCGTCACGGATCCGACGGGTACGCGGCTTCATTTAATCGGGCTGACCGTTCCCATCTTTTTTGAAAATGTCTGCGCCAATCTGATCGGACTGCTGCAAACATCGATGGCGGCATATTATCAGGACGGGTATTTTGTTCTGATCACCTCCGTGCCCAATCAGCTCGTGAATCTGGTGTTGAGCCTTCTGGCGATGGTGAGCGTCGGGCTGTCCGTCTTGCTCAGCATCCGGTTGGGGAGGGGAGAGAGGGAAGAGAGCCGAAGGCTGCTCGGCTCCGCGCTCTATGTCATTTTCGGATTGAGTCTGGTTGTATGTGCGATGGCGATAGGCTTTGCACGACCGTTTATACAGTGGATGGGGCTGGATGCGCAAAGCGGGCAGTTTGAATATGCCGTTTTGTATTTTCGGCTGCGACTGGCGGCGTACGCCGCAACGTATTGGGTCGGGGTGTTTACGGCGGCGCTGCGGTGTTACGGGTATCCGAAAATCGGTTTTGCCGCGTCTTTGGTTTCCAATGCCGTCAATGCGATAAGCACCTATGCGGCGATGTTTCTGTTCCGCGTGCCGCCCGCTTCGATCGTGCCGTGGCTGTGCGGGATCACGCT
>CALWAU010000028.1 GCA_944375795.1 uncultured Clostridia bacterium | reverse complement strand
AAAAATGTCGAAAATATGATATAATGAAAACGAAAATGTACGTGTGCGCATTTGCCGCGTCGCCCGTGGGGCGGGTTTCGCTTTGCAAACGGAAAATGCCGCGAGCAGGGAAGCGTTGAACAAGATTTGCGCGGACGGCAAAAGCAGACGACGGGAAGGGAGGTGTTCGGCATGTTGGAGGAACTCAGGGAAAAGCTGTATCGGGCGGAAGTTGCGTTGGAAAAGCGGGGAATGTGCTATCCCGCGACGGCGGCGATATCGGCAATCGACAGGGAAGCGGGGCTGATCGTCATCACCCCTCCGGTCGGTTTTTGCGCGGAAACGCCCCGGGCGGAGGAAATGCTCGTGGTCGATCTCCTGGACGGCAGGGTAGCGGAAGGAAAGGGGCGCCCTTCGGCGGATACGGCGGTGCATCTGCATCTTTACAATCTGTTCCCGGAGCTCGGCGCCATCGTACAATTGCAGTCGGAAAACGTCCTGGCGTGGGCGCAGGCGGGAAGGGCGCTGCCCGTTTACGGCGCGGTGCACGCCTCCGCGTTCGGGGGCGAGGTTCCCTGCACCCGTATGCCGGCCGAAACGGAAGCCAAAGACAACGGTGAAATTTTCCTCCGCGCCGTCGAAGAGACATTGCGGGATAAAAATCGGGAGGAGATTCCCGCAGTGCTGGTCTGTGGCTGGGGCGCTTTCGTCTGGGGGCCTACGCCCGAGAAAGCGGCGGAGAACGCCCGCGCGCTGGAGGTTTCTGCCGGAGCGGCATGGAAAATGCTCGCGCTCGAACCCGAGGCGAAGCCCGTTCCCCGCTGTTTTGCGGAGAAATTTGCCGCGCGCAAGCCTCGCGGCCGCCGGAAATAAAAGGGACGGAAAACGCGGCGCCGGAAGGGCGCCGCGTAAATTTTCAGGGTTTTGCAGGTTTTCCGCATAGATCGGCAGCAAATGCGCATACTGCGATAAGGAGGGAAAAAGTATGCGTATCGCAAACATTATTTCTTATATTCTCGTTCTGTTGGGCGCCGTCAATTGGGGGCTTTTCGGGATTTTCGATTTCAATCTCGTCTCCGCTATTTTCGGCGGCGCGAGGAGCGTAGGCTCGATCATCGTCTATTCTCTCATCGCGGCGGCGGCGATTTGGCTGATCATTTCTCCGATCATCACCAAGGGTCTGCTCGTCATGGGACACGACAGAGGCAGGGAATAAAAACAAAACGAATATACCGGGCATCCTTTCGGAGGGCCCGGTATTATTTTCGTTATTTTCCGATGTGTTCTGCGGGCTTACTGCGGCTTTTCCGTCCCTTCCGGCGCTGTCCGCTCCGCGGGGACGCCGCCGTGAGGCGGACGCTTGCGGTAGTCGTCGAATTTTCCGTATACCTCGTTCACCCGGCAGGAATAGGAGAAGGTGGCGCGGTAACGCTTGAGGATCTTCAGGAAGGCGCCCACCTGACGCTTGCGCACGATGCAGATAAGCAGTGCCTTGTCCGTGCGCGTGTACATGCCCTCGGCGTGGAGAGTCGTCACGCCCCGCCCCAATTTCTGCATGAGCTCGGAGGAGAGTTCCTCCGCTTTGTCGGTGACGATTTCAAATTTATAGCCGCTCCGAAGCCCCTGCAGCATGAAGTCGACGACGATATCGGAGATGAAGATGTTGGACAGGGTAGAGATGACGGCGTTTGCGCCCGAACGATAGACAAAGAAGGCGAGCACCACGACGGAGGCGTCCATTGCGAAGGCGAGCCAGGCGATGTTGTGCTCGGGATGAAACCGCTTGATGAGCGCGGAGATCGCATAGGTGCCGCCCGAAGCGCCGAAGCGGCGGATCATCAGCGAAAAGCCCAGCCCGGAAATGACGCCCACGCCGATGGAGGCAAACACGAGATTGTTGCCTTCGTCATAGCAGTTTTCGGGGATCCCCGGAATTTCGTCCGGGGAGAAGGCGCTGTAATAGGGAAGGCCGTACCTGGTATGCAGGGCCTTGAACAGCATCAGCAGGAGGGATTGGAAAATCAGGTATACGATGAGCATGATTCCCGTTTTCCTGCTGACGAAAATCGCCGCCAGAATAAAGATGGGGATATTGAGCAGGAGCATGAATAGGCTCATGTTCAGGGTCATTTCTCCGAATTTGGATTCGGTGAGGGTGGCGAGAATGGACGCGATGCCCGTGACGCCGCCCGGCGCAAAGTTGTTGTAATTGGAGAAGTAATAGAGGGAAGCCGAGACGAGCAGCGCCGCGACGAAGCATACGAGAATGTCAAACGCGATTGTAGAGGGGCGCAAATCGTCCTTGTCGGGTTGCGGAAGCTCCGCGCGCCCGGATGCGCGGCGCCCGGAGGGGGCCGCGGAAGGGACTTCCGTTTCCTTGGTATTGTCCATGCAAAAACCTCGCGGAAAAACTTTTGTGTTTCCTGTGCGTGCGGGAATGAGCCAATCCCCGAAAGGCCGTCTCGCGTTGCTCCCGCCCGCCATAATATAATGATAATACATTTTTGAAGATAACACAAGCGTTTTACGGAACTTTTCCGCACCTTTTTTGCGCGAAAGGAAAGGAGAAATGCGGTCGGACAGGAAAATTTTGAAAAAGAAAAAATTTCGTCGGAAAAAAGATTGACAAGCGAAAAGAAAAATGATATACTGATACCGTTATTCGTCCGTAGGGATACGGTCTCGTAGCTCAGTTGGTTAGAGCGCATGCTTCACATGCATGAGGTCCAGGGTTCGAGCCCCTGCGAGACCACCATTATGCAGGATTCCGGCAATTTGTGCACCGGAATCCTGTATTTTTTTGCATATAAATAATTCGGGAAGGGTAGAGGCTAAGCCGATGAGGACGACAAAAACCACCGTTTGTGATTATAATAGAGTAAGCGACCTGTCAGTCACAAAAGAAATAATCCAACCGAGGACAAAAGAGATGAAAATCAATGAGAATAACATACAACATGGAATTGCAAGTATCTTATCGTATTTGCGCCCAACCAAAACGCGGAAAAAATTTTTCCGAGAAATTTTTCTCAAACCTATTGACAACCGCTCCGTTTTGTGTTAGAATATGATTACAATATATGTACTCGGGTACATACGAATCTGCTTGGGAGCGGGAAATGGAAGATTACAGCGAAAAGAGAGACTATATTTTGCCGGAAAGGGTATTGGCGGCGGCGGGGACGGAAGGGGCGGACAATCTGCTTCGATTCCGTTCGGATATTGCCTCCTTTGTCTGCGGCGATCCTTGCAGGATTGCGCCCGGGGGATATGTCTTGCTGGATTTCGGACGGGAATATCAGGGGGGCGTCAAGCTCGTCGCGCAGGACATGATGGGAAAAAAGAATGCGCGCGTGCGCATCCGGTTCGGCGAATCGGCGATGGAGTGCTGCAGCGAGCCGGGGCATAAGGGCTCCACCAACGACCATTCCGTGCGCGACGAATCTCTGCTTCTGCCCTGGGCGGGTTGTCTCGAATACGGCATGACGGGATACCGCTTTATCCGCATCGACAACCTGGACGAGGTCGTCATTTCGCTGATACAGGTGCTGGGCGTGTACGTACACAGCGGCAAGAAGATGCGCGGGGAGTTCCGTTGCAGCGACGCTCGCATCAACGACGTCTGGAAAGCCAGCGCACGCACCCTGTACCTCAACAACAATCGCTACATCACGGACGGCATCAAGCGCGACCGCCTGGTATGGATAGGGGATATGCACCCCGAAACGATCGCCGTCCTGCGCCTGTTCGGCGACGACCCCTCCATTCGGCGGAGCCTGGATTTCATCCGCGACCTCACCGATTTTCCCGGCTGGATGAACGATATCCCCGCCTATTCGATGTGGTGGCTGAAAATTCAGCTCGACCTCTATCGCTATACGGGGGATCTCGGCTATCTGCGCCGCCAGCGCGAGTATGTGCGCGGGCTGTGCGCGCAGTTGCTCGGCTGCGTCAACGAGGACGGCTCGGACAATATCGGCTATAAATTTATCGACTGGCCTTCCAGCGAGGACGCCGAAGCGCAGGAATACGGTATCCGGGCGCTTCTGAAAGTGGCCTTCGAGTCCTGTCGGGAAATTCTCGACCTGTGCGGGGATTCGGAGTACGCTTCGGCGACGGAGGAGGCGCTTGCCCGCCTGGCGCTGCGTTCCCTGCCCCCGCCGCGGAACAAACAGGCGGCGGCTTTGGGCGTGTTTGCGGGGGTGCTCGACCCCGTGCGCGCGGAGCGGGAAATTTTTTCCCGCAACGAGCTGGAGGGGCTTTCCACCTTCCTTTGCTATTATATCCTCCGCGCCCGCGCCCGGGCGGGAAACATGCGCGGCGCGCTCGGCATCGTGCGCAACTATTACGGCGGCATGCTGGATCTGGGCGCCACCACCATGTGGGAGGATTTCGACCTTTCCTGGAAAAAGGGCGCAAAGCCCATCGACAGCCTGCTGCGGGAAGGGGAATACGACGTCCACGGCGACAACGGCGGCTATTGCTACAAGGGCTATCGGCACAGCCTTTGCCACGGCTGGGCGGCGGGTACCGTTCCGTTCGCGAGCGAGTTCATTCTCGGCATGCGGCCGGAGGAAGGGGGCAAAAAGCTCGTCATCAGTCCCGATTTGGGGGATCTGGAATGGGCGGAAGGAAAATTCCCCGCGCAATCGGGCGATTTGGAATTGTCTTGCCGCAAAAAATGTGGTAAAATAGAGATAGAATATCAAGCGCCCGCCGGGGTGGAGGTAGTCGTTCGGCCATGAACGGCGCACGGCGGGCAGAAGGAGCGATTCAGTGGTAACGAGAAAGGACGTCGCCAAAAAGGCGGGGGTATCCACCGCGACGGTTTCGCGGGTCACCTCGGGGCGTGGGTATGTGTCCGAGGAGGCGAGGGAAAAGGTTCAGAAGGCGATAGGGGCGCTCAATTACATACCCAACAACATCGCCAAAAGCCTCACGCAAAACCGCAGCAACGTCGTGGCGGTGCTGGTGGAGGATCTCACCAATCCCTATTATCTGCAGATCCTCGACGCGATGGAGCGGGAAGGGGCCAAATACAACCTGATCATATCCCTGTTCGCCGTCAATAAAAACGATATCGACATGGTGATGACGGGGCTGATAGAAAACCGCGTGTGCGCGATCATCAATCTGGCGCTGTTCGCCTGCAACGAAAAATATATTTCCATTCTCGAGGAGCTGGAAATTTACACCGTCAACATCAAGCCGCGCAACGTCGGCGAATTGCGCATTCATCTCAACCATGCCCTGGGCATCGACAGCATTTGTGCCTATCTTCGGGACAAGGGCCGCAGGCGGTTGGCCTATCTTGCGGCGCTGGGCGAGGAACTCGTGCGGCAGGACGAACGTCTCAACGCATACCTGGTCAGCCGCAAAAAGTACGGCCTCAGCGAGGACGACAGGTTGGTCGTGTTTGCCAATTACCCCGAAGAAAGGGCCTTTGCGGTGGGGTATCAGAGCGCCAAACGCCTGTGCGAGAGGGACGTCCCCTTCGATTCCGTGCTCTGCATGAACGACTCTGTGGCGCTCGGCGCGATGAAATATTTTCAGGAAAAGGGTTTTTCCATTCCCGCGCAGGTGTGCGTGATCGGCTGCGACAATATCTTTATGGGGCAGTACGTCACCCCTTCCCTCAGCACCATAGACGTCGAAACGGAACGCCAGGGCATCGCCTATATCCGCGCCATCGTGCGCCGCGAGGGGCCCCGCACCGAGGAGATCCGCGCGACCTTTATCCCGCGCGAAAGCATCGTATAACGCTTTTATCCCCGAATGTTTACAGGGGATAAATTCAACGCCGATGTGTACCCGAGTTCACATCAAAAAAACAACGAAATTATAAACCGCGGCGATGCGGGATATAAAATAAAATCTTTTCAGGAGGAAAAGCAATGAAGAAAAGCAGGAGATGGCTCACGCTTGCGGCGTCGCTGCTCTGCGGCGGCACGGTTTTTGCGGCGGGGCTCACGTCGGTGACCGCGTCGGCGGACATCGTCAACGGCTGGGATTCCGGCACTCTGGAGGGCGCCGCGGGCAATTACGGCGGCGTCAAGGGGTGGGCTGGCGGCATGACCCCGGGGGACATGGGCGACGGATTTACCCGCTGGGTGTTTATAAACAGCCACACGATTGCCAACAATATTGCATTGGACGTTTCCAAGCCCATTACGCTCACTTACTCGACCAAGGCGAACGGCAACAATAATTGGATGATGTTCGGCCTCGCAAATTCGTTCGACAATGCGGTAAAAATCACGACGGGCATGCAGGAATCGGGGAATGCCGCCTATCGTCCGTTCTTTTTCGGACATCACGCCGACGACAATACGGACGGGGCGAATATGTTCGGCGAGCCCGTTACCTGGACGGCGGGCGCCTGGGATCAGGTGAACGACGTCTGCGGCGCCGACCATTGGAACGGGTGGACGGCGTTGGAATTTACCGAGGTGGAAATTTATTTCGGCGAGGAGAGCGCTTCGGACGGCTATATTCTGGCGGACGGCGTCTATGTCGGATATCCCGA
>CALWAU010000027.1 GCA_944375795.1 uncultured Clostridia bacterium | reverse complement strand
CGTCTCTTTCAGCCGCAGTTTCGCCCCGCGGGAAAGGGAAGATGCGTCCACGGCGGCGAGATATTCCGCCTCCGTCGTCGCCTGCTTTATTTTATCCCATGCCTCCGCCTTGACGGCGTTGTCCCCGTCCGTCCCGGCAAGCAGCTTTTCGGCGCGGGCGACGAGTTCCTCCGTCCGCGAGCGGACGGCATAACGCACTTCGATACGGTATTCTCTGCCCGGTTCAAAGACAAATTCCGCCGCCGCGCAGCCGCAGAGTTTTTCCGCAAATGCCGCGGGTTCGCCGTCGATATACAGGGCGACCTCCCCCTCCGGGATGTCCGCGAAACGGACGGTCAGCGTCCTCTTTTCGGGCAGAACGGACATATCCCCTTCCGAGGAAATGTGCAGGATCTGCAGCCCCCTGCCCTCCGAAAGGGCGTTCCCCGAACGGAAGCGGGTGAAAAATTCCCCCTCCCGCCCGCTTTCCGAGCCGTCCTCGTACAGCGTGAAAGACCCGTTTCCCGCATAGCAGTAAACGCTCAGCCTTGCGGGATTGTCCGTCCCGTTCCCCTTCTCGTCGGAAAGGGGAAGTATGGCGCCCGAAGAAGCGAGCACGGGAACGGATTCCAGCTGCCGCAGGAGGGTGCGCGTGCCGCCGCCCGCCGGCATGACGTACGCATCCCCCGTAAAGACGTCCGTCCACCGCCCTTCGGGGATCCACGCCCGCACGCGGGCATAGCCGTCGGGATACCGCTTCTGCGTGACGGGCGCAACGATGAGCTGCCCGCCGAAAAGATATTCCCGTTTCATCGCGTACGCCTCCGGGGCGTTCGGCCAATCGTAATAGAGCGGCTCGATCAGGGCGATGCCCTCCCGGTGCGTGCGATAATCGCAGGAATACAGGAAGGGGATCATGCGGTGGCGGAGACGGAGCCATTCTTCGGCGATTTTGCCCGTCCCGTTGCCGTATGCCCACGGCTCCTTCGTCACGGTCACCTGCTTGGTACTGTGCAGGCGGTTGATGGGGCTGAACACGCCGAACTGCACGTGGCGGAGATACAATTCCCCGTCCGTTTCGCCCGCCTGGTGTCCGCCGATGTCGTGGCTCCACCAGGTGTAGCCGATATTGCTCGCGGTCAGCGTGAAATAGGGCAGATAGCCGAGCGTCCGCCAGCTGATAAAGGTGTCCCCCGAAAAGCCGAGCGGGTAGCGGTGGGAACCCACGCCCGCATAGCGGGAAAGAATGAGGGGCACGGCGTGGTTTTTCGCGTGGTCGAGGGTGTGGTAATGATTGAGCGCCCAAAGGGGATCGAGGCCCTCCATGCCCGAATCCGTCCCCTGCTGCCAATCTATCCACCAGAAATCCACCCCGTCCTCTTCATACGGTTTATGTATGACGGAAAAATAGTTGCAGACAAACCGCGGATCGGCGATGTCGAAGGGGATAACTTCGCACGTGGACGCATCCCTGCCCATGGCATTTGCCATTTTTTCATAGCAGTCCTCCCACCAGCGGATCCCCTCGGCGGGATGCAGATTGAGCGTCACTTTCAGGTTCTTTTCGTGCACCTTCCGCAAGAAATCGCGGTAGCCGGGAAAGAGGTTTTTATTCCAGGTATAGCCCGTCCAGCCGTCGCCGCCGCCGTAAAAGGGCGTGTTTCTGCCCTTGGCGGTCACCCCCATTTCCTCGTCCACATGGTCGGAATAATGCCAATCCATGTCCACCGTGGCGACCGTGAGCGGAACGTCCTCCTCCTCGAAACGCGAGAGCAGGGCGAGATAGCTGCGGTCGGTATATGCGTAATAGCGGCTCCACCAATTGCCGAGCGCAAAGCGCGGCACCATGGGCACTTCGCCCGCGATGAGATAGAGCGCTTTCACCGCCGCACGATAATCGCGGCCGTAGACGAACACGTATTCGTCCGAGCCGTCTCCTCGCTCCGGCAGCACTTCCCCGTTTTCCCCCAGCGTGAGCGAGAGCGCGTCGTCGTACACCGCGACGCCCGTCGTCGAGCACACGCCCGTGCCGAGCGGAATCCTTTTTTTGCTTCCGTCGCTCCAATTGAAAAATTCGTCCCCGTTCCAGCCGTCCAGGGTGCGGTAAGTCCCTTTGAGATTTCCCGCATTGCCGAGGCGGAACAGCTTTCCGTCCAGCTCGACCAGGCACTCCGAGCGTTCCCTTTTCAGGATCAGGCGGCACGCGGCGGTGCGGACGACGCAGCGGCCGGGCCATTCCCGCACGGAAAAGTCCTGCTGCGGCATATCGCGGTACCAGACGCTCTGCGTGGCGGCGTCGCGGAACTTTCCCGCCTCGCTCCGCTCGACGCGGAAAAGGCGGTCCTGTAAGACGGTGACCCGATAGCACTCCCAGACGAAAACGTTTCCGGGCAGGGCGAGCGGGCGGGGTTTTGCGATCAAATGTGCATCCAACATAAAATTTTTCTCCCGTTTTTTTCTTGACTTTCGGACGCGTTTTATTATATCATAAAAATATCATAAAATCAACTGTCGGATCCGGTCTTTTTTTTCCGGATTGTCATAAATATTCAGGTGTATCATGCTTTTTGAATCGGAGCGGGACAAATCCGCCTTCTTTTCCCGAACGGACAATATCTGCTGCTCGCATTTTCATCGCTCCGCGGAACTTCTCTATGCCGTCCGCGGGGAAAAAACCGTATGGCTGGACAGCCGGCAATACGTCGTGAAACCGGGACAGCTGCTCGTCTGTCCGCCCTATGCCGTACATCTGTTCCCCGCCTGTCCGGGCGCCGAACAGATCGTGGCCGCCGTGCCCGCGGACTATTGCAGCCGGTTTGAAAAGTTCTGCGAGACGCACGCCCCGGAAACGCCCGTCATCGACGACGAGGACGGCAATCTGCTCCGCCTGCTTTCCGCGCTGGAAAAGACGGACAACGAGGTGCTTTTCGAGGGGATCGTCAACTGCATTCTGGGCACGTACATGAAGCGGGTCCCCTTCCGCCCCGTCAAGCGCCCGACCGACCGCTCGCAGATACAGCGCATCGCCGACTATATCGACAAAAATTATGCTTCTCCCATCGGCCTCAAGGAACTCGCCTCCGAATTCGGCTATTCCCCCAACTATTTTTCTTCCCTGTTCAAGAAATATTTCATGACGGGCGTCACGCAATACATCAATTCCGTGCGGGTGCAGAAGTCCGTCCCCCTGCTGAAAACGCAGAAAATTTCCGCCGTCTACTTCCTGTGCGGATTCCAAAGCCCCCAGCAGTATTTCCTCAATTTCCGCAAGTTTTTCGGCTGCACCCCCTACGAATATCTCCATGCGGACAAGCACTGATGCCCTCCGGGTGCTTTTTCGCAAAAATCATGCCCCCGGCGCATGACGGACAATGCAAATCAAGTATTTTACAGAACGCCCCGAATGGTGTATAATAAAAGTACAACTTAACGGAGGCAAACGATTATGAACGGTTATACTTTTTATGCGCCGACGAGGGTTTTGTTCGGCGCGGGGAAACTCGGCGAACTGCATGCGGCCCTCGGCGCGGAGGGGCTTGCAGGCAAAAAGGCGATGCTCGTCATTTCCGACGGCAGATCCGTCCGCGAAAACGGCACGCTGACGCGCGTGCAGGAGCAGTTGGCGCAGGCAAATGTCGCCTTTGTCCTGTTCGACAAGGTGGGCGCCAATCCGCTGAAAGCGATCGTCGAGGAGGGCGCGGCCCTCGCCCGGACGGAAAACTGCGATTTCGTCGTCGCCGTCGGCGGCGGTTCGGTCATGGACGCGGCCAAGGTCATGGCGATGTACGCGCCCCAGCCCGGCGCGCTTTGGGACTACGTGCCGGGGGCGACCGGAAAAATGCTCCCCTTGGTCAACTCGCCCCTTCCCTGGGTGGCCGTAACCACGACGGCGGGCACGGGCAGCGAGGTGGATCAGTGGGGCGTCGTCACCAATCCGGACACGAACGAAAAGATCGGCTGCGGCGGACAGGATTCCCTGTTTGCGAAAATCGCCGTCGTCGATCCCGAGCTGATGCGCACCGTCCCGTCCAAATATACCGCCTACCAGGGTTTTGACGCGCTCTTCCACAGCGTGGAGGGATACATCGCCAACGCGCGCAGCCCCATGGCGGACATGGTGCAGCGGGCCGCCATCGAACACGTGGGGAAATACCTCGCCCGCGCCGTGGCGGACGGCACGGACATGGAGGCGCGGGAAGGCATGGCCTTCGCCAACACGATGTCCGGCTACTCCATGGTCGTCGGCGCCTGCACGAGCGAGCACGCCATGGAACACGCGATGAGCGCCTTCCATCACAACCTTCCGCACGGGGCGGGGCTCATCATGATTTCCCTCGCCTATTTCGGGCACTGGATAGACAGGCATGTCTGCGACGAACGGTTTGTGGAAATGGCCAAAATGCTGGGCATGAAGGACGCCGCGGCGCCCGAGGATTTCCTTGCGGCCCTGCAAAAACTGCAAAAGGACTGCGGCGTGGACGGCCTGAAAATGTCCGATTACGGCATTTCCGTCGAGGAGTGCGACGCGCTTGCCGACAACGCGCGGGCCACGATGGGCGGCCTGTTCCTGAGCGACCCCGCCCCTCTTTCCAAGGAGGAGTGCGCGGAAATTTACCGCAGATCCTTCCGCTGAGCGGAAACCTTTCAAAGCCGTGCGTTTGCCGCACGGCTTTTTTTGTGCAAAAAACGGGCGCCGCCGCTACTCTACCGTCCCCAGGACGAGCGGCCGGGCGGGAGGGGGCGCGTCCGAATATCCGACGGAGGCGAAAAGCAGCTTCTCCGCCTGCGGGAAAAGCTCCTCGTGGGAAGCGAACAGCACGGCGATGCCGTCCCCCGCCGCCACGGCGTCCCCCGTCTTTTTGAGAATGCGTATCCCCGCGGAAAAATCGACGCCGTCCTCCTTCCTCTGCCTGCCCGCACCGAGCAGAACCGCCGCCGTTCCGTATTTCTCCGTATCGATGCGGGAGATAAATCCGTCGCGCGGGGCGCGCACGATGCGGGAACACGCCGCGCGCGGAAACAGGGTAGTGTCGTCTATCCAATCGACGTTTCCGCCCTGCGCCGCCACCATTTCCCGGAATTTCCGGAATGCCGCCCCGCTTTCCACCGCCCTTTCGCATTGCGTGCGGCACGCCTCGGGCGAGCCGAATCCCGCCAGATACAGCATGCGGGAAGCGAGCTCGTAAGTGAGCCGCGTGTAGTCCTCGGGCGCGCGGCCGCGCAGGCAGTCCGCCGCCTCCATGACCTCCAAAGAATTACCCACCGCATTGCCGAGCGGGGTATCCATGTCCGTGATGAGCGCCGTCACTTTCTTGCCGCAGCTGCGCGCGATGCGGACCATCAACGCCGCCAGCTCCCGCGCGTCCGCCTCCGTTTTCATAAAGGCGCCGCTGCCGCATTTGACGTCGAGGACGAGACAGTCGATGCCCTCCGCCAGCTTCTTGCCGAGAATGCTGGCGGCGATGAGTTCCTTTTTGTCCACCGTGGCGGTCACGTCCCGAAGGGCGTATAATTTCTTGTCCGCAGGCGCGAGGGAATCCGTCTGCCCGATGATGGAACAGCCCACCCGTTCTATCGTCCGCAAAAACTCCGCCTCGGAAAGATCACAGCGATAGCCTTCGATGGATTCCAGCTTATCCAACGTGCCGCCCGTATGCCCCAGGCCCCGCCCGCTCATCATCGCCACTTTCAGCCCGCACGCCGCCGCTATGGGCGCCACGGCGAGCGAAACGCCGTCCCCGACGCCGCCCGTGGAATGCTTGTCCGCCTTGACGCCGGGAATTTTTCCGAGGTCCAGCGTCCTGCCCGAATGCACGATCGCGTCCGTCAGAGAAACGGTTTCGTCAAAGGACAGCCCGCGCAAAAACGCCGCCATGAGAAAGGCGGAGGCCTGATAATCGGGGATGTCCCCCTCCGTATAGCCGCGGACGAAAAACCGGATTTCGCCGTCCGTCAGTTCCTCTCCGTCCCGCTTGCGCCTGATGATGTCGTATGCCCTCAAAGCCCTTTTCCTCCCTTTTCCCCGCAGAAATTCTCCCCGCCGAACGAATGCGGCAGCAATTCCCCGAGAGTAAATTTTTCTGTTTCGGCAAAGTCAGCCTCCGCTCCGTCCTCTTTCCCCGCCGCGAGAAAAACCGCAAAATCCTCCGCGCAAAACTCGCGCAGAAACTGCCTGCAGACGCCGCAGGGCGGACA
>CALWAU010000026.1 GCA_944375795.1 uncultured Clostridia bacterium | reverse complement strand
TTCAGATTCGCTTTCGCTTCGGCTCGGATCTTTGACCCTTAACCTCGCATCACATCGTAACTCGCCGGCCCGTTCTACAAAAAGTACGACATCACTTTCGCTCTGTCTGCTTGTAAGCTTACGGTTTCAGGTTCTATTTCACTCCCCTCCCGGGGTTCTTTTCACCTTTCCCTCACGGTACTCTTCGCTATCGGTCACTTGGTCGTATTTAGCCTTCTGGGATGGTCCCCATTTCTTCCGTCCGGATTTCTCGTGTCCTGACGTACTCCGGATACCGCTCGCTTTCTCCCGGTTTCGTCTACAGGGGTTTCACCTACTTCGCCTCACCTTTCCAGGTGCTTCGACTACCTTCTTTTCGCTATCTCGCGGTCCTTACCCCATATCCATTTCTGCATATGGTTTGGGCTTCTCCGATTTCGCTCGCCACTACTCTCGGAATCACTGTTGTTTTCTTCTCCTCCGGGTACTTAGATGTTTCAGTTCCCCGGGTTCCCCTCCTATAGCCTATCTGTTCGGCTATGGATCATACCGTATTACCGGTATGGAGTTCCCTCATTCGGATATCCGCGGATCTTGGGATATTTGCTCCTCCCCGCGGCTTTTCGCAGCTTGTCACGTCCTTCTTCGGCGCCAAGTGCCCAGGCATCCTCCGTAAGCCCTTCGTAGCTTGATCTTCTACTCGTCTTCTCTTAAGAAAATTCTATATCTCAACTCGGCTAACAGTTCGCTGCTTTCTTTCGGTTCCTTTGAAATCTTTCTATCCGTTTTCTTGCTTATTAACCATTAGCTTTACTTTCAATATGAAAATTCTGCCTTTTGGCACTCCGATATCCTCCGCGCCGGGCTTCCCGCCCGCCGCTTCCTATATCGGCGTTTTCTTGCTATGCAGTTGTCAATCTTCGGTCTTGCGCGGCAAATCGGCCGCGGCGTCACTAAAAAGAATGCCCCTTCAAGTGACAGCTTATACATAATAACACTTACAAAAAATAAAGTCAAGTGTTTTTTTCGGCTTTTTCGCGATTTTTCAAAAATTTTGGCTTTTTTGCCGTCCCCGCTTTCTTTCCGCGCCCGTCGGACGCAATGCGTCTATATATAAATAATGTCGCGAGCTCAGCGGCAGCCGCTGCACGTCGCGCAGTGTCCCGAACAGGCGGAGGATTTCTTTCCGGTGGACGAATACACGGTTCCCGAATAGTCCCGCTCCGTCTCCCCGCCGCAATCGGGGCAGGAAACCCGCTCGGTATACACTTTGACCAGCTCCTCGAACTTCTTTCCGCACTTTTTGCACTTGTACTGTAAAACGGGCATCAGTTGCGCCTCCTCTTTTTCTTTACCTTTTTGGGCGTCCGGATACGCACGGAATCGGTCATCTTCGCGAGCAACACCGAACACACCGCCGTGAGAACCACGGAAATGATGAGTATGATCCAAAATTCCCACGCGACGCCGCTGCCGTGAACGCCCATGCCGAAAGGCAAATCGACATTCATGCCCAAAAGCCCCGCGATCAGCGTGGGGATTGCTACCAAAATGGTGATGATGGTCAGACGTTTGACGACGTTGTTCACGTTGTTGGAAATGACCGAGCCGAACGCGTCCATGGTGGTTTTGAGAATATCCCGATAGATGCCGCACATCTCCGTCGCCTGCTTGGTCTCGATGAGCACGTCGTCGTAAAGATCCTGGTAATCGGGATTGGACTGCACGGGCTCCATGCGGGACAGCCTGCCGTACACGGTGGAGTTCGCGCTCAGAGAGGTGGAGAAATAGACGAGGGAATCCTGCAGGCCCAAAAGCTCGATGAGCTCCTGATTGCGCATAGATTTATGAAGCTCGGCCTGCAGCCGCAGGGATTTTTTGTCGATCTGCTTCAATGAATAGGAAAATCTCTTGACGTTTTCCAGCATGAAATGCAGAATAAAGCCGACGGGCTTGAGCGTGGACACCCGCGTCCGATTGGAACTGAAATTGGCCAGAACGGGATTGGGATTGAGGGAAACGGTGACGATGCAACGGCTGTTGTAAATGATGGCGACGGGAATGGTCGTATACGAATCCCCTTCCTCGGTATCCACCATCATGGGGCTGTCCACCACGTACATGGTAGCCCCCTCGTCCGTGTCCACCCGCGCCGATTCCTCCTCGTCGAGGGCGGCTTTCAGCAGTTCTTCGGGAATGCCGCTCTTTTCCCGGATATCCTCCACCTCGTCGTCGGTGGGATTGATCATCTCCACCCAACAGCGGCGCTCGAACGCCTCCGCGGGAACGATGCGGAGATTTTCATCCGTCTTGTAAAATCTGATCATATGGGTACCGCCTTGATAAATTGATGCCCGAGGCGTCTTTCGCGGCGGCCCGAAAGAGTCGGGCGCGAAAAAAACGCACGGGAAAAACCGCCCGTGCGTTATATACCTTCCGAATCAGATTGATTTTATCGCTGTCGACCTTGGTAAAAATCCGTTCCGTATTTCGCGCACTGCGGGTTTTCTTGAGTTGTTACCGTACTACTTCGGTTTGGAACAGCGTCCATAATTGCTCCTTCCGGATATTCCCGGCCGAAAGGGCTCTTTGCCCTTTCAAGCTTCGGTTCTCATTTTTATTATACGCTCTGAAATCGTTTTTGGCAAGTGTTTTACCGCAAAAAATTTTCCGAATTTTTCGGAAAGCGGAAAATCCCGCGCGGCCTTCCGCGTTCAGATGACCGCCTTCCCGCTCAGAAAGGAATCGAAAAAGCCCGCGACGTCCACGCCCGTGCGCTCGAAGCAGCCGATCAGATCCTCGGGGTTTGCCACCTTGAACCGATATGCGGAGAAATATTGTTTCAGACCGGAAAAGAATTTTTTGTCCCCGATGCTCGTACGGAGCATATCGAACAGGACGGCGCCCTTGTCATAGGCGATACAGCGATATTCGTATTCGCTCAGATAATCCTTGAGGGAGCGGGTCATGCGGGTGTCCGCCTCGCCGAACACCTGGCTGTACACGCTGTAATAGGCGCGGTATTCTTCCAGCGCGTCCGCGACGATCTGCTCGCGGGTGAATCCGTAATCGGGATGCGCCTCGAAGAACAGCGCCGCGGAATACTCGGACAAGCCCTCGTCCTGCCAGGCGTTTTCCACCTGGTTGCTGCCGACCGCCGCGTACCACCACTGATGCGCCGTCTCGTGCACGATGGTATAGACGCAGTTCCTTTCGCTCAGCGCGTCGCTGATCATCACGAGCCCGGGGTATTCCATGCCGCCGTAGCAAAAGCCCGTCTGCACCACCGAATAGGTCTCGTAGGGATATTCGCCGAACGTCGAGGAATAGTATTGAAGCGCCTCCTGCGCCGCCGCCAGATGCGCCGCGGGCTGCTCGTCGTTATAATAGTAATACCGGACGGCCACATCGCCCGCGCGGCTTTCGATCACCTCGAAACGGTCAGAGAGAACGATGGCGAAATCGCGCACGTTCGTCGCAGACATGGTATACTCCTTCTTGCTTTCCAGCGTCTGTTCCGAAAGAATATTTCCCGTGGCCGCGACCGTGTATTCCCGGGGGACGGTAAGCGTCACGTCGAAGGAGGCGCATTCGGAAAAGAAGGGGTCTCCGTCCGAATAGTAGACGCATTCGTAAAAATCCCCCTGCGACCTGCCGCAGAGAACGGGAAAGAAATTGCCGAGGTTGACCGTGTTCTGCGTCACGCCCGTGCGGTGATTGATGTTTGCGAGCTTGGTGAGAAAGCCGATATCCAGCGTCACCTTGTCGCCGGGGAAAAGGGATTCTTCCAGCGAAACGCTGAGGATATTTTTGTCCTCGCCCGTCACCTCCCAGCTTTCCGCCCCCTCCACGCCGGAAATTTCCATGCTTCCGTAACTGGTCCCGTCGTAATAGGCGGACGAGGAATACACGGGGGAAACGGGCCTATAAGCCGCGTCCTCGCGGTAGGCGTTGGGATACAGATTGAATTTCAGCGCGGAAATTTCCTCCGAACCCGCGTTTCGGTACTCCACCTTCATCATCGCCGTAAGCGTGGCGGTTTCGGGGATATATTCGGCGGTAATCTCATATCTGCACCCCGCACTTTGTGTTTTTTTGCATCCGACGAACAAGACGGCCGCCGCCGCTAAAAGACAGGCGGAAAGCAAAAGGCAAAAAAAGCGTTTCATAGTGATAACCTCTAAAAGTATTGGCAGGTTATTCTATGTCCGCGCGCGCCCTTTTATGCCATCGTATACGGAAGAAAAGCGCCCCGCCCGAAAAAACGGGCGGGACAAAGACGATCACTTTTCTTCCAGCGTCAGATATTCGGCGGGGTCCACATTGGAACCGTTTTCAAAGACTTCAAAGTGCAGATGCGCCCCGTCCTTGTACTCGCTGCCGTTCGCTTCCGCCACGGTGCCGATAACGTCGCCCTGCTTTACCTCGTCGCCCGCTTTCAGTCCTTCCTTCGCCTCGACGTACTGATAGACAGATTTCACGCCGTTGCCGTGATCGATGGTGATCTGCGTCCCCACCAGCACGTCGGAAGTATAGACGCTTTCCACCGTTCCGGAAGCCACGGCGTACACTTCGCTGCCCGCGTCGGCGGTGAAGTCGATGCCCATGTGCTCGTAATAGTTATTCAGCGTCTTGTTGTAATAGAAGCCGTATTCGTTGAGCACATTGACGACGCCGAGCGGAGAAATGAACTCCTCGGGCGTTTCGACGACGGGCTCGTTCGGGTCGGGCGTATCGACCTGCTCGTTTCCCGAGCTGTTTCCCGCGTCGATGGAAGTGCGGTCGCGGTTGGCCAGAACGACCGCGGTGATGATGATCGCGGCCGCCAGAAGTACGGCGGCGCAGCCGAGCGCGACAGACAAATAAAGTTTCTTATTTTTTACGCCGGCCTTTCCGTTTTCCTCTTTCATGATTGAAAATCCTCCCAAAAGATGTATTTTGTATGTAAATTGTTGCCCCTTTCCTTTTCTTTTATACACGCCGCGCAAAAAAATTTTTCGGCGTCGGAGGTAGAGCCGCAAAATCAGTATCCGCCGAAAATGACGGGCGTCCCCAGGGCGACGCTGTCCGCGCGCACCGCGATATGCAGATTCACCTTTTTTCCGCAGAGCAAGATCCCCTCCCGCAGCTTCGGAGAATAGCAATAATGGGACACCGTCCCGCCCGCTTCTTCCGAAAACAGAATCTTTGCGCCGTATCTGTCGCAAAGCCTTTTCGCAAGCTCCTCCGCGCTCTCGCCCGCATCGGGAAAGAACACCGCGCTTTCCCCCGTTGTCCGGAACAAATCCCCCGGGGAGAGCGCCTCCTTTATTTCCGCCTGGGAGGACGCCGAATACAGATACCAGACGTTTCCGTCTCCCTCGGGGAAGGCGGAAAAATGCAGCACCCAAACGCACGCCGCCGCAGCGAGCGAGGCGAGCAGCGCCCCCGCCGTTTTCAAAAATCCCTTTATCCCGGAAAAAACCGACATGAAAAATCCTCCCGCAAATGCCTGCGGAAGGATTATTGACGGGTTTTTTCTGTTTTATACGGAATCCCGAAAACAAATCGGGGGCTTACTTCTCGGGCGTTTCGGGATTTTCGGGCGGCTCGGGCGCTTCGGGACTCGCTTCGCCGGACGCGTCTGCAGGGGCGTTCTCTTCCTTTTCGTCCTTTTCGCCGTAGATCGGCTCACCCGTCATCGGATCGTAACGGACGGGCTGTGCGGATTCCCCGTAGATCGGTTCGCCCGTCATCGGGTCGTAGCGGACGGGCTGCGCGGAAGCCGATTCCCCTTCCGTCTCCGCCGCGGTAAAAGACGCCTCGCCGCCCGGGGCCGACGTCGCCGAAGGCCCGGACATTTCTGCCGGCCGTTCCACGGGCGCGCCCGTCACGGGATCGACGCCGTTTTCCAGGCGATACGCCTCGTTGAGCTGTTCGACGGTGAGCCGCACCCCCTGCGGGAAATGCTTGGTGAGATTCGCCGCCGCTTTCACGCCGAGAATGAAATAATAAATCATCCATGCGTGAAACGCGATATCGAGAAGCATCTCCACGCTGAAGCTTGTAAGGAGCAACACGCAGTCTATGGAAAAGAGCACGAGCAGCACGATCATCGCCCAGCGGTGCTTTTTGGACAGAAGCCAGAATACCAGATATGCGGCCAGAATGACGAGCACGATGACGACGGCCACCGCGAGATAGACGTTTCCGTACGTTTCGGCGCCGCTTTGGGCTGCCTCCGCCCGCACCTGCAGGCCCACCGAGATAAAGAGCACGCACGTAAAGATGCTGAACAGAAAGTATCTGTCCGCCGCCGCGAGCATGACGGCGCTGACCAGCGTAAACAGCAGGATCAGCAGGACGTTGGTGCGCGCAATTTTATAGTTTCTGATTTCCTTGGATACTTTTGCGTATTCCTGATTGTCCATATTTTCTCTCCTTGATTTTTAATTTTTATATTTTTCTGTTTCCGAAACGGTCATCAGAATCCCGTCAGTTTTTCCCCGCCGAGCAGATGAATGTGCAGATGACGGACGCTCTGTCCGCCGTTTTCGCCCTGATTGACGATGATGCGATAGCCGTCCCGCAGCCCCAGCTTCTCCTGCAAGGCGGCGATTTTTTCAAAGCAGCGCTTAAGGAGCTCGGCTTTTTCCCCGTCCATTTCGGAAAGCAGCGCGAAATGCGTTTTGGGGATGCACAGATAGTGCAGCTTCGCTTTCGGCTCGATGTCCTTGATGACGATCATATCCTCGTCCTCGTAATATCTCTCCGAGGGGATTTCCCCGCGGATGATCTTGCAAAAAATGCAGTCTTTCATAAAACCTCCCGACAAAAAATATTTGATATTTGTTTCCGGACATTCGCATGCCCGCAAAACTCTTTTTTCTTCGCCTCAATTTCGGCGTTCGTCTCTCCCCTGCCTACACCTTTTCAGAGTTTCACCGCCCGAAGCCCATCCCCGAACAGGGCTTGGGCGCGCGCGCGGACAAGCGTTCCGCGCACGTCTCCCGGGATATAGACGCGGATATAATTTTCGGAATATCCCTCCGTAAAGCCACGGGAAAAAGCCTCGGGCACGACGGCGAGCGTCTTTCCGACAAAGCGGGACATATAGCTTTTTTTCTGCTCCGCGCCCTTTTCCAGCAGGCGCTCCACCCGCTCCTTTTTGACGGCGAAGGGGATCTCCCTATATTTCCGGAAAGCGTTCGTCCCCTCGCGCGGGGAATAGGGGAAGGCGTGGATCTGCGAAAAGCCCGCCTCCTCCACCATGGAGAGGGACAGCGCAAAATCCTCCTCCGTCTCCGTCGGAAATCCCGCGATGATGTCCGTCGTGATCGCCGCGTCCGGAAAGACTTCCCGTATCTGCGCGCACCTTTGCAGATACTCCGCCCGCGTGTAATGGCGGTTCATGCTTTTCAGCACTCTGTCCGAGCCGCTCTGTAAAGACAGGTGAAACTGCGGCGCAAAATTCCGCACCGACGCGGCCGCGCGCAAAAATCTTTCCGAAATCAGCCCCACCTCGAGCGAGCCCAGCCGTATCCGCGTATCCGCGTCTTTGACCGCGAGGAGCAAGTCGGACAGATCCCGCCCCCGTTCGTCCCGATAGGAGGAAATGTCTATGCCCGTCACCACCGTTTCCGGCGCGCCGCTTTGCAATATCTCCGCCGCCGCGCTCTCCAGGGAGCGGGAACGGCTGCGCCCGCGCAGATAGGGAATGACGCAATAGGCGCAAAACCGATCGCAGCCGTCCTGAATCTTGACGAAATTGCGGGTTTTCAGGCATTCGGGCGCAGGCAGCTCGTCATAGGGCCCCTCCGAACGGTCGATGCAGACGCCGCAGAGCGCCGCGGGGAAGCCCGACGCCGCGAGTTCCAGAATGCGCCCTTTCCGACGCGCCCCCGTCACCGCGATGACGTTTTTCTTCGCCGCAAACGCATCGGGGCTCTTTTCGGCGGCGCAGCCGCAAACGACCACCTTTGCCGCGGGATTGAATTTCAGCGCCCGGGCCACCGCCTGCCGGCTCTTGCGTTCCGCCTCCGCGGTCACGGCGCAGGTATTGAGAATATACAGGTCGGCAAACTCCGCCTCCCGCGTAACCTCGTAGCCGAGCTCCTCCAATCCGCGGATGAGCGACCCGCTCTCCACATCGTTGACCTTGCACCCGAGCGTCAGAACGGCCGCCTTCACCTTTTTTCCTCCTTCGCCTCTGCCCTGCCCCCGTCCAAGCCCAATTCTCCGAGGGCAAACATGACGACGGAGGTAAGCGCCACCGCCGCCGTCTCCGCGCGCAGAATGCGCTTTCCCAGCGTGACGGAGGAATAGCCGAGAGACTTTGCCAAAGCCTCCTCCTCCCGGGAAAAGCCCCCTTCGCTGCCCACGGCGACGGCCGTGCTCCCCGAAAGGGACAAAAGGTCTGCCTCCGAGCGTTCCGCAAATTCGCAGGCGAACAGCTTATTGCGGCATTCCGCCGCCGAGCGGAGCGCCCCCTCGAGCGTGGGGAAATACTGCACTTCGGGCGCCACCGAGCGCAGGCACTGCTTCGCGGATTCCCGCGCCACCCGATTCAGCCGTTCCAGCTTGTTTTCGTTCATATACGCGGAAGAATAGGCGGACGAAAACGCGGCGATCTTCTTTACGCCGAGTTCCGTCGCCTTCTGCACGACAAACTCGTTTTTATCCGCGTTTTTCAGGTATCCGAACAGGAGCGCAACCTCCGTCGCCGCTTCCCTGTCCCCTTCGTTCACCCGCAAAACGTGCAATTTCATCGACCGCTTTCCCACTTCCGAAACGACGGCGGAATATTCCTTCCCGCTGTTGTCGAGCAGCACCGCCTCGTCCCCGACGCAAAGCCGCAGCACGTTTTTCGCGTGCTCGAACTCCTCTCCCTCGAGCAGAGTTTCCTCCTCCGCCCTCGGCACAAAAAACCGACGCGGCCCCGACATCTCACGCCCCCTTGCGCCGGAGCACGAGCGCGAACCACTCCCCTTTCCGGCATTCGCGGACGACCTCCATGCCCACGGCGGCATACGCTTCTCTGACCATGGCCAGGCGGCTTTCGATGATGCCGCTCAAAATGAGCACCCCTTTCTCCACGAGATTTTTGGGAATGGAGGGCGCGAGGCGGACGAGGATCTCCCCCGTGATGTTCGCGAGCAGGATATCCCCGACGATTTCGGCGTCGTCGAGGAGATCGGAGTGGGCGACCACCGTTTTGTCCGCGACGCCGTTGAGTTCGCAATTGTGCCGCGCGCTGGCCACGGCGACGGTATCGATATCGGTGAGATACGCCTTTTTCGCCCCCAGCTTGACGGCGGAAATACCCAAAATGCCGCTGCCGCAGCCCACGTCGATGCAGACGGAATCGGGGGCGACATAATCCTGCATCAGTTCGACGCACATGGAGGTCGTCTCGTGTTCGCCCGTGCCGAAGGCCATATTGGAATCGAGAAGAACGATTTTTTCGTCCGGGGCGGGCGCATAGTCTATCCACTCGGGCACGACGACGATGCGCCCCAGATGAATGGGGCGGAAGTGCTTTTTCCAGACGTCCAGCCATTCGTCCCCGTCCACTTCCCGCTTCACGTCCTCCAGCGTGCCGAAGGGGATCTCCCCGCCGCTGCGTTCCTGCGCCTCGCGGATGTCCCGCACGATATCCCGGCAGGTCTCCGCCGCATCCGCCGCGACGCAGCATTTGACCAGGACGTCGCCCTCGCGGCGCGAGGCGAGATTTTCGTCCATGTAGTCCCAATACAGCCCGTCCCTGTTTTTTTGCAGAGCAATGACGTCCGCGACGTCCGAAATGGAGACCCCGTAATTGGTATAATTCCACATGACGTCCGCGACGATCTCGCTCGCCTCCGTCGTGGTGTGTATCGTCAGTTCGATAAATTTCATATCCCGTTCCACCTCCCGAAAAGCTCCGGGCGGACGCGACTTCGGTCGGTTTGCCGTCCCCTGCGCGCCCGCAATTTCCGTTCCCGTTTATTATACCATCAACGCGCGCTTTTTTCAACCTCTGAAACAAAATTTCTCCGGGAAAAACAAAAAATTCTTCCTTCCCCTTTCCTTTTCGGATATTGACAGCGCCTCCGGAATATGTTACAATAGAAAAAAGGAGACAATCATGAAAAATATTTTCGGCTTTTGCGAAGGGAAAAGCGAATCGGACGGGGCGCCCTTCATCGTCCGTTCCGTCGGCGAAGATCTTCGGAAAGATAGGGAAAACAACGCCGCCGCGCTGGAAAAAATCGGGCGGAAATCGACGTTGCCCCTTTGGCTCACCGTCCTCAAATGGACCTTTTTCCTCTTCTTTTTAATCGTACTCTTCTCCACGCTGAGCGCAGGCCCGGCAACGGCGTGGCGCAACGCGCCCGGCCTGCTCGTCGCCGGCGGGATGAGCGGCATCGTCTGCCTCGCGCTGTTCCTCTGCGAAAAGCATAAGGGCAAAAATGCAGAAACCGCCGAGACGAAACGGCTTCTGACGAGCGCCGAAGGGACGGCGGACGAATCCGAAAGACAGCTCCGCATACCCGAAGGCGCCATACAGACGGACGTCCTCGCCTTCTCCTATCGCCTCAAAAACGGGAAGCCCCGGCGCAAAGCCTTGCGCATGGCCGATTACGTGCTGTTGGACGTATCGGCATTTGCGGAGGGAGACACGCTCTGTTTTACCGACTTTACCGACGTATACGGCATACCCATGTCTGAGATTACCGCCATAACGCAGCGCAAAAAACGCGTTTCGGCGACGGGCTGGAACAAGCTGGCCCAACCGGACGATCCCTCCTTTAAGCCCTATGGCGTCGCCTTCAATGCCTACGGGACGATATTCATGCCGCCCTGCGCCCTCACCGTCCGCCGTGGAGAGGAGGACTACGAACTGCTGCTCGCCCCCTACGAAGCGGAAAAGATCTGTTCCCTGTGCGGCGTCCCGCTGACCGTCGAGAAATAGCGGCGGAGGGACGGAGCGGCGCGGTTTCCTCCCTCTTTGCCTCCGGGCCTTCAAACGCTTGCGCAAATGGCTTTTTTGTGGTATAATGTACGGAAATATACCCATCGGGAGGTACTGTCATGTCCGTTGAACGCGTGAGGGCCCATCTCAAAAAATTCGGCGCCGACGGCCGGATTCTGAACCGTTCCGGCGCCACCGTGGAGCTGGCGGCGGAGGCGCTCGGCTGCGAGCCGTGCAGAATCGCCAAGACGCTCTCTTTCTCCCTCGGAGACAGAGTTATCCTCGTCGTCGCGGCGGGAGACAGAAAAATAGACAACGCGAAGTACAAGGCCGCGTTCGGCGGCAAGGCGCGCATGCTGCCCGCGGAGGAGACGGCTGCACGGACGGGGCACGCCGTCGGAGGCGTCTGCCCGTTTGCCGTAAACGAGGGCGTGGAGGTCTATCTCGACCAGTCTCTCCGCCGCTTTCCCACCGTGTTTCCCGCCTGCGGCAGCCCCTCGACCGCCATAGAACTGACGATCGAGGAGCTGGAGGCCTTTTCCTCTCCCGTCGGCTGGGTGGACGTGTGCAAAGCGCGAGATTAAGCGCTCATCTCAGCCCTGCCCCCTCCGAATGTCAAAACAGCGAAAAGCGCCCGCCGCGGAAAATTCCGCGGCGGGCTCCCTTTTTCCTTTGAAAACGTCAATAGGGCTTTTTCCCGTAAAAGCTCTCTACGTTGTCCGAATATTTCTTCATCTTGTCGTACTGCCGGATATCGATGCCCGCGTCCATCTGCTCGATGTTGCGCTTCTGTTCGCGGCTGAGCTTGGTGGGGATTTCCACCAGCACGCGGAGCATCAGATTCCCCGTCGTGCCGCGCGCCGAGCGAATCCCCTTGCCGCGGATGGTAAACACCTGCCCGTTCTGCGTCCCTTCGGGGACGGTGAAATCGAAAGTGTCGTCGATGGTGGGCACCTTCACCGTGCCGCCGAGCGCCGCCGTCTTGAAGGAAACGGGCAAATCCACCTGCAAATCGAACCCGTTGCGGACGAAGATCTTATGCGGTTCCACCTTGAACACGATGATGAGGTCGCCCGGCTGGCCGCCGCCCGGCGCCGCCTGGCCGTAGCCCTTTTTCTTCATGTAGCTGTTGGTATCCACGCCGGCGGGAATATTGATCGTGACCGTCGTCTCCTTGCGCACGGACCCCTTTCCCCGGCAATCGGGACACTTGTCGGTGATCACCCGGCCCGTACCGCCGCAATCGGGACAGACGCTCTGGCGGATCGTCCTCCCGAACATGGTGCTCTGCACCGTCTGCACGACCCCTTTGCCGTTACAGCGCGAACAGGTGCTGTATGCGGTGCCGCCCCTGGCGCCCGTGCCGCGGCAGGCCGAACACGGTTCGTTGCGCATATAGGAAAAGGTCTTGGTGCAGCCCTTGGCCGCGTCCATGAAACTCAGCGTCATTTCCCGCTGGATATCGTCCCCGACGTTGGACTGCGCCGCGCGCGCGCTGCCGCCCCCGAAACCGCCGAAACCGCCGCCGAAAATCGAACTGAAAATGTCCGAGAAATCTCCGAAGCCGCCTTCAAAGCCGCCGCCCATGCCGCCCATGCCGGGATGCTCCAGCTCGTAATCGTAAGCGGCGCGTTTCTGTTTATCGGACAAAACCTCGTTGGCCTCGTTGATCTGTTTGAACTTTTCCGCCGCCGCGGCGTCCCCGGGGTGCAAATCGGGATGGTACTGCTTGGCGAGCTTTCTGTATGCGGCCTTAATCTGGTCCTCGGTCGCCTTTTTGTCCACGCCCAGGATCTCGTAATAATTTTTCTTCGTTTCTGCCATATTCTGACTCCGTGCCCTTCAAACTCTTTTCCGATGTCGATAAATACGCCATACGGGTTTGGCTTTCGCCAAACCCGATGCGTCAGTTTTCTCGTTTATGCGGCGCCCGGGCATATGTCTCGCCGCCCGCGGCCTCGCGGATTACTGCTGATGGAACTCGGTATCCCCGTCGCCGCTTCCCGCGCCGCCTGCGCCCGTATCCGCCCCGGGAGCGCCGTTGGCCTGATACAGCTTGGCAAAGACGGGCTGCACCGCATTCATCAGCGTATCGTAAGCCGCCTTGATGCGATCGTCGTCGTCCGATTCCAGTTCCTTCTTCGCCGCGTCCACGGCTGCCTGCAAAGCGGCCTTGTCGCTTTCGTCCAGCTTGTCGCCGGAATCCTTCATCGTCTGCTCGACGGAGAAGATCATGCCGTCCAGCTTGTTCTTGTTGTCCACCTTTTCCTTGCGCTTCTTGTCCTCTTCCGCGAATTTCTCCGCGTCCTTCACCGCCTTGTCGATTTCCTCCTCGGTGAGGTTGGTGGAAGAAGTGATGGTGATATCCGTGGACTTGCCCGTGCCCTTATCCTGCGCCGTCACGTGCACGATGCCGTTGGCGTCGATGTCGAAGGTCACTTCGATCTGCGGAATGCCGCGGGGCGCGGGCGCAATGCCCGTCAGCATGAAGTTGCCCAGCGTCTTGTTGTCCTTGCAGAACTCGCGCTCGCCCTGCAGCACGTGAATGTCCACGCTCGTCTGATTGTCCGCCGCGGTCGAGAACACCTGGCTCTTCTTGACGGGAATGGTCGTATTTCTGTCGATGATCCTCGTGAACACGCCGCCCAGCGTCTCGATGCCGAGGGAAAGGGGCGTGACGTCGAGCAGCAGGACGTCCTTGACCTCGCCGGTCAGAACGCCGCCCTGCACGGCCGCGCCGATGGCGACGCACTCGTCGGGGTTGATGCCCTTGAAGGGCTCCTTGCCCGTGACTTCGCGCACCTTCTCGACGACCGCGGGCATACGGGTGGAACCGCCCACCAGGATGACCTTGTCGATGTCGTTATAGGTGAGCCCCGCATCCTTCATCGCCAGCCGCATGGGCTCCACCGTCCTGTTGAGGAGGTCGGCGGTCATAGCCTCGAACTTCTGCTTGGTCAGATTGATGTCGAGGTGCTGAGGCCCGTCGGCGCTCATGGAAATGAAGGGCAGATTGATGTTGGTCGAACTCATGCCGGACAGCTCGATCTTCGCCTTTTCGGCGGCCTCCTTCAGACGCTGCATCGCCATTTTGTCCTTGGACAGATCGATGCCGTGCGATTTTTTGAATTCGTCCACCAGATACTGAATGATCTTGTTATCCCAATCGTCGCCGCCGAGGTGGGTATCGCCGTTGGTGGCGAGCACCTCGAACACGCCGTCCGAAATTTCCAGAATGGAGACGTCGAACGTACCGCCGCCGAGGTCGTAAATCATGACCTTGCCGCCCTTGTCCTTGTCGAGGCCGTAGGCGAGCGCCGCAGCCGTAGGCTCGTTGATGATACGCAGAACGTTGAGCCCCGCGATCTTGCCCGCGTCCTTGGTCGCCTGGCGCTGGCTGTCGGAGAAGTACGCGGGGCAGGTGATGACCGCCTCCGTTACCTTCGAGCCGAGATATGCCTCCGCATCCGTCTTCAGCTTCGTGAGGATCATTGCCGAAATCTCCTGCGGAGAATACGATTTGTCGTCTATTTTCACTTTATAGTCCGACCCCATGTGCCGTTTGATGGAGATGACCGTCCTGTCCGGATTTGCCACCGCCTGGCGCTTTGCCGCCTGCCCGACGACGCGGGAGCCGTCTTTCTGGAAGGACACCACCGAGGGAGTGGTCCTGGAACCTTCCGCATTCGCGATGACGACGGGTTCGCCGCCCTCCATCACCGCCACGCACGAATTTGTCGTACCCAAGTCGATACCGATAACTTTTCCTGCCATAACTCTTTATTTCACTCCTTGCTGTCTGTTTTTCCTTGTCAATTCCGCGGCCCTTGCGGGCTCCGCGTTCCGTTTACAGTTTATATGTACCCCGCCGCCCGGATTCTTAAACGTTTCAAACAAATTTTTTTCCGCGCCCTTTTTCCCCTTTGTCCGCCCGGCTTTATCGGCAAACGGCGCTCCGTTTCGCTTTGTTGTTCGTTTCTGCCTATACGAAAAAAAACATCCTTATTCCCCCCTTCGCAGTCGCGGGCAAAAAGCTCGGAAAATTCAGAAATAAAAAAGAGGGGCGCACGGAAAACCGCGCGCCGATCCCCAAACCAATGAAGTGTATGAATGAACAACTTCCAAACAATGCGCAAACGCCCCCGCGCCCGTCTGCCTCGCTTCGCGCCGCCCGATTGTTTCACTATGTATTATATCAGGTCTTTCGACCTATGTCAAGCCAAATTTTCCAAAATCTGGTAAAATAAAAGGGGATAATACGAAAGCGAAGGGCGTTCCCGAAAAAAATTGCGCCCGAAAGGACTGCAATGCGCAATGATGCCGTACAGCGAAGTGATCAGACAACTGATGATTGAAAAGGGATTAAGCCAGGAAAAGCTGGCCCGCATTCTCCATGTCAATCAGACCACGGTCGGCCAGTGGCTGCGCGGCAAAAAGAAGCCCTCTTACGACAATATCCTCGCCTTTTACACCGAGTTCGGCATCACGCCGGACGAGCTGTTCGGCGTGGCAAAATAGCCCGAAACCATCATTCCGGAACGGTTTACGCTTTGCCCTGTCGGTACGGAAACGGCGCGGCCTGCACTTTTGCAGGCCGCGCCGTTTCGCGCTCTCAATCCTCCGTTCCCAACAAATACCCCATGGTCACGTCGAAAAAATCGGCAAGCTGTTCCAACATCTCATAATCGGGTTCCCGATATCCGGTCTCCCAACTGCTGATGCTCCTTTGACTGACCCCCAATATTTTTGCAAGCTCGCTTTGCGAAATTTGCTTTTCTATTCTCAATTCTCTAAGGCGTTCACTGAACAAAATCATAAATTCATCATATCACTTTTCCCCGAAAAAAAAATTGTTTAGCTCAGTTAGAGCTACCCCTTGCTCTGCGATGATAATTATTATATAATATTTATATAAATTTTCATTGATGGAGGTCAAGATGGAAGAACAGAAAAAAGGAAAATGCGTGTACTGCGGCAATTACAGGGGTTATTACACAAAGGCCCCGACGTGTTTCAAACGCGAATCCTGCGGCTACTGCACCCATGAGCAAAAAGTCGTCAAAAACGGCGACACCTGCGAAAAATGGAGAAAGATGCGCCCCTGTTACGGGAGGAAGTCCTATACGAGCCGGGCGCTTCTCAAAATCATGGAGGATTTGGCCGCCATTCGTCAGATTTTCGAGGAAGATCGGGAAGAGGAGGAAATTTACCGTGAACTCTGCCGCGACAAATAAGAAGCACTGCAAACACTGCCGCCTGTATCGGGCCTTCTACGATAGAGGTCTGTTCGGCTTTTTCCGCGAGAAAAAAGGGATTTGCCGGCACAAGAGAAAAATCGTCGGCGAGGCGGAGACCTGCGAAAATTTCTCCCGCCGCCCCTATCGGGATGTATCCGTCACCATCGGGCAGCTGGACCTGGCCATAGCAAACGCGAAGGCGCTGGAAGAAATTTTTTCCGAATCCGAGCCGTAAAAACGAAAAACTCCGCCCGTCCGGGAAAGCCCGGACGGGCGGCAGATATGCCGTTATAAAATGTTTTATATATTTTATAGTTTATAGCAATCCTCCCGCGCCGATCATCATATAGCTCATCAATTCGTCGAGCAGCCTTTCATACACATTGATGTACACAATTGTCGATACCAACCACATGACGGTTGCAACCACGATTGCAGCAATGGAAAGCTCTTTGCCCTTGCCGCCGCACTTCTTCGAGCGGGACAGGCCGAGGCCACCGAATACCCAGCCCAGAACCGGAATGAAAAACGCGCAGATAAAGCCGGCGAGCGCCATGCCGTTGCTCTGTTCCTCGTACCCCGAAGAGGGCTGCTGATAGTAGCCCGCGGGAGGCGGAGAATAGGTGTACCCCTCTCCCGGCGCGGACTGCGAAGGCGAATCGAAAAATCCGTCCGAAGCGGGCGCCTCCGCGACGTCCGTTTTTGCCCCGCAGTACGGGCAGAACGCCGCTGCGTCGTCGATTTGTTTTCCGCAGTTTCTGCAATACATTATTTTCCCTCCGTGCCGAAGAAAGTTCCCCTTTCTCCGGCTCTGTTTTTTTCTATTATAAATCACTTTTCCCGTTTTGTCAACGGAAAAAACATATTTTTCCCAAAAGCCGACTCACTGCGTCACGATGACCTGCGCATAGCGGAGCACCTTCTCGCCCCGCTTATAGCCCTTGGCATACACCTGTCTGACGATGCCGGGCTCCTCTCCCTTTTCTGCGGGCACCGCCATGATCGCCTCGGCCTCCGCCGCATCGAAGGGCCGGCCGGTGGGGTCGATTTCCTCGATTCCCTCGCCTTCCAGCACCTTTTTATAGCTTTTGAGCACCATTTCCACGCCCTGCGCCGTCTTTTCGTCCGCGCAGGCGGAAAGCGCCCGCTCCAGATTGTCGCCGACGGGGAAAAGCTCCGCGACGACGTCGTTTCTGCCCTCCGTATACCGCTGCGCCGACTGGTTCTGCGTGCGGCGGCGATAATTTTCGTACTCCGCGGTGACCGCGTACCACTTGCGTTTGAGGTCCTCCGCCTCCGCTTTCAGGGCCTTGATTTCCTCGCGCGCCTTCTCCAGCTCCCGACGGCAATGCCCCCGCTCGTGCTCCCTGCCCTCGCGGCAGGGTTTCTCCTCCCCGGAGGCGTCACACGCTTTCTCCGCGCATTTCTCTGCGCACGCGTCCTCCGCGCACGCTTCGCCGCCCTCCGTCGCGGCCTCCCGTCCGGATGTCTCCGTTTCGGGCTCCGCCTTGTCCTCCGCCCCGACCGCCGCATCGGCCGTATCCGCCGCGGGCGCGTCCGCAAGCTCCTCTTCCGTTTTCTTTTCCTCGTCGATTCCGTTCATGATACCAACCTTCCGAAACTTTTTTCCTTACTATTTATAAAGCGATTCCGCCCTTCTTAAACACCGGGCGGCAAAATTCCGTAAGCGGACCGGCCTTTTCAAAGCGCGATATGTTCGATATCCTTACGGGAAGAACGGCGGTAAAAAATCGCCTTTCTGCCGATGACCGCGACGGGCACGGCGTCCAGCAGTTCCGCCACGTTTTCGGCGAGATTGTCCGCCTCCTCGCCCGACGCGGGCAAAATGGTCACCTTGATCAGCTCGTGCGCCTCCAAGGCGTCCGAGAGGGTCTTTAACAGATTGTCCGTTATCCCGCCCTTTCCTATCTGCGTCACGGGCTGTAAATTTGCCGCAATCGATTTGAGGCGGCTGCGCTGTTTGCTGGTTATTTCCTGCATCTCTCTTCTTCCTTTGCCGCTTTTCCGCGGCGTAAATTTCGTTCGTCGCTCCCCTGCCCCGCCCGAATCAGGCGAGCATACCGGAATCCTCGGGGAGCATGACATAGCCGGGGTCATAGACGATCACGCCGTCGCGCTTGACCGTGACGATCTTCGCGCGCATCTCCGTCAGCACGGGCGCGAGATTGCGCAGCACGCGGAAAAATTCCTTTTCGTCGAAAACCATGAAATCGATGCACATGCCCGCCTCGGAAAAGGAAATGCCGACGTTGTCTGAAAAAATTTCCCTGTCCTCCGCCCGCGTGATGGGGGGCGGATAATTCCAGATATTGACAAAATACTCGTCCCAAATCTCCCGATTCTTCGCCCCCGGCCCCTCCTGCGTCACGCCGGGGAAAAAGATATACGCATAATTGAGGCCCAATTCCTCCAGGATCATGCCCTGCACGCCCGCGCCCGCGGCGGGCCGCTCCGGCCCCATTTCAATGCACAGGGTCATCCATACTTCCGTTTTCCGCTTGTAGGGGAGGGCGTCCTCCTCGCCGCCCGCAATCGGCTCCGACCGCAAAAAGACGGGGGGAGGAAAGGGAACTTTCTCGCCGAAAAACTCCTGCGAAACCTGATAGAGCTCGTCCGCCAGGTTTTCCGGAGCGACTTCCCGGAAGTTTTTGGGAACCGTCTCGACGAAAGAAATCACCTCGCTCCCCGCCAGCAGAAGATCTTCCCCGACGACGGAGCAAAGATACTTATACGCGGTGAGCTTCCGCCCCCTCCGCTGCCGTTCGCTCCAACGCGCCGCGTTCTTTTCGTAAAGGGCAAGGGAGATGCTTTCCCCGTCCCCTCCGCTCACAAACAGGCGGGGCGGGTGTTTGAAATAATCGGGGCGGATCTTGGGGCGGTATATCTTTTTCGGAAAATAGGGATACACCTTCCAGCCCGTCGCCTGCATGGGCGAATCGGGCAGGGCCGCCGTATCGGCCAGCATTCTCGTCACCAGGCGGAAGCTCTGCATGGTGTATCCGCACGCGCTCATGCAGAGACAATAGCGGCCGTCCTCCTCGCCGCAGAAAAACTCCAGCGGCAGAAAGAAACGGGTGAGTTCGGCGTTCAGAAAGCGGTTGATTTCCTTCTGCGCGCCCTTATCCGTCCAGGCGGCCAGGCGATTGACATTCTCGGCCACAAAGTCCCAGAACAGGCCCGCACAGGCAGAAAAAGAGGGTTCCTCCCGCGCGTCCATGCGGGAATAGCACGCCCCCGCCAGGGAAATTTCGCGGTGATGCCCTTCCAGGCTTCCCCCCTCCTCGCTGTACCGCAGGCAGCCGGGACAAAGGCGCTGCACCTGTTTGGAAAGCAGAGCGTCGTATTCCTCCTGCGTATAGAGATTGACGGTGACCGGAAACACCTTCCGCCGGTCGCGGATCACCAGGGTCTCCGTCACGATGCTCTCATAGACGAAATCGGGCGCCATGCAGCCCTCCTCTTTGAGGCGCTTCACCTTGAACACGAACATGTTCAGTTCCGACGCGTCCGCGACCGTTTCGGGCAGCAGATAATACTTATAATCGTAAAAAAATGCTTTCAGTCCCTTCTCCATATCTTTCTCCCATTTGTTATTCGTCGCTTCCCTGCCCGTCCCTTACGGAACAAAATCGAACTCCACCTCGCCGATGGAAACGGTGTCCCCCTCCCTGCAGCCCATCTCCGTCAGCTTGCGGATGACCCCGCGCAGGCGGAGCACTTTCTGAAAATACTGCATGGAATCGGGGTTGTTGAGGACGACGTTGCGACAGAGCATGTCCACCAGGCCGCCCACGACCACATAGACGCCGTTTTCGTCGCGGAATATCTCGAAATCCAGCTTGTCCTCCGCGCGATATTCAAAGCTTTCCTCTATCGGAAGGGGTTGGACGGGGGGCAGGTCTTTGAGCACGTCGAAAATCCCCTCGACGAGCGCCCGCGTGCCCTCGCCCGTGACGGCGGTGACGGGATAAATTTTATACCGTCCGCCGTACTCTTTCCGAAAGGCCGCGAGGTTTTCCTCCGCGCCGTACACGTCGCATTTGTTGCAGACGACGATCTGCGGAAGGGAGGCGAGTTTTTCGCTGTATTCCTTCAATTCCGCATTGATCTTCCGGAAGTCCTCGACGGGGTCCCGCCCCTCGCAGCCGGAAATGTCCACCACGTGACAGAGCATCCGCGTGCGCTCGATGTGCCGCAGAAAGTCGTGCCCCAGCCCCGCGCCCTCCGCCGCGCCCTCGATGAGGCCGGGGATATCCGCCGCGATGAACGATTTGTCGTAAAAACGCACCGCGCCGAGATTGGGGGAAAGCGTGGTGAAATGATAGTTGGCGATTTTCGGCTTTGCCGCGGAAATCTTGCTGAGGAGGGTGCTTTTGCCGACGTTGGGAAAGCCGACCAGCCCGACGTCCGCAATCACCTTCATTTCGAGGATGACGGAATGTTTTTTCACCCGTTCTCCCTTCTGCGCGAAATCGGGGGCGTGACGGCGCGCCGTGGTGAAACGGACGTTCCCCTTTCCCCCGTTTCCGCCACGCGCCACGAGGATCTGCTTTCCGTCCTCGAACACGTCGCAGATGAGCCGCCCCGTTTCCTCGTCCCGCACCAACGTGCCCAAGGGGACTTTGATGTAGACGCTTTTCCCGCTTTTGCCCGAGCATTGATTGGTGCCGCCCCGTTCGCCGTCCTCCGCAAAAAAACGGGAGGAAAAACGGAAGGAAAACAGGTCGGTCATGTCCTTGTCGCCGACGAACCAGACGTCGCCGCCCCGACCTCCGTCCCCGCCGTCCGGGCCGCAGGCGGGCTTGCCCTTGAACGCCTTGAAGGAATTCATGCCGTCTCCGCCGTCCCCCGCCTTGATGAGGATTTTTACTTTGTCGGTAAATTCTCCGTTCGCCATTTTTCGGCTCCTTTTTTCGCTTCTGTGTTTCAGTATATCAAAAACCGCCCGAAAAAGCAAGGATTTGGCGCGGCCCTCCCGAAAATCTTTTTCCCGTCCCGCAGACGCGGAAAAGGGACGGAAAGAAACCGTCCCTCCTCTCTCCCCCTCGGTTCCGACCGCGGCGGGGCCGCTTACGGCCGCACGCCGCCCCGTTTCGTGCCCGAGGGCACCGTCTGCAGAATGCCCGTGGAAATCAGCTGCTTTTTCCCCTCCGCCGCCGAAGATATCGCGTCGTCGATCAAATCGGAAAAGAGATTTTTCGCGTCGGACACCCGCTCGCAGAACAGATAATAGGCGAGCGAGCCGGGAACGGTGTTCACCTCTCCGAGATAAATCTTCCCTTCCGAAAGCAGGAAGTCCATGCGCACGATCCCTTTCAGATTCATGCGCTTATACAGCGTGCGGGTATACGAGCGGATCGCTTCGCGCGTCCCGTCCGGCAAATCGGCCTCTCCGCGCTGCCGTTCCCCCTTTCCCTCCGGCTTCAAGTACTTGTCGGCGAAGGAATAAATCTTCTCCCCCGACGACGCCTCCTCCGGTTCGGAGACGAAAATTTCCCCCTTGAGCGAATAGGCCGCGCAATTGATGTCCCGCTTCCCGCGCACAAAACGCTCGATAATCACCCTGTCGTCGAGCAGAAACGCCGTCCTGATAGCCTTCTCCGCTTCCTCCTCCGACTCCGCCAGCGCCACGCCGATGGAGGAACCGAGATGCGCCGGCTTCACCACCACGGGATATTTGAGCCTGGAAGCGATGCTTTTGAGCAGGAACCGCCCCCGGCGGGCATAATCCCGCTCGTTGACGCGTATATATTCCACGACGGGGATATTCAGCGCCTTTGCCGCCAGCTTGGTCAGCGTCTTGTCGAGAAAGACGCCCGAAGCGGTGAGCCCCGGGGACGCGAGCGGGATTTCGTTGAGCTGCATCAGCGCGGAGATCCCGCCCCCTTCGCCCAACCCGCCGTGGCAGCAATTGAGCGCCCCGTCTATCTTCCCGAGAAACTTCACCTTCGTCTTTGCGGGATTGAACGCATACATGCCCCCGCCGTCAAAGAAAATCCGCTTGAAGGAAGAAAAATCCCCCTTCCGGAATACGCCCAGGTCGGACATCCGCGGCGAGGTGTACATCTGCCCGTCCGTATGGATATATACGGGCACGGGAAGATATTTTTCCCGATCGATGAGATTGAGCACAAAGACGCCCGTCAGCACGGAAATTTCGTTCTCGTTGGATTTTCCGCCGAACAATATCGCTATTTTCCGCATAAGAAACCGCACCTCCGCAAAAATATTTTTTCGCTTTGGTGCGGCAGGTTTTTCTTTGGTCGCAAAGCCTTACCAGGCGTCGGGCAAATCGTTGAGAAAGAGGACGGCGTCCCCGGCCGAAAGGGCGCCGGACAGCAGCTCCTTCGCCTTTTCCAGCGAAGGACAGACGACGAGATTTTCCTCCGCCCCGCCGCCGTCCAGATATCCCGCTTTCACGGCGCCGACGAGGGTGTCCCCCACTAGAATCACGAGGTCGAGACCGACCAGGCGGGCGCCCAGCTCCCGTCCCAGTTTCTCGTCGAGAATGCCCGTCTCCACCAGCCCGGGCGTGACGACAATCTTCCGCCCCGGAAAACGGAACAGCGCGCAGACCGCCTCCGCAGCCCCCTCGGGGTTGGAATTATAGCTGTCGTCGAGAATGTGCACGCCGCCGCTTTCGATGAGCTGCAGCCGATGGGGAACGGGAACGATCTTCGCGATCCCCTCCGCGATTTCCTCCTCCGTCAGACCCATTTCCGCCGCGAGCAGCGCCGCCAGCGCGATATTTTCCGCCGAGTGTCTGCCGAGCAGGCAGGTCTCCGCGCGGATCTCTTTTTTCCCGGGAAGGCGGAGGGTAAAGGAGGTCGCGTCCGCGCGCAGTTCGACTTCGGGCAACAGGGCGTCGAAATCGGCGTACACGCATTTTTCCTTGTCTGAAAGCGGAAGAATCTCGGGCGAGACGGGGAGGATTTTTTCCCGCAGTCCGCCGCCGCAAATCACCTTGCGCGCGGTGCCCTTCAGAATTTCGCACTTTGCCAGAAGGACGTTCTCCTCCGAGCCGAACGTTTCGATATGCTGGGCGCACACGCCCGTAAAGACGGCGTAATCGGGCTTTACGAGGGTGCACAGCTCCGCGATGTCCCCCGCACGGCGGGCGCCCATCTCCGCGATGAATACCTCTTTTCCCTCAAAATCCGGCCCCGTCACCGCCTTGGCGACGCCGACGGGCGTATTGTAAGAGGCGGGCGTGGCGATCGTCGCAAAACGCACGGAAAGCATGCTTTGCAAAATATTTTTCACGGATGTCTTGCCGTAGCTGCCCACGATTGCGACGCGAAGAATTTTGCTCTCGTTTAATACCTGCCCCGCTCGTTTTACAAATTTTCGGTTGCGGGGTTCCTCGTAGAGGGAATCGAGAAAATTTGCCGAAACGAGCAGCCAGGGCAGGAGCAGGGGCATCAGGGCAAAGGGAAGAAACTGAAAGAGGGAATATAACTCGCTGTCGAACACCTTTCCCAGGAAGGCGAGCACGGCGATGACGAGATAAGAGACGCAGGCGATGAGGAGAATATAGACGGCGGAGAGGCGCTTGATTCTGCCCGTGACGGTCAGGGGCACCTTCAGCGCATATTTTCTGTCCGCGACGCAGAAAAGAATGCAGAAAAAGAGAAAGGGCACCGCCGAGAGGAGCAGGGCGGTTTTCGTCCCCGCGAACGAAAAGCACAGGGAAACGAGCGCCGTCGAAAGGAGCGCCAGCCCCGACCAGAGCGCCAGGCGGTTATAATAGAGATTCTCCCTGCGGCGCAGCCAGCGGACAAACCGCCCGGCGCGATAGCCGCACTGCTGAAAGACGCCCAGCAGCTTGAAGGTACCCAGAAAAAAGAAGCAGGTGCACGCGACGCACGCGGCAATCCTCGACAATACGTCACCCATGAAAGAAAAACTCCTCCGCAATCAGATTGAAGGCCACGGGATATTCGGCAAACGCGAAATGCCCGCCCTCCATCGTCTTTAACCGCCCGCGGCGAAGACAGGAGAGATAAATTTCCGCCGCTTTGAGCGGCGTCGTCCCGTCCTCCTTCCCCTCGACGAGTAAAACTTCGTTCCCGATTTTCCGCGCGTCCCCGCGCAGATCCTCGTTGACGATCTTTTTATAGCTCTCCCGCATGACGGGAGAAAGCGTCCGATATTCGGCGCTGCCGAAATGCCGTTCGGCAAAGCGGGGCGCAATTTTTTTGACCAGGCGGTATGTACCCACCCTGACGCGATAGCCCGCGCCGCGGCCGAGAATGATTCCCGCCGGTCCCGTCAGAAGCAACCTGTCGAAGTTCTCCCCGCCCGCCGCCATTTTTACGGCGACGCGGCAGCCGAACGAATGCGCGACGACGTGCGGCCGCTCCACCCCCAACGCCGCAAGCGCCTCCGCCGTCCAGGCCGCATAGTCGGCGACGGAATAGGGCTCCGTCAAGGGCTCCGCCCCGCCGAATCCGGGAAAATCGAGCGCGGTGACGCGGCAAAAGCGGGAAAAATATCCGAGTTGTGCCGCAAAGCTCTCCTTGGAGGAAAGATAGCCGTGAAAGAACACCATATCCTTCCCCTCTCCCCTCTGTACGTACGAAAGGCGGGACAAATCTGCCATGCGCCTACCCCTTTCCGCCCGATTTCTTATTTTTCCGGCTTTTTTCTCCCCGTCCCGACGCGCGAAACCTGCGGGGCGCCCAAAAGCTTTCGCATGACGAGCGCGTCCTCCCCGTCCGGGTAGTAACGGGGGCGCGCATACAGTCCGGAAAAGCCCTCTTTCAGATACAGCCGCATCGCGGGGGAATTGGAGACCCGCACTTCGAGCAGCAGCGTCTCCGCCCCCAGCGCCAGCGATTCCCGCTCCATTGCACCGAGAAGCGCGGCGGCGATCCCCTGCCGGCGATATCCCTCCGCGACGGCGACGTCGTCTATCTCCGCGGTTTCAAACATTGCCGTTCCGCAGGCATAGCCGACAATTTCGCCCTCATCCTCGGCGAGTACGCCGACGAAGCCTTTCGAGGAAAAGGCGTCCGCAAACATGCGGTAGGTCCAGGGCTCGGAAAAGCACTCCTTTTCCAGCTCCGAAATTTTCAGGATGTCTTTGAAAGTCCAGCTCCGATAATTCATATTCTCTGCTTCCGTATTTTCTTCAAGCCCTTCCGAGCTGCTCCTCCGCCTGGCTCCTGCGGATATACAGCGCCTCGGGAGAGGCGAACCTGCCGGCTTTCAGCGCCGCCTCCACGGCCCGTTCCAGGCCCGAAAGGGGGTCGCACGCCTCCGCGGCCATGCCGTCCGGAAGGGGAAGGGCCCCGAAGGAATACGCCCGGCAGCCGCTCTCCTTCAAAAAGCGGGACACCTCCTCGCCCGAAAGGTAGGCGGGGGCCAGAAGTTCCTCCAAAGCGGGCGCGCCCTCCCTTTGCACGAGGGCGTACGCCGCGGCGTAAAAGTGCCCGTGCAGCGCGTCTATGAGGCACAGTCTCTTTTCGCCGTCTACGCCATTATATGCGATTTCCTCGAAAGCCGTGACGGGCAAAGCCGGCTTTCCCGCCGCCAGGCAAAACCCCTTGACCGCGGAAATGCCGATGCGTATCCCCGTAAACGAGCCCGGCCCCGTCGCCACCGCGAAAAAATCGCACTCGCCGGGGGACAAATCCGCCCCCCGCAGCGCCTCGTCTATGCCGTCCATCAGAAGCACCGAATGCCGCATGGCGCAATCGGGAAGAAAGAAACGGGAGGTCTTTTCCCCTTTCCGCGCCAGCACGGCGAGATGCTTTCCGCAGGTATCCACCGCCAGAAAATTTTTCAATACTCTATCTCCCTTTCGTCCCCTTCCCGCTTGCGGATGATCACCCGCTTCGCGTCCGCGGGAAGCAGGGGCGCGATTTTTTCCGACCATTCCACCAGACAGATCCCGCCCGCGTCGAAGTAGTCCGCCAGCCCGAGCGCCTCCGCCTGTTCGGGCGATTCGATGCGGTAGCAATCGTAATGGAACAGTCTGCCGCCGTAATCGTTCATGTACGCGTAAGTGGGGCTGGTGACCTCCTCGCGGATGCCGAGCCCCCTCGCCACGCCCTTGGCAAACACCGTCTTGCCCGCCCCCATCTCCCCTTCGAGGAGCACCGTATCGCCCGGAGAGAGGGTCCGCGCATAGCGTTCGGCAAATTTTTCGGTCGCCTCCCGCGACCCGGAAACAAAAACAGCCATACGTATATTATAATACGTACGGCCGATTTTTGCAATTGTTTCCGTTTCAAAATTTCATTTTCTTCAAAACGAAAGACAGTCTCTTGTACAAAAGCAGGGTGAGCAGGCTGACCAAAACCGTCTTGATGAGATTGAACGCGAGGATGAGGTGCCAGAGTTTCGCAAACGTCCCCGCGACGTCGGCTATACTGAACGCCGAGAAAAGCACGAAGCGGTTGGCGAGCAGCGCCATACCCGTCGCGATCAGACAGGCGATACCCAGGGAAAGGATGACCGTCTTTAAGCCCTTGTGAAACTTATACAAAACGGCGGGCAGCAGCAAGTAGGACGACGTGATGATGATATTCGCCAGCTCCCCCACGCCGCCCGTGCCGCTCAGGGGGATGCGGAGCAGTTCCTTCACGGCGCAGACGATGACCCCCTCCACCGGCCCGAGCAAAAAGCCTATCAGCATGATGAAAACGTTGCCGAAATCGAGCTGCAAAAAGAATGCGGAGGGAAAAATCGGAAATTCCAGAAAGCTCACCGCATAGGAGAGCGCGGCGAATATCGCCATCAGCGCCAGGCGTTTGGCAGAAAACATCTTCGCCCTTTTCCGGGGCTTTTCGGGCACGCTTTGCGCGTCCTGCGGCTGCGGCGCGGAAGGCGCGTCCCCGGGAGCCGCGGAAACGGTTTTTTGAGACAATTCGGACATGGTACACACTCCTTTGAAAAATATTTTTCCGATAAAATATTCTCTGTGAGTGCAAAGGCCACCCCGAGGGTCTCGGGGCGGCACAAAAGCGCATTCATCGCGGACACGGTACACCCGTATCCCTTTTCTTTTCCCGTCCGGACTATACCGTCGGTATCGGAATTTCGCCGATTCGGGGGCGGCAACGCCGCCCTTCGCAGACTTTTACTGCCGGTGAGGAATTTCGCCTCGCCCCAAAGAATATTTTATTTTCCTATATTATATCACCGCTTTTCCCCCCTGTCAAGCACAAAGGGGGCAAATTTTTTCCCGATTACAGAATTTCCCCCTCATAGACGGGGAAGCGGGCGCAGAGCGCCGCCACGGCGGAGCGCACTTCCGCAAAGCACCCCTCGCCCTCGCGGACGACGCGGGCGATGAGGCGGGCGATTTCTTCGCATTCCGCCTCCTTCATGCCGCGGGAAGTGACGGCGGGCGTGCCCACCCGGATACCGCTCGTAACGAAGGGGGATTCCGTCTCGAAAGGTATGGTATTTTTGTTGACCGTGATGTGCACCTCGTCGAGCATGGCTTCCAGCGCCTTGCCCGTCACGCCCGTGCCGCGCAGGTCGACCAGCATCAGATGGTTGTCCGTCCCGCCCGAAACGAGGCGGATCCCCCGCCGCGAAAACTCCGCCGCCATCGCCGACGCATTGGCGAGGATCTGCCGCTGATATTCCTTAAATGCGGGAGCCAGGGCTTCACCGAACGCCACCGCCTTGGCCGCGATGACGTGCATGAGCGGGCCGCCCTGAATGCCCGGAAACACCGCCTTGTCTATCTGCTTCGCATATTGTTCTTTGCACATGATGACGCCGCCGCGCGGCCCGCGCAGAGTCTTGTGCGTCGTCGTGGTCACGAAGTCGGCATACGGGACGGGCGAAGGGTGCAGCCCCGCCGCCACCGGCCCCGCGATGTGCGCGATATCCGCCATCATGTACGCGCCTACCTCGTCGCAGATTTGGCGGATGCGCGCAAAATCGATGACGCGGGGATAGGCGCTGGCGCCCGAAACGATCATTTTCGGACGGCATTTTTTCGCGATGCGCTCCATCTCGTCGTAATCGATCCGCTCCGTTTCGGGCGAAACGCCGTAAGGGACCACCTTGAAATATTTTCCCGAAATATTGACGGGCGAACCGTGCGTGAGGTGTCCGCCGTGCGAGAGATTCATGCCCATGATCGTATCGCCCGGTTCCAGCATGGCAAAGTACACCGCGAAATTCGCCTGGGCGCCCGAATGGGGCTGGACGTTGCAGTGGTCGCAGCCGAACAGCTTTTTCAAGCGGTCCCGCGCGAGGTTCTCCGCGACGTCCACAAATTCGCAGCCACCGTAATACCGTTTGCCGGGCAGCCCCTCGGCATATTTGTTGGTAAGGTGTGACCCCGCCGCGGCGAGCACCGCGGGCGAAACGATGTTTTCGCTGGCGATCAGCTCGATGTTCTCCCGCTGGCGCTTCAGCTCCGCCTCCATCGCGGCGCAAAGCTCGGGATCCGTTTTCCGTATGACGCTCAAATCGATCATGCAAATACCTCCTCGCCCCGAAAGGGCGTTTTATGCGGCCTTTTCCGCGCCCGTCAGATATCCGACGGCATTCAGCAGAAATTTTTCCCCGTTTTCGTCCGCCGTAAAGCCGGTCGGCCAAAAATCCCCCAAATCGCACAGGAAACTGCCGACCCTGCCTTTCCCGAAAGTCCACTGCGCATACACGGGGACGTCATAATTCCCGACCAGAACCGCCTCCGCCGAATCTTTCAGGGAAGTCCCGTAAAAATAATCCAGGGTAAAGGGCATCGCCTGCCCGTTCCCCTCCGCGCCCAAAGCGACGCCGTCGAAAAGGGGAGAAAGCAGGTCGCAGGCGACGGGATAAAAGGGCGTATATTCGACCTCCGTAAGCTCGGGGGAGCGCAGCTCGTTCACCATTTCCCCGCCCAGAGCCGCCGCGTCGGCAACCGCGTAGAACCTTCCGCCGCCGACCTCGGCAAGCTCTTGCAACGAAGCCTCTTCCGAGCCCGGCGTCCCGATCCCGAACACCGAAAGGGTAATGCCGTAATCCCGATACAGCCTTTCCGCCTCCGCGAGATAATCGCCCTCCGCGGGCCTGCCGTCCGTTATCAGAACGATATGCCGCTTGCTCACCCGCGTCTCCGCGGCCAGCGCCTGTCCCGCGGCGGCCAGCGCACCGGAAAAGAGAGTAGCCGCTCCGGAGGGGGCGGCGTCGGCAACCGCCTTCCCGATCGTCTCCGACTGCGCCGCGCTCGTGAGAGGCAGCACCGTATCGTACGTGTCGGAAAGCGTCATCAGCCCCACATAGTCCCGTCCGGAAAAGGCGCCGAGCGCGGAAACGATCCCCTGCTTTGCCCTCTCGAATTTCGTCGTTCCGTCCGCGCCCTGCACCGACTGCATGCTCCCCGAGCCGTCGAGCAGCACCATGACGGCCAAGGGGGGCTTATAATCGACGATCTCCACGGGCAGCATCTCCTCGTACCGTGTGCCCGCCATATCCTCCCGCCTGTACGCGTGCGCTTCGCCCGTTTCTTCCCTTCCGCCCGCGGTGAGAAGTCCGCCGCCGTACTCATGGACGAAGGAATACAGAATTTCGTCGAACCCCGCAGGCATGTCCGCGTTGGCGACGTTGTTGAGGATCACTCCGTCATACTCGCACAAAGCTTCCGCCGTCCGGGGGAGCCCGTCGTCCGCAACGTTCATCACCGTCACGTCGAAATCGGTTTCCGACCCGTTCAGAAGCGCCGCGAGCGCCTCCGATTCCTCCCTGTATTCGAGGAGGAGGATGCGTCCCCCTTCCGAAGGCGATTCGCCGCCGTTTTCCGACGAGGCGCCGTCACTGCCGTCCGAAGTGTCCGACGGCAAATCGCTGCCGATATCCGACGACGCGCCGTCGCTGCCTTCCGAAGTGTCCGACGGCAAATCGCTGCCGACGTCCGACGATGAGCCGCCGCTGCCGTCCGAAGTGTCCGACGGCGGGCCGCTCTCCTGCCAATCGCCGCTCCCGCCGCCCGGGGACTGCGAGTCAAAAAGCCCGCTTTCTTCCGACGCACCGCCGCCGGAGGAAGCGCCGCCGTTACACGCGGACGCCGCCAGGGAAAAGGACGCCGCCGTGCACAGCGCGGCCAGCAAACCGAAAAGCCTGAAAGCTCTCTTCATAAACTTTCCTCTCCGTCACTTATTTGCGGTCAAATCAGACAACTCCGGCAATAATGTTAAATGTAAGCAAAAATCCTCCCGCAGGCACGGGCATACCGCCCGTTTATCCTATTATAACACACTTTCCCGCACTTGTCAATGTCATAAGGAAAAAATTGCCGCCGCGCGGCTTTGTCGTTTTTAAGGACAAAAAGAGGCGCGCGTCGTTCCCCTTTTTTGTAAATTTGCCCTCAGATGCCTTTTCCCCCCCCCTCTATTTTGTGAGGGGAGGTGCAAAAACAACAAATCTGCATTTTCGGCATAGCAAAAAAGAGCGAAAACCTTCGCTCTTTTTTAATTTACGTGAGTTTATCTGTTATCAATCTACAATCGTCACACTTGAACATTTTGAGAAAACCGATATGATAATCGCATTCAATCAAATCCTTACCGCATTTAGGACACTTGTCACTGTCAATTTTTTTACCATCACGTTTAAGATTCAAAAAGATCCTTGACAAACTTAAATATACGGGCTTTTTGATTTTATTTTCCAATTCCTCCCTGATTTCAAATGCCATTCTGTTCAAAGCCGAATGGGGATTAACCAATTGATTTTTTGTGAACCGATCCGATAATGATTGCATATATAATTCGTGTACGCTTGCATAAGTTTTTTGATAATTGATTAAAGTAAAATGTTCTTCTTCGAGATATAAATACGGCACTTTATAAAGGGGAATTTCATTTCCGCATTTACCGCAAATAATCGGACTTGACGTCCCTGTTTCAGCAGAAAATAAAATATAATATGGTACTCTTTCACAATTACAGTCAGGTCCATATAAAATATTCTTTCCTATTTCTTTAATTTGAACAACTAAATGTTTATAAGAACGATTTACATACCCGTTATTATATTTTTCGCTGATACTTTCCAAATCCGGTACATTTACGAATGCCTCATATTTATGTTGTTCGGCTTTGATTAAATTATAATCAAAATAAATTTGTCCGTTTCTGTATAACGCACATAAATAATCTTCAATCAATTCCTGCTCGTTGGAAAAGAATCTTTCTTCATTATAATTTATCTCATCCGATTTTACGCGGATTTCAAGCTTTAACAAGCGGCACATCCCTTTCTATCTCCCGAAATTATCATTATTTACTGAACTTATATAATTGCGGCAAAACCGCTTCTCTCTATTGTATTTCCCCTGTGCGCGGCGGAAGGGCGCCGATCGCCTTCAACACGGCAAACACGTACGGCGCACCGTAAACATTCAGCCGCTTCGGGCCGCGAATGGTCGGATCCGCCCATATCCGCGCGTAAGCCCGCTCGAAAGTGCTCCGCGTCACCGACCTCTCCCGGCGATCGGCAAACAGCTCCCCGCCCTTCACCGTATAGACGAACGGAAGCCCCTTCGCCGTATAAAAAGTTTTCCCCTGCAAAGAGGCGATTACCTCCCAGAGATTTTCCGCCGTCACCGGCCCGTCAAAAAGCACGACATTCTCATTCATCGCAGCCCTGCCGCCTCGTTATTTATCTTTTGTTTGTTCTTCCGGAACCGCATAGGGGAACACGACGTAGAAGGTGCTGCCCTTCCCCACGACGCTTTCCACGCCGAAGCGGAAATTGTGCCTTTCCAGAATGGTCTTGACGATGGACAGCCCCAGCCCCGTCCCCTTTACGGGGCGTTTATGCGCCTCGGCGGAACGGTAATATCTGTCCCAGATGGTGGAAAGCTCCTCCGGGCGGATGCCCTTGCCCGTATCCGTGACGGAAAAGCGGATGTTGCCGTCCGGGTCCCGCCCGAGAAAAACGGACACTTTTTTGTCCTCTCCCGTATAATTTACGGCGTTGCCGATGAGATTGTACAAAACCTCCCCTATCTTGACGGGATCGGCGCACGTATACAGCCCGTTTTCGATATCCGCGGCAAATACGTACCCCTCCTTTTCGGAGAGATAACCGAATTTTTCAAGCACTTTCCGGGTGTACTCGGACAGGTCGAACACCTCGGGTTTCAACACCTCTATCCCCGCGCGCATCTTGGACAGATCGAGCACGTCGTTGACGAGGGAAGTAAGCCTGTCCGCTTCGTCGATAATCACCTGGGTATGCTTTGCGCGCTTTTCGGGGTTATCGCCCGAAATCTCCTGGATCATCGAGGCATACGCTTTTATCATCGTGAGCGGCGTCTTGAAATCGTGCGAGACGTTGGCGATAAGCTCCTTTTGCATGCAGTCCGAACGGGAAATTTCGTCCCGCGCGAAATTGAGGGTCTCCGCCAGCTGCTCCATTTCACTGCCGTATGCCCTGCCGTGGAAATCCACCGAGAAATCCCCGCGGGCAAGCTGCTTTGCCTTTTGCGTCATCTCCGTTATCGGCTTGGTGAGCACGCCGGAAATGGCGCTGGAAACGGCGAAGGAGAGCACCAGCACGAAAATCGCGAGCAGCATCGTGCGGATGTTCATTTCGGAAGTGACGTTTTCGACGAGTTTCAGCGGCTTGAACACGTATAAATAAAGTGTCTGCGTTTCTTCGGTTCCGACATAGGCGATAAGCTCCGAGCCGTAGACATATTCGCCCGAAGGGTCCTCATAGAGTACCTCCCCGTTCTCCGCCGAAGCGAGCTGTTCCATCAGGCGGGTCACCTTTTCGGGAAAATCGAACGACTCGGTAAAATCGGTCTCCGAATCCTCCTCGACGGGAAAAACCACGTTTCCGTCCGCATCGAGGATATATACCCCCACGTCGTAACGCTGCGCCAGATAGCGCACGAACGCGCTGTAAAAGCGCCCGTCGTAATTGCCCAGCTCCTGACGGATGGCCTTGCCCTGCTCCGCGAGATTGTAGGCGATCTCCGACTTATAGCTCTGTTTGAGCATGATGTTCTGCATGAAGCCGAACAGAAGCACGATGAGGAGCGAAAAGGCAGAAAAAGCCGCCCACAGCAAAAAGTAAATGCTGGGGGTGACCCGCTTTTTCGCATAATTTTTCTTTTTTGTCCGCTCCTTCATTCCTTCCTCCCGCATGCCGTACGGAAACACGACGCCGCAAAGGCTTTCTCCCGAGGCCGTACGACGGCCGTACGGCATTGCCCGGCCAAGCCGCGCCCCGCCCGCGTCCGACGGGCGAAAAACGGGACGTTCCGGAAATCAGACCTCAAATTTATAGCCGAGCCCGCGCAGCGTGACGATGAATTTCCTGTATTCCTTCAGATTGCCGCGCAGCATCTTGATATGGGTGTCCACCGTGCGGTCGTCCCCGTAAAAATCGAAGCCCCAGACGTCGTACAGCAGCTTCTCGCGGGTGAGCGCGATGCCCTTGTTGCGCACGAGATAAAAGAGCAGCTCGTACTCCTTGGGCGTAAGCTCCGCCTTTTCCCCGTCCACGTAGACGTTCCGGCCCGCCATGTCGATTTCCAGCCCCTCGAATTTGAGTATCTCGTTGCCCTGTTCCGCTTTGGCGGCGGCGCGGCGCTTGGTCACCGCGTTGATGCGCGCCATCACTTCCTTGGGCGAGAAGGGCTTGGTGACGTAATCGTCCGCGCCTATCTCGAAGCCGAACAGTTTGTCGTACTCCTCTCCCCGCGCGGAGAGCATGATGACGGGCACGTCCTTGAACTTACGGATTTCCTTGACCGCGGAAAAGCCGTCCAGGCGGGGCATCATCACGTCCATCAACACGACGTCGTAATCGTTGTCCCTGCACATCTTCACGGCCTCCATGCCGTCCGCCGCCTCGTACGCTTCGTTGCCTTCAAACTCCACGTATTCCCGCAGCACGTTCCTGATCATCTCTTCGTCGTCCACAATCAAAATTTTCATAAAGTTTTTCCTCTGCATTTTCGCAATGCGGATTTATTTTTTCACTGTAATGTAGTGTAAGGGAAAAATACGAAGCGCGCCTTCGGCGGCAAAGCGGGCGAAGGGCACAGCGCATGCCCGGCGGCACGCAGGGCCTTCGGGCAAAGTACGGGCGCCCCGCTTTCGAGCGGCTTCGCATCACTCCTTTAACACTATACCCCCGAAAGGTTAAGTTTACAACACAGCGCCGTGAAAGGTAAGTGAAATTTTCACGGACTTTCCTTTCCGTCCGCTCCCCGCCGAACGGACGAGGCAGGGATTTGCCCGCGTTTCCGACGCGCCGCCCTGCCGAAGGCGCTTTATTTCTTCTTCATTGTAGCATATCCCCCGCCCGTTGTCAAGCTCTGCCCCTTCCGCTCAAAATTTTTCCCGCACTTTTTTCCGCATTTCTTTTGAAAAAATACAAACAAATGTTTGACTTTATGGAGAGAAAGTGGTATGATAAAGGGGAAAAAACGGCGCGGGAGGAGCGCGGTGCGGGAGAGGGAGCCATGATAGACGAAGAACGGCTGAAAATACTGACGGACGGGGCGAAATACGACGTTTCCTGTTCCTCGTCCGGTTCCGGGCGGAAAAACACGCGGGACGGCCTCGGCAACGCCTCGATGGCGGGGATATGCCATTCCTTCACGCAGGACGGGCGCTGCATTTCGCTGCTCAAAATGCTGATGAGCAACGACTGCGTTTTCGACTGCGTTTACTGCCCCAACCGCAGGAGCGCGGACGTCCCCCGCGCAAGCGTTTCGCCCGAGGAGATGTGCGAGCTGGTGACGGGCTTTTACCGGCGGAATTATATCGAGGGACTGTTTCTTTCCTCCGCCGTCCTGAAATCGCCCGATTACACGATGGAGCTGCTGCTGGAAACCATACGCAAGCTGCGCACGGAATACAGGTTCAACGGCTATATCCACCTGAAGGGGATCCCGCACGCGGACAGGGCGCTGACCGAACGCGCGGCGGCGTATGCCGACCGCATGAGCTACAACGTCGAATTGCCCAGCGAACGCAGCCTGCGCCTCCTCGCGCCGCAAAAGACCAAGGAGAGCGTATTTGCCCCCATGCGGCAGCTGGCGGAGGAAAAGCGGGAATTTGCGCTGGAATACAAAAGGCGCACGGGGAAAGAAGAAGGGCGTGGCAGGGGGAAATTTCTGCCTGCGGGGCAGACGACGCAGATGATCGTGGGCGCCTCCCCCGAAACGGACGGACAGATTCTGCGGCTCACCCAATTCATGTACCGGAAGTACGATTTGAAGCGGGTATATTATTCCTCCTACGTCCCCGTCGTGCGCGACCCGCTCCTGCCCGACGTCCAGGCCGGGCTCCTGCGGGAACATCGGCTGTATCAGGCGGACTGGCTGCTTCGGTTTTACGGATTTTCCTGCGAGGAAATCGTGGCCGAGGACGGGAATCTCTCCCCCGAATACGACCCCAAATGCGCCTGGGCCCTGCGCAATCCGCAGTTTTTCCCCGTGGAGGTCAATCGGGCGGGCGTGGAGGAGCTGCTGCGCGTGCCCGGAATCGGCGCCAAGGGGGCCTATAAGATCGTTGCCGCCAGGAGGTACGCCGCCCTCACCTTCGAGGATCTCGCAAAAATGCGCATCGTCCTCAAACGGGCCAAGCATTTCATCACCTGCGGCGGCAAATTCTGCGGCGCAAAGACGCTCGAACGGGCGCGGGGCGAGCTCATCCTCGCCGAACGGGCGGACGGGGCGAGGCAGCTGTCCCTTTTCGACGGCGCCGAACCCCTGACCCTTGCCGCCTCTCCCGAGGAAAAGCAATTTCTGCTGAAATCCTCGCCCGAAGCCGCGCGCGCGGCGCTCACGGGGCAGTTCTGAAACCTAGAAATGCACGGGGCAGGGTTGAGACGAGCGCAAAAAGAATAACCGCAACGGGAGGAAATTGCGATGCGAACGGTATATTTTACGGACGGAACGGCGGAGGGGTTCTTTTCCGCCGTGTTCGACGCCTACGGGGACAAAGGCGCCTTTCTCACCTCCTCCGACGCCTTTCAGGCAGCGCTGGACGATTCGTTTGTCCGCGTTCCCCCCTCGCCGGAAAAGGCGGCGCGCGTGGTAAAAAAGCTGGAGGCGCTCGACCGGGGCTGCCTCTGGGAAATCGACTGTATCCTGCGCACCCCCGAAGCGGACAGGGAACAGGCGGCGTTTCTCTATATCCGCCTGCTGACCGAACACAAAGGGCCCGTCCGGGGGATGCTGTCCCGCCCGGAGGTGCGCCGCGCGCGGGAACTTGCCGAACGGGTGGGCCAGGAGCGGCACCGCCTGACCGGGTTTCTGCGCTTTCGCGAAACGGCGGACGGCGTGTTCTATGCTCCCTGCACCCCCGACAACGACGTCGTGGAGCTGCTGATGCCGCATTTTGCCGCCCGATTCAAAACCTTTCCCTTCGTCATTCACGACCTGAAAAGAAAGCTTGCGGGGCTATGCGACGGCCGGAATTGGACGGTGGTCCCCGCGCCGGAAGCGGAGCTTGTCCTGTCCGAAAACGAGGACGAATTTGAGGCGCTCTGGAAAAAGTACTACCGCACGGTAAATATCCCTTCCCGCCGGAATATTCGGCAAATGAAGGGATACATGCCCGTCCGCTATTGGAAATTTCTGCCGGAAAAGCAGGACGATTCCCCGTAACGGATGTCGGCCCCGGCCGTCCCCTTTCGCAAGGCGGCAGCCGCAGTTTCCCCGCCGGCTTGACGGCTTATTGAGAGGTCATTTCCCGCAAAATCTCTTTGAAGCGCGCGAGGTGCTCCTCCTCGTCCATGCGGATGCGCTGAATGATTGCGGCCACCCGCTCGTCTTTCAGCCGACGGAGCATTTTCGTATACGTGTCTATGGCGTACTGCTCCGCCTCGATATCGTCGAGGATCATCTTCTGCGGCGTGCGGGAATAGGAGACCGACCGCGCGCAATAATAATTGATGGGATAGGGCGGCAGATAGGAATACACCGGCAGTGCGCCCAGCCGATAGATCAGCGAACCGAGTATCTCCAGATGCTTCATCTCGGAAATCGCGATTTTCAGAAGGGTATCCGCATATTCCCGTTTTCCCATGGCGTCAAAGAGAATATGCTGGTATATGTATTGGAGCACGGCGGTAAGCTCCCCTTCGTCCCCCGCATAGGCGGGGGAAACAATTTTCAGCGCCGCCTGGTCCTCGCCGATCCCGTCCAGCGGCGGATAGGGCACGCCCCGCAGGGAAGCGTCTTTTTCCGTTTCCTCCCCGCCCTTTTCCGCGCGGGCGGCCGCCGCGCGCGATTCCTCCAACAGGCGGGAAATATCCCGCATTTCCATGTTCTTGTTTTCGTCCATGACAAACCCCTTTCGCGTAATTTACCTTACATTCTATGATGCGCAAAGGATTTTTATGACGCTATTCGTATTCTTCGTAGCTCCTCCTGTTCCCCCCTTGGCCGTAATCAGGCGGATTCATGCCCCCCTGCATGCCGGGCCCTCCCCCGTTCATGCCGCCGCCCGGTCCGCCGGAAGGAGGACAGGACGAATGCCCGCGCCCGGGTTTGCGGCAGGGCTTGGGCGGCATGTTGAAATTGACTAAAATGACGTCGTCCCCGATTTTGACGATGTTTTTCATATCGATAAACTGCTCGTTTTTCCAAATCGAGAACCCCTTTCCGCCCGGCGCCACGATGCCGATCACCCGATTTTCGGGGTAACAGAACACGATATCGCACACCTTTCCCAGTCGTCTGCCGTCGTTGGTGTTGATCACCTCTTTGGTGCGAAGCTCCGAAAAACTCATTTCCATATGCGCCTCCGATCTTTTTTGATTTTTCTTTTTTCCCTTTCGGGCGCTTTCTACAATATATGCAAAAAGGCGCGGCTTTTGCCACGCCTTCGGCGTTCTTTCCGGAAATTTTTCGAACGGGGACCGTTCGCGGCCGGCCGACTTTCCTCAGGAGATGTTCAGCCGGATATTGTTGAGCGCGTTTTTTTCCAGGCGGGAAACCTGCGCCTGCGAAATGCCCACCTCCTCCGAGATCTCCGTCTGTGTCTTTCCCTCATAGTAGCGCAAAAAGAGAATGCGCTTTTCCCGTTCGCCCAGCCGCTCCATCGCCTCGCCGAGGGCGACGTGCTCCGTCCACACCTCGTCGTTGTTCTTTTCGTCGCACAGCTGGTCCATCAAAAGCAGCGTATCCCCCGCCTTGTTGTACACGGGGTCATACAGGGAAACGGGATCGGAAATGGCGTCCAGGGCATAGACCACCTCGCTCACGGCCACCTGCATTTCCTCCGCGATCTTTTCCAGCGTGGCCTCCTCGTCCCGGCTCTCTATCGCCTCGCGGACTTTAAGGACGCGGTAAGCCGTATCGCGGATGCTCCGCGACACCCGCAGGGAATTGCCGTCGCGGAGATATCGCTTGATCTCTCCGATGATCATCGGCACGGCGTAGGTGGAAAACTTGACGCCCACGCTCAAATCAAAATTGTCTATCGCCTTGATAAGCCCCACGCAGCCCGCCTGGAACACGTCGTCCGCATTGGCGTTTTTCGCCCAGAACCTTTTGACCAGCGAAAGGACCAGGCGCATGTTGCCGATGATGAACTTCTCGCGCGCCGCTTTGTCGCCCGTTTTCAGTTTCTTCATCAGCTCCTCGTTTTCCTTCGCCGTCAGGCGGGGAAGCCCCGAGGTATCCACGCCGCAAATTTCCACTTTCTGCATCATACCGTCGTCCTCCTTCTTATGTACAAAACGCGCGGAAGGACTCTTTTCCCGAGTATGTGCGAATGAGGGGAATTTTATTTGTCCGTCGGAAAAATTTTTTGCAAATACGGCCGGCAGGGTCGCGCCGAACGCCTTATTCCATTTTCGCGATCTCTTTGCGCAGCCTTTGGATAATCTTCTTTTCCAGCCGCGAAATATAGCTTTGGGAAATGCCCAGAAGGTCCGCCACGTCCTTTTGCGTCATCTCCTCTCCCCCGTTCAGCCCGAAGCGAAGAAACATGATCTTCCTCTCCCGCTCGGTAAGCTTTTTGAGCGCCTCCTTGAGCAGCTCCTTTTCCGCGCTCGATTCCAGCCCCCCGTAGACGCTCTCCGCCGAGGTGCCGAGGATGTCCGAAAGCAGCAGCTCGTTGCCCTCGAAATCGGTATTGAGAGGTTCGTCGAAGGATACCTCGCTCTTCAGGCGCACCGTGCGCCTGAGATACATGAGAATTTCGTTCTCGATGCAGCGGGACGCGTAAGTGGCAAGCTTGATGTTCTTGTCCGGCCGGAAGGAATTGATCGCCTTGATCAGCCCGATCGTCCCCACCGAAATAAGGTCGTCGGGATCCACGCCCGTATTGTCGAACTTGCGGGCTATGTACACCACCAGACGGAGATTGTGCTGAATGAGTTCCGCCTTGACTTTGTCCGTCTCCTCCCCCTGCTCCAGCTTGCCGAGCATCTCGCTCTCCTCCTCCGGGGAAAGAGGGAGGGGCAGCGCCTCCGTGCCGCAGATGTAATCCACCGTGTTTTCCGCGTCCATCTTCCGTAAAAAACTTCTGAGTATTTCTTTGAGCTTCATGCTTGGCCTCCCCGTCCTTTCATGCGGAAAGATACTCCGTCACTCCCGCATTGAGTATGATTTTATATTCCCGCGCGCATATATGATTGGACGGCGCAAAATATACTTTCCTTATTATATTCGGCTTTCCGCCGCAATATATCTCCAAACTGTCCGCGAGAAAAATTTTTATCGTCTTTTCCCCGTTCACCGTCACGACGGTCATCTCCTCCGTCATGGTCCCCTCTCCCAGAAGGTCAAAGGCGAGATCGGGGGAGAGAAAGCAGACGGGCAGCCCGTGCGCCGTCGCCCGGTTTCCGCTGTCGAGAAACCCCTCCGCCCGCACGCTGCGTCCGCCCAGAACCACCCGGCAGGAATAGAGAAATCGCCGCATCGCGCGCTTTTTATACAGCCGTTTCACCAGCGCTGCCGACAGGAGCACAAAGGCAAAACTGCCGCCGATCACCAGCCCGACGGGCGCGCTTTCGACCAGATATCCGCCCCCGTCCCGGTAATCGACGGAAAACGCCGAGTATACGGCGAGGAGCGCCCCGCCGAGCGCAAAGCTGTATCCGAAGAACAAAAGTACCGTGAACACATACCTGCCCACCCCCTTTCCCTTGATCGCAATCAGACAAAGCAAAAATCCGACCGCGAATTTCAATATGTATGAAAGCGCCGTACCCAGCCGCATGAGCGGAAAAACGACCGCAAAGACGGCGCCGATCGCGGAGGCGAGCGCCAGCCGCCAGGCGGAAATTGCCTGTTTCGCGGTTTTGAGGGCCAGCCACAGCAGCATCGCGTCCAGAAAAAAATTTTCTGCCAGCGCGTACTCCACATAAATTTCCAACCCCGGATTCCTCCCTTTTCGGAATCTTGGGGATATTATAACGCCTCCGTCCGCGCGGAAAAAGGCATTTTCGGGCGATTTATCCGAAATCCGGGCGTTTTCCTTTCCGCCGCACGCCGGCGCATTCCCTTTTTCCGGGTCGAAAAGGCGCAAAAAAGGGCGAAAACCGCCCCTTTCCCACATAAAAACGTTTGCCTTTTTTACGCCTCTCCGCTATAATAGTTGGGATAAACAAACACGGGACTTTATATATGCGGACAAAGACGGCATTTCATTACAAGCACACCATTTTCGCCTGTTGCCTCGCCTATGTCGCACAGGCGATCGTTCTCAACTACATTCCCCTCCTCTACGTCACTTTTCAGTCGGAGTTCGGCGTCTCCCTTTCGACGATCACCATGCTCACGACCGTCTGCTTCGGCGTACAGCTGCTCGTCGATCTCATCGCGGGGAAATTTGTGGACAAAATCGGCTACCGCGCCTGCGCCGTCGCCGCCAATCTGCTGTGCTCGGTCGGGCTCTGCTGCCTCGCGTTTTTGCCGCAGCTGCTGCCGCCGATCGCCGGACTTGTCCTCTCCGCCTGTCTGTACGCGGCGGGAGCGGGTTTGCTCGAAGTCATCATCTCCCCCATCGTGGAGGCGTGTCCCACCAAACGGAAGGAAAGCGTAATGGGCTTTCTGCATTCCGCCTATTGCTGGGGCAGCGTGCTGGTGGTGTTCCTCTCCACCCTCCTGTTTTCCGCCTTCGGCGTCGGGCATTGGCGGATATTTGCCTGCCTGTGGGCGATTCTGCCCCTCGGGAACGCCGTCCTCTTTCTCCTCGTTCCCCTCTACAAACTCCCCGGAGCCGAAGAGACGGGAGAAACGCAATCGCGGCCGGAACGCGGCTTCCGTTCGCTGGCAAAAAGCGGCCTTTTCTGGCTGTTTATGCTTTTGATGCTCTGCGCGGGCGCCTCCGAACAGGCGGTGTCTCAATGGGCGTCCGCCTTCGCGGAGCAGGGGCTGGGCATCTCCAAGGCGCTCGGCGACCTCGCCGGCCCCATGGCCTTCGCCGTGCTCATGGGGCTCTGCCGCGTGTTTTACGCTAAGAGCCTGAAAAAAATTTCCCTGGAAAAACTGCTGGTTATCGGCGCGGCGGGATGCGTCGTCGCATACCTGCTGGTCACTCTTCCGCCGCTGCCCGCCGTCAATCTCATCGGCTGCGCGCTGTGCGGGCTGTTCGTCGGCATCCTTTGGCCGGGGACTTATTCCCTCGCCTCCAAATCCATGCCGTACGGCGGAACGATGATGTTTGCCCTGCTCGCCCTCGCGGGGGACCTCGGCTGCATGGTCGGTCCCGGGCTGGTGGGCGCCGTCTCCGGCATTGCGGGCGACAGCCTCAAAATCGGCATCCTCGCGGCGATCGTATTTCCCCTGCTCGGCGTCATCGGGGGCGCGGTTTTTCTGCGCAAAAAGAAAAAGACCGGGCTTCCCGATCTGCCCGATCCCCTCGGAGAAGAAAAATAATTTTCCTTTCCATTTCCGTTTACAAACCCCTCCCTCCGCACAGTATGCGAAGGGAGGGGTTGATTTCTAAAATTTTATTTTCACAAAACAGCCAAAAATTTAACGATCTTCCCGGAAGTAATTTAAGCCCAAATTTGCCGGCGGCTGCGTTTCCCGACTGTTGATAATGCTTGTAATGATAAGGACGACAATCGTTACGACATACGGAAGCATTCTGATAAGTTCAATTTGCGCAAAAGTAATCCCGCTGATGTAACTTGAGGCAATATACAGCGCCCCGAAAATAATCGACCCCAAAATCGATAAAGCAGGACGCCAAAGCGTAAAAATTACAAGCGCAATAGACAGCCAGCCGAATACTTCAAGTATATACTCCCAATTTCCGCCCATGTAATCCATGATACAGAACAGTCCGCCGATACTGGAAATTCCGCAGCCGATACAAGTTGCCGCATACCGATAAAGCGTTACGTTGATTCCGACAGCATCCGCCGTTGCCGGATTCTCTCCGACGGCGCGAAGATTAAGGCCTATGCGCGTTTTGTTCAATACGATTTGCGCCACTATGGCAACGGCAATCGCCAAATAGACCAAAATGCCGTGCGAAAGAAAAATTTCTCCGAACCAACCGAGCTTGTCCGCAAAGGGAAACAACGTCGTATAGTACTTGCTCGCCCGTGTAATAATCGCCATCTGCGCTTTTATGGAATTGATAAGATAACCTGCAAGCCCCACGCCGAACGTCGTCATGGCAAGACCCGTCACGTTCTGATTGGCCCGGAGAGAGACGGTGAGGAAACTATACAGCAGCCCCATCAGCGCCCCACCCGCAAAGGTGACGAGCAAGGGCAAGAGTATCAGAAGGAAGGGAACGGAGGTACCGATAGATTTCAGCAAATAATATTCGCAAAGGCAGCCCAAAGCGGCGCCGACACTCATGATTCCGGGGACCCCGAGATTGAGGTGCCCGGATTTTTCCGTAATAATTTCTCCGGTCGATCCGTAAAGAAAAGTTGCGCTCAAACGTATAGCACTCGAAAGAAAACCCACTATCATTTGTCTTTCTCCTTCTTGTCGGATTTTCTGAACTTTAATTTATACGTGATAAAAAACTCACAGCCGATTATGAAAAAGAACATAATGCCGATGACGATATCGGAAAAGAAACTGTTTGCAATGCCGCAATCGGTCATAAGCTGCCCCGTACCCTGCTGCAAAAAAGTAACGAGAGCCGAAACAAATACCATGGCAATCGGATCAAATTTTGCCAGCCACGATACCAAAATAGCCGTAAACCCCATGCCGCCGACCGTTTCGTCGCTGACCGTATGGTCGATTCCCGCCGCGAGCATAAATCCGGCCAAACCGCAAAGCGCCCCCGAGATCAACAACGTACGAATAATAACCTTTTTGACGTCGATACCGATATAACGCGCCGTATTTTCACTTTCGCCGACAACGGAAATTTCATATCCCTGCTTACTGTATTTCAAATAAACATAGACGAGTGCCGTAACGATAACTGCCACGATTACGCTCAACCAAAAATCTCCTCCCGCAATTTGCGGAAGATTTCCGTAAGGAAGTGCCTCTAACTTGCCCGTTCCCGTCGGTCTCCAGATTTTGATGGTATACAAAACGAGCTGAATCGCAATATAATTCATCATCAGCGTAAACAATGTCTCGTTTGTTTTCCATTTAGCGCGAAACACTGCGGGGATACCCGCCCATACAGCGCCGGCGGCCAAACTGACGACAAACATAATGGGAATGAGAATGCCGTCCGGAACTTTCCCTCCTAAATAATACATGCAAAATACAGAGGCGAACGCGCCGACCAAAACTTGTCCTTCCGCTCCCGTATTCCAAAACCGCATCTTAAACGCCGGTGTTACTGCAAGAGAAATCAGCAACAATATCGCCGTACTCCGCAAAAACATTAAAATTCGACGACTGGAACCGAAAATGCCGGAAAATATAGACGAATAGACAAAAAACGGACTCTTTTTCAAAACGATAAATGAGAGAAGGCCCGTTGCAACCAGCGCAGCAACTATTGCCGCGGCGCGAATCAGCCAAGCTTTCCACCAAACAATTTCAGTCCTCTTTACAACGTGAAACAACGGCTCGCGCACGCTTTTTACCTTTACGGCTTCGTTATTCATGGGCACCTCCTTTCCCGTCGGGTATGTTTTCTTCTAAATTTTCTTCCGCCTCGTTTTCCGCCGCGGCGCCTGTATTTTCTCTGCTTCCCGTCATCAGGAGGCCGATTTCCTCTTTTTTCGCCGTCCTGCCGTCCAGGATCCCCGCGACCCTGCCCGAGCCGATGACGAGAATGCGGTCGCAAAGTTCGATGAGCACGTCCAAATCCTCGCCGACAAAGATGACCGCCACGCCGTTTTCCTTCTGTTTGGTGAGCAAATTATAGATGGTGTAGGAGGAATTGATGTCCAGCCCCCGGACGGGATACGCCGCCATCAGCACGGTGGGCGTGGAGGCGATCTCCCGCCCCACCAGCACCTTCTGCACATTTCCGCCCGAAAGCCTGCGGACGGGAGTATGCAATCCCGGCGTGACGACCTCGAGGCTTTCGATGATGTTTTCAGCGAGCTTTTTTGGGTCCTTGCGGTCGAGGAAGATGGACTTGCCCTTGCCGTAGCTGCGAAGCATCATGTTGTCCACGATATCCATATTGCCGACCAGCCCCATGCCCAGCCTGTCCTCGGGCACGAAGGAGAGCCGCACGCCGAGTTCGCGTATCTGCATGGGGGTCTTGTCCCGCAGATTGACTTCTTCGCCGCTCTCGGGGTCGATATAGGTAATTTCCCCGCTTTCCAGATGCTGCAATCCCGCGATGGCTTCCAGAAGCTCCCGCTGTCCGCTGCCCGCGATACCCGCGATGCCGAGAATCTCCCCCGCCCGGGCGGTAAAGGTAACGTCGTCCAGCTTTTTTACGCCCTCTCTGTCGCGACAGTTGAGGTGCGCGACAAACAGCCGGTCGCAAGAATTTTCGGGTTCCGTCCGCTCGATATTCAAGGATACCTTCTTGCCCACCATCATTTCGGTGAGCGCCAGCTCGTTCGTCTCCGCCGTCTCCACAGTGCCGACATACTCCCCTTTACGGAGCACGGCGACGCGGTCGGAAATCTCCAGCACCTCGTTGAGTTTGTGAGTGATGATGATGATGGACTTTCCGTCGTCGCGCATTCTGCGGAGAACGTCGAACAGCTTCTCCGTCTCCTGCGGGGTGAGGACGGCGGTCGGCTCGTCGAGAATGAGGATATCCGCACCGCGGTAAAGTACCTTGACGATCTCCACCGTCTGTTTTTCGGATACGGACATCTCGTAGACCTTTTTTTCCGGGTCGATATGGAAACCGTACTTTTCCGCAATCTCAAACACCCTTTCGTTGGCGTCTTTCAGCTTATAGCGCCCCTTTTCGCGTACGCCGAGCACGATATTCTGCGCCGCGGTGAACACGTCCACCAGCTTGAAATGCTGATGGATCATGCCGATCCCGTGGCGGAAGGCGTCCTGCGGGGAGCGGATGACCGCTTCTTCCCCGTTCACGAAAATCTGCCCTTCGTCGGGGTAATAGATGCCCGCTATCATGTTCATGAGCGTCGTCTTGCCGCTGCCGTTTTCGCCGAGCACGGCAAGGATCTCCCCCCGCCGGACATCCATAGTTACATCTTTGTTCGCCGAGACGTTACCGAATGTCTTTGTAATGCCTTTCAGTTGTATTGCGATGGGTTTATTCTCTATTTTTTCCACTATCGGCCTCCGAAAGGAAAATCAACATCGGGCGGAGTAAAACTACTCCGCCCGCAATTCAATAAAGTTCCGATACTTAAAATGCGGAATTCAAAAGAGTAATTCCGTCAATCTGCACATCGAAATAAGGCGCGGAACGGAATGTGGACTCTTCAAACACTCCGTTTTCGACGACCTGGGTATCGCCCGCCGCATCCATGCCGTCCACTTGTGCCATATAAGCGGTCAATCTGCCGTTTTCGTCGACCGTAGCGCGCGTGTTCAGCGTATCCGTCTTGGTCACGGTAAACTTAGAAGTGTCAAACACGTTCAAAGTGCCGTTGGCGAGCTGCGTTCTGGCGGCGACAATCGCATCCACTGTCTCTTGCGTTGCGGTGTTGGAGTTCAAATCGGTAAGGACGACGGAACCTGTCGCGATGGTCCCTGTCCAGTCGTCGGCAATTTCTTCCCCGCGAATGGTTTGGGCAATGATATATTTGAAATAAGGAGTCCAATCGATTCTGGAAGAAACGATAAACGTTTCGGGACAGGCCTCGATGGTGCTGCCGTTATAAGAAACGTTGGGGACACCGGCTTCCTCGCAGGCAGTAGGCGCGCCCATGGAATCGGCATGCTGAGAAATCAGTTTGCAGCCCCGGGAAATCAAACTCTCCGCAGCGGTTCTCTCCGCGGTAACGTCATACCAAGAACCTGTAAACTGCACTTCCATCGTGACCGTGGGGCAAACGGACTTGGCGCCCAGGTAAAAAGACGTATAACCGGAAATCACTTCCGCATAGGTATAGGCACCGACATAACCCATCTTGGCCTCGGAGGCGGTAATTTCGCCGTCCTCGATCATCTGATTGAGTTCCATGCCCGCGGCGATACCCGCAAGATATCTGCCCTCATAGATGGACGCAAACGCATTGTGGAAATTGTCCTGATTCGCGGTATGCGCCGTCGTGCCCGTCGCATGGCAGAACTCCACGTTTTCCGAGCCTTCGGCTTTCGCGGCCTCCAACATCCACTGTTCATGCCCGAACGAATCCGCAAAAATGACATCGCAACCCTGATCCACGAGGTCGAGCGCGGCCTCTCTGCATTCCGCCAACTCGGGAATGTTCGTTCTCATGACGAGCTGACTGTCGGAAAGCCCCATTTCCTGAGCAGCCTTCCGTGCGGCGTCGATGAAATTCTTGTCATAAGTGGACGCCTCGTCGTGCAGACAAATCAAACCAAACTTGAAATCCTCCGGGATCGTCACGTCGGAATAATCCGGCTCTTCGATGTTTTCATACGCGGGCAGAGGAAGCAGTACCGCATCGCCAGTACCTCCGCCCTCGCCGCAGGAAGAAAGACCAACCACCGTGCTTGCAGCCAGTACGGCGGAAAGTGCAACAGTTACCAATTTCTTCATATGATTTTCTCCTTACTGTCCGCTTTTTGCACGGACAATTTTTTGTCTTTACATAACCGAATGCCGCAGCCGACGTCGCGCAAAATTGCGCAAAAAGCGTTCATCTCATACCCGGCTGCCGCATTTTAACGGCGGAATTCAATTTTTCCGTCCTCCATTTTCTCCACGATCGCAAGCGATTCCACTTTATAGCCCCGCCCGCGGAGCTCGTCGCCGCCGCCCTGGAAGCCCTTTTCGATCTCCGCGCAACAGCCCACCACTTCGGCGCCCGCCTGGTCCACGATGGAGATCAGGCCCTTCAAGGCGTTGCCGTTGGCGAGAAAATCGTCGGTGATGAGAACCTTGTCCTCCCGCTTCAGATACTCGCGGCTGACGGAAATGATATAGGTCGTTTTATGCGTGAACGAATACACGGGTGCGTAATACTGTTCGCCGCTCACATTGGCGGAAGGGTGCTTCTTGGCGAATACCATGGGCACGCCCAGCTCGAGCGCGACGGCGGTCGCAAACGCGATCCCCGACGCCTCCACCGTCAGGACCTTGGTGACGGGCCTTCCCGCAAACAGCCTGCCCGCCTCTTTCGCCATTTCTTTGAGAAACACCGTGTCTATCTGCTGATTGAGAAAGCTGCCCACCTTGAGGACGCCGCCCGGGAGCACCGTCCCCTCCCTCGCGATTTTTTCTTCCAATGCTTGCATAGTTCTTCACCAAAACGTAAAAGGCGGCAGACCGCCGTCACCGCCAATCTTCCCGCAAAATCCGCAGGTAAGTCCAATAGTCGCGATTTTATTTTCGGGCATCGCGGTAGAAACGCCTCCGCCGCTTCAGGAGGCCTATATCGGCTGTATGCAGTTGTTTCCGTGCCGGGGGCCTGTCCTCCTCCGCGAGCTTTCGCGAAAAGGAAAAAACCAGACGCCCATCATTTCATCACTACTATATCACAATGTAAAAAAGTTGTCAAATCACTGTCGCCCGAAATCCCTTTTTCTCAAATTTTGTCGTTTTTTATCATACTTTGAGAGTTCCGACAAAGCGCCCCTCTCATTTGTCCGTCCGGGTACTCAGAAAGCGTTTTTGCAATGCCGCACGCAATCGTCCGCAAAAACCTCCACCACGTCGAAACGGGCATTCGGCTCCTTCCCCGTTTCCATCCAATAAAAGCGCGCGATTTTTTCATAGCGGAGACGCTTGCCGTACACCACTCCCTCCGCCGGAGTGCCGTAAGCGTCGGAAGTGCGCGTTTTGACCTCCACGAAGGCAATTTCCTCCCCGTCCTTCACGACGAGATCCGCCTCCCCGAACGGGGTGCGGTAATTGCGGCGCAGAATTTTGCAGCCCGCGGCTTTCAGGTATTTTTCCGCCAGCCGCTCTCCCCTTTTTCCCAAAGCTTTTTTGTGAACGTCCTGCGGTGAATCGGGCATAATCCGTACTCCCTGATCGCTTCGATATGCTCCGCCGTGCCGTAACCCTTGTTCCGCTCGAATCCGTACTGCGGGTACAGCTCGGCATACCTGTCCATCAGCGCGTCGCGATAGACCTTGGCGACGATACTCGCGGCGCCGATCGAATAGGAGAGCGCATCCCCGTGCACGACGCTCCTTTGCGGAAAGGGAATATCCAACGTCATGTTGCCGTCCGTCAGCACCGTTCCCACCGCCGTATCCAACGCCAGAACCGCTTCCCGCATCCCCAGCCTCGTCGCCTGCAAAATGTTGATTTCGTCGATGACTTTTTCGCTCACCTCGTACACGGTACAGGCAAGCGCCCTTTCGCGGATAAGTTTTTCCAGCGCCTCCCGACGTTTCGGGGAAAGCTTTTTGCTGTCGTCCACCCCCTCGATGAGGAGGGCCTCCTCCGCCGGCATCACCACCGCCGCGCACACGACGGGGCCCGCCAGCGGCCCCCGCCCCACTTCGTCGACGCCCGCCGTCGGAAGTCCCCGCGCAAGCAACCTTTCAAAGGCAAATTTTTCCGCGGCGCTCTGCCGCCCTTTATCTTTATCCCGCATGGTCTTACGTCCGTCCGATTTCTCAATTTCCGCGAGGCAGGTATTTTGTCGAACGTCCCGCCGTCATAAAGGCGCATTCAGAAGGGAAGTTCGCGGAAATCCGCGGCGCGCTCCAGGCACACCCTTCCCAGCCTTCCCTTGCGGAAATCGTCCAGCAGGGCGTTCGCCCCCCGCTCGTAATCCGGCTCTCCGCCCTTCAGAATCAGTCCCCTGCGCCTGCAAACCGCTTCATACATGGCCGCCCTGTCCGAAAAATCCGCGATGCCGTAACGCTCCGAAAGGTATTGCGGATACTTTTCCGCCAGCTCGCCCAAAAGCTCCAGCGCGACGTCCTCCTTGTCGAGGATATCGTCATTGATGCTGCCGATATAGGCGAGATGTCGGGCGAGAAGCTGGCTGTCAAAGGCGGGCGGCATGGTGCCCGGCGTGTCCAGCAAATCGAACGCGCCGCACCGCAGCCAGCGCACGTCCCGGGTCACGCCCGCCTTGTCCCCCGTCTTGGCGCGCTTTCTGCCGCCCAGAAGGTTGACAATCGTGCTCTTCCCCGTATTGGGAATGCCCGCCACCATGAACCGGAAGGTGCGGGAGAGCCCTTTGTCCTCCGCCCGCGCCCGCTTTTCCTGCGTCATGAGCGCAAGCTCGCGCGCGAGAGCGCGCCCCGAGGCCGCGGACGCCGCATTGCACAAAAGGCAATGCCTGCCCTTTTCCGAAATCATGCGGCGGAATTCCTCCGCCCCGCCGTCCGCGAGGTCGGCTTTGTTCAAAAGATATAAAACGGGCTTTCCGCCGAAAATCTTCTGCAGATTTTTGTTGAAGGTCGCCGCGGGGGCACGCGCGTCCAGCACGAAAATCACCCCGTCGCACAGCGAACGTTTTTCCTCCATGTCCCGCATCGCGCGGGTCATGTGTCCCGGAAACCATTGTATCGTCTTTGCCATAGCCTGTGCTCCGCGCGGGCCGTCCCTGCAAATACGGCAGGCAGGGTTGCGGCGAGCGCATTGATAACCGTTATTTTTGCAGCAAATCGGGCCGCTGTGCCCTCGTCAGCTTCACCGCCTGTTCCCTGCGCCATTTGTCCACTTTGGCATGGTCGCCGCTCAGCAGCACCTCGGGGACGGTCAATCCCCGATACTCCTGCGGGCGGGTATACTGCGGATATTCGAGCAGGCCGTCCGAAAAACTCTCGTCCACGAGGGAGGAAGTGCTGATTACTCCGTCCACGTAGCGGGAGACGCAATCCACCAACACCATCGCGGGCAGTTCCCCGCCCGTCAGCACATAATCCCCGATGGAAATTTCCTCGTCGATAAACAAATCGATGACGCGCTGATCTATCCCCTCGTAATGCCCGCACAACAGAATCAGATGCTCGTAAGCGAGCAGGGAAAAAACCTTTTGCTGCCGCAGAGTTTCCCCCTTGGGAGAAAGATAGATGCGATGCGCCTTATGTTCCTTATCCAGCGCGTCTATCGCGCTGCCGATGGGCTGGGGCATCATCACCATACCCGCGCCGCCGCCGAAGGGGTAATCGTCGCATTTGAGGTGCTTATCCTCGGTATAATCGCGGATATTCACGACGTTGATGGCAATTTTTCCCGCTTTCTGCGCCCTGCCGAGGATACTTTCTCCCAGCGCGGAAAACATTTCGGGAAAGAGGGTGAGAATATCGATTTTCATGCGCGGGCTTCCTTACGACAAATTGATTTTTTTGCTCATCACGTATTTTTCGATGAACCACGCGCCGACAGAAAGCGCAAGACATATCGCCACGCCCAGCCACAAGGTGCCGTGCAGGCCGAGAAAACGGAAAAGATTCACCAGACCGCCGCCGTCCGCGAGGTCCATCACCAGGCCCACGAGAAAGACGGAAAGGAGAAGCCCGCCCCCGAACGTAAAGAGGACGTAAAAACCGATCGCCGCCCAACCCTTGTTTCTGGAAGTGACCATCTGCCCGAAGCAAATGCAGACGTAAAAGAGATGCAGGGAAACGATATTCGCCGCCGCAATCAGCAAAATCGCCTCGATACAGGTAAGCACGGGCAAATCGGTGCTCTGACACATATCCCAAAGCATCCCCAGCTGCGTATTCGTCAGAAAGGTGCCGTAGCTCATGTGCGGAAGCAGGCGGACAATATCGAAAAGGCTCGTAATTATCAACGACAGAAAAAGCGCGGAAATCGCGGAAAGAAATTTGGACAAAAGCTGTTCCTGCGGGGTTGCGGGAATGCTTAAAGTCAGATATCCCTCCGCGGTAAAGAGATTCTTGTAAAATCTCTGAACGACCATAACGACGGGCGCGACGCCGCATACGGCGGCAGAAATCCCGTACAGCGAGCTTGCGACGGCCGTGGCGTACAAGATAAACTCCCCGGAAGAATCCGACAATACCCGACCGGCAATTTCGCTTACGACGAGATACAACACCGTGGCGGCCGCCAGCGCGATATAGCAGGGAAAGAGAATTTTGAAAATCTCCTTGTAATCGTATCTCATCAGCGTCCGAAGCATCTTCCCGCGCACGGCCTTTGGCCTGCCCTGCATGGCCGAAAGCCGTATTTCGTATGCCGAGCGATACGGAGTCCCGGACGCCTGCGGCGCGGAAGGTGCGGGGGCAGGGTCTTGCGGAGCTTCTGAAGCGCCCGAAACGCCCGAAGCGTCCGCGGCGCCCTTCTCCTCCGTCTCCTTTTCCTCTCCGAGCAGAGCCTCCCACGAATCTTTCCCGGCATTTTTCCCGCCGTCCGATCCGTTCGTCCCGTCCTCTTCAAACCAATATTTATTTCCGTCCGCTACCATCTGAACACCTCCCTGAACAGCTGATCGATCGTTTTGCCCTCCCCCTTGCGGATGGCGTTGGCGCCCCCTTGCAACACGATTTTCCCCGCCTGTAAAAAGAGGACGTAATCGAGTACCGGCTCGATATCCCCGATGAGATGGGTGCAGATGATCATCGTGGAGCCGGGCGCGCGGTTATTCAGGATGGTGCGCAGGATATAATCCCGGGCGGCGGGGTCGACGCCCGCGATGGGTTCGTCGAAAATGTACAGCCGCGCATTGCGCGCAAGCGTGAGGATAAGCCCCAGCTTCTCCTTGTTCCCCTTGGACAGCGTCCGCACTTTCTGCGTTCTGCCGACGCCGAGGTCGTCTATCATCTTCCACGCCCGCCCTTCGTCGAAGTCGGCGAAAAAGTCCTTGTAATACGCCACTTCGTCCTTCACCGAAAAGGAGGCGTTGAGAAAGTGCGTATCGGGCAGGTATGCGACGATTTCCTTCGTCTGCGTCCCGATGGGCAGCCCCGCGACGAAAACGCTGCCGGCGGTGGGCGTCAGCAGCCCCGCGATGAGCTTGATGAGCGTCGTCTTTCCGCTGCCGTTGGTCCCCAGCAGTCCAACCACCTTCCCCGCGTCCGGCACGGAAAAGGTGAGATTATCGAGCGCGCGGAGGCCCTTATAGTCCTTCGTCAGCCCGATACATTCCAATATATTTTCCATATTTTCTCCTCTCGCCGGACGCAGAGTGCCGCCCGGCACTTTTTTCCATTCTATCATACTTTTGCCCGAATGTCAATCCCCGCAAGGCTTTTTTCGGAAAAAGCCCCTTGCGCGGAGGAAAGGACTGCCGCTTTCCCAAGGCCCTTTGTGCAAAGAGCAAATCGAAGCACCGCTTTCCCGAAGCTCCTTTGTGTAAAGAGAAGGTCAAAACGGCTTTCTTTCCAAGGCTCCTTTGTGCAAAGGGAGCTGTCATGCGCAGCATGACTGAGGGATTGTTCTGCGGGTTTATGCCCGCATTGACCGCTTGCGCGGTAAGGGCGCAAACCGTTGGTTTGCTTTTGTGGGGTCTTTTGCGGGCTCCGCCCTGCACCCGCAAGGGATATTGTCCCTTGACCCTTTTTCAGGACTTGTGCAAAGAGCAAATCGGAGCGCCGCTTTTCCGAGGCTCATTTGTGCAAGGGGGTGTTGTATAAAAAAACGCAGCGAATGCCCCCGCCTTCCGGCGCATCGCATTCGCCCGTATTTTCGATGAGCTCAACCCTGCCCTGTCCGTTTTACAAAATCGCTTCCACAAAGCTCTTGGCGTCGAACCTTTCGAGGTCTTCTATCTTCTCGCCCGTACCCGCGAAAATAACGGGCAGGGCAAGCTCGGCGGCGAGGGAAAACACGAAGCCGCCCTTCGCCGTGCCGTCCAGCTTGGTGAGCACCAGCCCGTCCAATTCCACCGCGTCGTCGAATACGCGCGCCTGAGACAGAGCGTTCTGCCCCGTCGTGGCATCGAGCACGAGGAGCTTCAAAAAATCCGCCTCCGGATATTCCCTCGAAACCACCCGATCCATCTTTTGCAGCTCCTTCATGAGGTTGTCCTTTACGTGCAGCCGCCCCGCCGTATCGACAATGACGACGTCCGTGCCCTTTGCCTTGGCGGAAGAAACGGCGTCGAAAATGACCGCCGCAGGGTCGCTCCCTTCTTCGTGCTTGACGATGCGCACCTTGGCCCGCTCCGCCCAGATCGCGAGCTGTTCGCTCGCCGCCGCGCGGAAGGTATCCGCCGCCGCCACCGTCACCGTTTTTCCCCGTTCGAGGAAATAGTGCGCAAGCTTGCCGATGGTAGTCGTCTTGCCCACCCCGTTCACGCCGACGAGCATAATGACGCAGGGATAGGAGATATCCGGCACCTCCGCCTCCTCGAGGATATCCGCGAGAATGCCGCGCAAAAGCCCGGTGACATACGCCTCGTCTTTCAGTTTTTCGCCGATGGCCTGCTCCTTGACCCGCCCGACGACCTCCTCCGCCGTCGCGACGGAAACGTCCGAGGAGATGAGAATTTCCTCCAATTCCTCGTAAAAGGCGTCGCCCAATTTATTTTTGGAAAAGAGCACCCTGAGTTTTTCGGAAAAATTATCCTTTGTCTTTTTGAGCGCCCCGAACAGCTTACCGAATATTCCCATTTCACACCTCCGTCCTTTCTTTCGGCGCGGCGGCTTATCCCGCGCGCCTTCCGTTCTTCCTTTTCGGGTTATTTTTCGATGACTCTGCAATTTTGAGGAAATGCGCCGCTGCCCGTATTGCAGCCGCGCGGAATTTGTGCCTCCGTCATTTTACAGTCAAAAAACGCAAAGCTTCCGATTTTTTTTACGCTTCTCGGAATTGTCACATCCCACAGCGTGCAACAGCCCTGAAAAACGCCGTCGCCGATTTCCTCTACGCCTTCGCGGAAAACGACCCTGACAAGATTTTTGCAATAATCGAACGCCGTCGCACGCACCCGCTTTACGCTGCCCGGAATGGTGATTTCTCCCAAATTTTCGCAATGCCCGAAAGCTTCCGTTCCGATTTCCTCCACGCCCTCCGAAAGCGTTACCCCGCAAAGCCCGGTACATTGAAACGTCTGCGTCCCGATAATTTTCACGCTGCCCGGAACCGCAACATTTGTCAGCGCCTTACAATAACCGAACGCTCTTTCCCCTATTTCCGATACTTTCTCGGGTATGCGCACGGAAGTCAAATTTTTGCAGCCATAAAACGCCCTTTCTCCGATCAGCGTCAGATCCTTCGGAAGAGAGACGGAAACAAGCCCGCATTCGATGAATGTGGCGGCATTGATTCGGCGCACCTTATCCGGAATTTGTATGCTTTTCAACGAATAGCACCATAAAAAGGCACCGGAACCGAGCTCCTCGAGAGCGGCGGGAAGCTCGATGCGGGACAAGCGCGAACACCCGGCAAATGCGTTCATTCCTATACGCCGCACGCCGGAGGGAATCGTCACACCCGTCAGCCCCTCGCATTTTTCAAACGCGCTGTCGCCCACTTCCCAAACTTCCTCCGGAATGACTACGTCTCCGCCGTTCCCTTTATACTTCTTCAACACGCCGCCCTCTATTTCAAACAGGCCGCGTTCCCGAATTTTCTTTTCTTTCTCCGCCGCCTTGTCCGCAAAATATTTTTCGCGGCGGGCGGCGTATTCCGCATACTCCTTATCGTATCCGCGCAAATCCGCTTTCCCCGAAATCTCCTGCGCCGCGCGGATGCTCTTTTCTATCCCCACGCCCTCGTATTTCGTGTAATTTTCGCTGGCGACGCGGATAAATCCCATATACCCGTTCATGTCCTCCGGGTTTTCCTCCGTCAACGCCTCGTATATTTCCTCCGCTTCTTTATATTTCCCCCGTATCGCGTCCGCGCGCGCCAGCGCCAGCTTCTTTTTATACGCCTCTTTCGGCGCGTTTTCCGCCGCTATCTGCCCGTCCAGCTCGCGGCCCAGCTCCTCCCAATCCGCGTCGCCGAATCTCTCGAAAAAGCCGTCATCGCTCCCTTGGGTGCTTCCTTCGCTCAGTTTCGTCCCGCACTCGGGGCAGAATTTCGGCGTTCCGTTCAGTTTCGCGCCGCACTCCGGACAATATTTCAACTTCTATCCTCCTCCTGATTTTTTGTTTCCGTTATCCGCAATCCGGGGGCGCGGCCGCGCCCCCGGACGATTTTCGTTTTATTCGACGGTGCCCGCCCCCAGTTTCTGCTCCACTTCCGCGAGCTTGACGGAGACGATTTTGGAAACGCCCTTTTCCTGCATCGTGACGCCGAAAAGGGAATCCGCCTGATTCATCGTGGGCTTGCGGTGGGTGATGACGATAAACTGCGTCTCGGCCGCAAAGCGTTTGAGATAGGAGGCAAACCTGTCGACGTTTGCGTCGTCGAGCGCCGCTTCTATCTCGTCGAGAATACAGAAGGGCATCGGGTGCGTCTTGAGAATGGCAAACAGGATAGCGATTGCCGTCAGGGCCTGTTCGCCGCCCGAAAGCAGGGAAATTTTGCTGAGTTTCTTGCCGGGCGGGCAGGCCACGATCTCCACGCCCGCGTCGAGCGGATCCTCCCCTTCGACGTAATCGAGCTGCAGCTCCGCGCGGCCGCCGCCGAACAATTCCTTGAAAGTCGTCTTGAAATTCTCGTTGATCTCCTCGAAGCCCGCATTGAACTGTTTGAGCATTTCTTCGCGGATTTCGTTGAGCGCCACGGTCAGATCCTCGATGGCCTTCTGCAAATCGTCCCGCTGGGCGACCATCTCGTCGTAGTGCTTCTTTTCCTCGTCGTACTCCTCCACGGCGTTGGGATTGACCGCGCCGAGCATCGTGATTTTCCGCTTCAAGACGATGATGGTGGAAGCGGCTTCCTCCACGTCGAAATTCTCCCGGCGCAGGGGCAGACAGCCTTCATAATCCAGATGATACGCCTCGTCGATGCGCTGGCGCATGTTTTCGAGATTGGTGTCGATTTTACTGATTTCGATCTCGCATTTATACCGCTTGTCCGACTGTTTGGTGATGCGCTCCTGCAAGGAGTTTTTCTCCTCCTCGAGCGCCGCCTGGCGGGCGTTGATCTCCTCCTTCTCGGCGGAGAGCGCGGCGATTTTGTCCACGATCTCCTGCACCGCGGCGCGCTCCTCCTCCGTGAGCTCCTTCTCCTGGGCGACGGCCTCGAGCTCGCCGAGCTTGGCCTGAATATCCCGCCGCGACTCCTCCGTTTCGGAAATGCGTCTGACGAGCTCCTCCTTCTCGGCGGTGAGGCGCTTCACGTCCTCCTCCTCCTTCTTCACGGCGGACACGAGCTCGGCATACTCCACTTCGAGGTCGTGGAGCTTCTTGCTCTTTTCCTCCCGCTCCGCGCGGAATTTGTCGCACTGGCTGCGCTGGGAGGAAAGCTCCTCCTCCGCGTCCGCGCGCATGGAATTGAGCTCCTCCTCGCTCCGGGAGGAATTTTCCTCCTCGTTTTTCAGCTCCTTGAGCTTGTTTTGCAGTTCGGCGAGCGCCTCGCGATAGACGACGACGTCCGCCTCCGCGTCCTGAATCTGCTGCAAAAGCGCGGCTTCGCGCTGTTCGAGGGCCGCCTGCTCGCTCAAAGAGGACTGATATTTGGCGCGCAGTTTTTCTACCTCTTCCTCCGCCTTTTCGCGTTCCTTCTCGCTCTCGGCGATCGCCGCCTTGAGCTTTTCGATATATTTCTGCTTGCGCAGGATATTTTCCTTGCACTCCTGAATCTTGCGCTCGTTGGAGAGCAGGGAGCCGGAATCCTTGCGGCGGCTTCCGCCCGTCATCGCGCCGCTGGTCATGACGATGTCCCCGTCCAGCGTGACGATCTTGAAAGAGTTGCCGTACTTTTTCGCAATCGTGTTGGCGTTGAAAATATTGTCGCAGATCAGCGTATTGCCGAGGAGATTGGAAATGACGTTGTAATAATATTCATCGTATTGCACCAGCTCGGTGGCCAGCCCCATCGCCCCCTTCTCGTTGAGCGCGCGCTGGATCTCCCGCGTGTCGGGCTTGGGGCGCATGCTGGAAACGGGCAGGAAAGTGACCACGCCGCCATTGGTGCGTTTGAGATATTCGATGAGGTAACGCGCGTCGTCGCTCGTCGCCGTGACGACGTTCTGCATGGCGCCGCCGAACGCCGTTTCGATGGCGACTTCGTATTTCTGTTCGGTGCGCACGATGTCCGCCAACGCGCCTTTCAGCCGATTGCCCACGTCGGGATTGGTCTTGGCGACCGACAGCAGCCGACGGACGGAATCCTTGTAGCCCTCGAAGCGGTTTTTCAGGCTGATGTAGACCTCGAGGCTGTCTTTCAGGGAGGCGAGCTGACCGTTGGCGTTGAACAGTTCCTGGTTGAAGTTGTTGACGGTGAGCTGCATTTCCCGCGCCTCTTCCGTCTGTTCTTCCAGCGCCTGCGTGCCCTTGGAAGTAAATTCCCGCAGCTTTTTGAGGTCGCTGCGCACGGCGGTCAGTTCTTCCTGCAATTTTTCCTTGCGCTGCTCGCTCTTTTCGACGGCGGAATCGATTTCCTTGATCCTCTCCTCCGTCGCTTCCTTGCGCGCCGAGAGGGTGCCGAGGTTCTTTTTCAGCTCGGACAGGTCCTCCGCGGAGGAGAGCTGGCTCATCCGCTTTTCGTCCGTGAGCCGCTCGAACACCGCGATTTTGTTGTCGAGCGCGGAAATCGCGGAGCGGAGCACGTCCGTTTCGTTGTCGATGGCGGCGATGCGGGCGGAATCTTCCTTGCGCTTGCGCGCGGCGAGCGCCACCGCGTCGTCGATCTCCCCGATGCGTACCCGGCCCGATTCCAGTACGTCCGTCGCCGCCGAGATCTGCGAGCGATAGGTACTCATGCGCTCGCGGACGAGTTTGAGTTCCCCGTCCTTCCTCTCGTTGCCGACGGACAGTTCCACGCGGCGATCGTTGAGCTCGGTGAGCTCCGCGTCCGCCGCCGCGATCTTGGCACGGTTTTCCTCCGTCTGGCGGTTGATTTTCTCCACCTGGACGTTGAGGGAAATGATCTGGTCGGAGATCCCCGCGATGTCCTTTTTGAATTTTTCCTTTTCGTTTTCCGCGTTTTCGTAGCGGTATATGTAGGTGTTCGCCTCGTTGATTTTCAGCGATTCGGAATATTCGTTGTATTCCCGCGCCGCGTCCGCCTGCTTGGACAGGGGGCCCAGCCGCCGCTCCGCCTCGTCGATGCGCTGGCGGTAGATGTAGAGGTTGGAATTGGAATCCTCCAGTTTGTTCTCTATCTCCTGCTTGCGCTTCTTGCACACCATCAGGCCGATCGCCTCTTCAAAGATGGGGCGCCTGTCCTCGGGGCGGGCGCTCATGATCTGCGAAACCTTGCCCTGCCCGATGATGGAATACCCCTCTTTTCCCAGGCCCACGCCGTGAAAGAGGGCGACGATATCCTTCAGCCTGCTCGGCTGACCGTTGATGAGATATTTGCTCTCGCCGCTGCGATACAGGCGGCGGGTCATACCCACGTCCGTCACGTCCAGATCGAAAATGTGGTTGGAATTGTCGAACACGAGGGTGACCTCGCAGAACGAAAGCGGCTTGCGCGTCTCCGTGCCGCCGAAAATGACGTCCTGCATGTTCGTCCCGCGAAGGGACTTGGCCGACTGTTCGCCCAAAACCCACCGCACCGCGTCCGCGACGTTGCTCTTGCCGCAGCCGTTGGGGCCGACGATGCACGTCACCCCGTCGTCGAAGCGGATGGTGGTCTTATCCGCGAACGATTTGAAACCGACAAGCTGTATTTCTTTCAGATCCAAAGCCGTTTACTCCTTTTGTTCCCGTACTCTCTTTATATCTTCTTTCCCGCGTTGCGCGAGAAGTCCGAGCATTTTTTTCGCCGCTTCCTGTTCCGCGGCGGAGATGCTTTTGCCCTCTCCCCCCGCGGTCAGCCCCGCCGCGCGGACGAGCACCGACCATGTCGGAGCGTGGTCCTCCCCCGCCTTTTTTATCTCGAAATATTCGGGCATTTCGCCCGTTTTTCCCTGGAGCAGCTCCTGCAATCGCTTTTTGTAATTTTCTTCGCCGCTGAGCTCCAGATGTTCCGAAACGAATTTTTCCGCCGCCGGATATCCCCCGCCCGGGTCGAGATAGATGGCGGCGACGACAGACTCGAACAGGCTGGCCGTCGTCTTTTCGCCGATGTTGGCGGCGCCGCCCTCGAAAAGCAGATATTTTCCCAGTTCCAGGCGCCCGACCGACCCGGCGATCGCCTTCTGGCTGACCAGCCGCTGCCGCGCGTCCGTCATTTCCCCTTCGTTTAACGCCCGGCCGCGGAAGCCGAAACGATACAGCCGCTCGGAAACGATGAGTTCCAGAACGGCGTCGCCGAGAAACTCCAGCCGCTCGTTGTTCTCCCCGCCGTGCGCGTTGGACCAGGTGGAATGGACAAACGCCAGCCGCAGCAGCGATTTGTCGCGGAAAACATACCCGATTTTTCCCTCTATTTCTCCGTAAGGAAATTCCGCCTCACGCATTCTCCGCCCCTTCCGCGGGCGCCGCTGCGGACGCGTTCTCCTCCAGCATCCGCTCGATTTTGCCCACCATGTCGCCGCGGACGACGTCCGCCGCCTGTCCCACGCAGACGGCAAAACCGTTCTCCCTGGAATTTCCGTGCGCCTTCACCACCGCCTTTTTCAGTCCGAGGAGCATCGCGCCCCCCATCGTCTCGTAATCGGCGGCCTTCCTGATGTTTTTGATGACGTCGTACACGAGCGCCGCGCGCAGTTTGGAAAAGAAGTTCTTCTTGAACTCCCGCTTCATGATGGCGCTGATCGCCTTGCCGCAGCCCTCCACCGATTTCAGGGCGACATTGCCCGTAAATCCGTCCGCCACGACGACGTCCACGTCGCCCGCCATGATGTCCCGCCCCTCGACGTTGCCCGCATAGTCGATGCAGGAAAGCTCCTTCAGGAGGGCGTTCGCTTCCTGGTGCACGGCGTCCCCCTTATGGTCCTCCGTCCCGTTGCTCAAAAGCCCCACCTTGGGCGAGGCCATGCCGTACGCCGCCTGTGCGTAGGCCGTCGCCATCATCGCAAAATGCACGAGATTGACGGGCTTGCATTCGAGATTGGCGCCGCAGTCGCAGAGCAACGTCCCCGTGCCGCGGAGATTGGGAATGCGCGGACAGAGCGCGGGACGGGAAATCCCCTTGATCCTGCCCAGCATCAGCACCCCCGCCGCGAGCACCGCCCCCGTGGATCCGGAGGACACCAAAGCGTCCGCCCGCCCCTCTTTGAGCAGCCCGAAAGCGACGACGGTGGAAGAATCCTTCTTGGTGCGCACGGCTTTCGTGGGCACATCGTCGTTGGTGATGACCTCGGGCGCGTGCACGATTTCGACGCGGGAAGAATCGTAATCGAGCCCTTCCAGCTCCTTTTTGATGCGGGCCTCGTCGCCCGCGAAAATGACGGAAATATCCCCGTCCTTCTGAAGCGCTTTTACCGCGCCCCGTACCTGTGCCGCGGGGGCGAAATCTCCGCCCATCGCGTCCACTGCGATCTTTATCATATGACCTCCGATAATATAAAGGCAAAATCCTATGCCGAGGAAAACTTTTGTAAATGGATGCTCGGTCAAAACGCAGAACGATGTAGATACGCGTTTCGCCCGACTGAAACATAAACCGATGGCTTATCCCTTCCGGTACTCCGTACCACCTCCCCTTTAACAAAAAGGGGAGGCTTAAAGGTGGCTCCTTTGTGTAAAGGGAGCTGTCATGCGTCAGCATGACTGAGGGATTGTCCTGTCCTTATACGCGTTTCGCCCTGCCGAGCGAAAAAGTAAACCGTCAAAACGCGGAGATACAAGTTATGCGCGGAGCCTGCGGAAGTCCGAGGGGAGCTTACTAATCCGTAAGTGACCCGAGGAACCCGTAAAGGCGACAATGCAGAACGACGTAAATACGCGTTTCCCCCCGATAAACCAACAAAGTCTACCGTCAAAACGCGGAGAAGGAGTGCAGATTGCGTCCGAACCCGGAAGCTTCGGCGAAGGGAGCGTACACAATAGTACGTGACCGAGACGAACGCCGGCGAGGACGCAAGATGCCCCCTTATACCGCGTTTCCCTCAATAAACCAACAAAGTCTACCGTCAAAACGCGGAGATACAAGCAAGACGCGAAGGGCGCGGATTTTGCGCTGCGAGTTTACTCAGGCGTAAATGAGCAAGCTAAAACGCAAGCCCGACAATGTATTGCGCAGTATATCCGCGTTTCGCCCTGCCAAGCGGAAACATCTACCGTTAAAACTCCAAACTACCAACAGTGCGGGGGAACGGAATCACATCCCTGATATTGCTCACCCCGGTGAGATACATCACCATGCGCTCGAAACCCAAACCGAAGCCGCTGTGCGTGGCGCCGCCGTAACGGCGGAGGTCGAGATACCAATCCTCGGCGGGGATATTGCATTCGGCCATGCGCACCTTTAACTTTTCGTAATCGTCCTCGCGCTGGGAGCCGCCGATGAGCTCCCCGATGCCGGGCACGAGCAGGTCGGCCGCCGCCACCGTTTTGCCGTCGTCGTTCTGCTTCATGTAATAGGACTTGATTTCCTTGGGATAATCGGTGAGGAACACGGGCTTTTTATACACCTTTTCGGTGAGATACCGCTCGTGCTCGCTCTGCAGATCCATGCCCCAGAAAATATTTTTTTCGTCAAACTCGGAGGCGTGGCCTTTCAAAATCTCTATCGCCTCGGTGTAGGACAGACGGACGAAATCGTTCTCCGATACGTTTTTCAGCCGTTCGAGCAAACCGCCGTCCACAAACTTGTTGAGGAACTCCAGCTCGTCCGGGCAGGCGGCGGAGACGTGGCCGATGATGAATTTCACCATCGCTTCCGCGACGTCCATGTCCCCCGCGAGGTCGCAGAACGCCATTTCCGGCTCGATCATCCAAAATTCCGCGGCATGCCGGGAGGTGTTGGACTTCTCGCTGCGGAAGGTGGGCCCGAAAGTGTAAATGTCGGAAAAGGCCATCGCGAAAGTTTCTCCGTGCAGCTGGCCGGAGCCCGTGATGCTCGCCCGCTTGCCGAAGAAATCCTGTCTGTAATCCACCCCTTTCCCGGACGAGGACTTTGCCAGCCCGTCCAGATCGAGGGTAGTCACCTGGAACATGCCGCCCGCGCCTTCGCAGTCGCTGCCCGTGATGATGGGGGTATGCACGTAGACGAAGCCGCGGTCGTGGAAAAATTTATGAATGGCGAACGCCGCCTCGCTCCGAATGCGGAACACGGCGGAAAAGAGATTGGTGCGGGGGCGCAGATGCGCGATGCCGCGCAGGTACTCCACCGTGTGCCGCTTCTTCTGCAGCGGATAATCGGGCGCGGATTCTCCCTCCACGTCGATTTTTTCCGCCTTGATCTCGTACGGCTGCTTGTTCTCGGGCGTGAGCACCACCCGCCCCGTCACGACGAGCGCCGCACCGACGTTCTGATGCGCGATTTCGTCGTAATTGGACAGCGCAGCCCGCTCGAATACGACCTGGGTGTTCTTGAAACAGCTTCCGTCGTTGAGCTCGATAAACCCGAACGCCTTGGAATCGCGGATGGTCCTCGCCCAGCCCGCCACCGTCACCCGCTCTCCGTCGTACGCGGAGGGGCGGGCGGAAATTTCTTTGAGTAAAATACGCTCCATTCCTCTTTTTTCAGCTCCCGATTTTCCGGGCGCGGACGATATTTTTGCGGCGCGCGCCGCAATATGCGCCCTTCCCGATTTTTATACCTTTTTATTATAACATTTTTTCGCGTAAAACACAAATGTTTCACCGCATTTTCTTTGTCGGTTTATCGATTTTTTTCGCACAAAAAAAGCGGAAGGATTTTGCCCTTTCGCTTTCTCTGCACAACAAACGGAGGTTTCCCCGCCCCTCCGAGGCCGCCGTCACGGCACCGCCACGCCGACCCGTTCGGTCGTAAAACGCAGAAAGCGCCCGCCCTGCGAGAACGAAACGGAAGCGAACACCTCGTATTCGCCCGGCTCCAGCCCCGAAAAGGTGCGTTCTCTCATAAATTCCGCCTTTCCGGGCAAAAAGCTTTCCACGGCCACGGAAACGCCCGCCTCGCCCGCTTCCCCGCCGGCGGGCAGGCAGTAAATGGATATCATCTCCTCCCCCGCCTCCCGGGTACCGACAATTTTCATCGTCTGCGCGGTGAGATTCCTGAACGTGGCGCTCGCCGTCACCTCGCCCGCCGAAATCTGCGCTTCGTCCACGGCGAGGATGAGCGAAAAATCCGATTCCCGCGCGGCGTACGAACAGGCGCACGGCCAAAGCGCCGACAAAAACACCGCCAAACAGGACAGCCACCCGAAAACCTTTCTTTTCCCCTTCATCTGCAACGCCTCCCCGCGCTTTTCTCCGGAAAACGGCCGCCCGACGCCGCCCGGCAGAGATTTTCCGAATTCTGTGTTGTCTGTATTATATCATGCCTTTCGGGGTTCAATACCCTTTCGGAAAATTTTCCGACGGACATCTCGGGGATATTTACGGTTCCCTCTTGACGCCGACGATGCCGCGAATGGGGGCATAGCTGTCCGTGCGCAGCTTTTCGCGGCGGACGAGCTTCCCGTAACGGTAGGTTTCGAGATAGGCCTCGCTGCGGATCCCCGCTTTTCCCTCCCGGATCACCCCCTCGTAATCCCCCACCTTTTCGATGGGCTCGGGCGGCTCGATTTCCCCCGTCGTGACGCTGACGATCTCATACCTGTACCCCTCGTCCACCCCGTAAAAGGTGACAAAAAGCCCGTCGCCCTTCACTTTCGCGGAAAGATATACGGGATAGGAACGGATATTTTTGAAGCGGAAATCGCTGAGCGACGACACCATGGCGTCCCGGGAAGGGGGAACGTAATGCACCGCGAGGGAATGCGGCTTGCGCGCCGTGATTTTCAGGCCCGCCAGCACCGCCGCGTTGTACAGCGTCGTGCTCACCTGGCAGACCCCGCCGCCCACGCCCGCGATAAATTCCCCGTCCTTGATGACCTTCGCCGTCCCGAAACCGTTCTCCGCCGTACGCTCGCCCACGACGGCGTTGAAGGAAAATTCCTCGCCCGGCCGCAGGGTAAACCCGTCGATGCGGGAGGCCGCCAGGGCAATGTTCCCGCTCCTGGCCTTGTCGTCCGTATTGAAATACGTCTCGAAGGAGGAAATTTTTTTCGTGCCCTTCTTCACTTCGGAAAGGGTCTTTTTCGGGGCCAGCGGACGGGTGCTCAGCGACACGGCCGGAAAGCGGAAAACGCCCTCCCCGTCCTGCTGCGGCCCGGCGGCGAGAGACTCCCCGATTTCGCGCAGCAGACGCTTTTCGTCGCAGGCGACCCCCTGCCGCTCCGCCTCGTAGGAAAAGCCCTCCGACGAAAAATGTACCTCCGCGTCGAGCGCGGAAAGGCGATTATTGGCGCAGATGTATTCCGCCTGTCCCTCCATGCCCTTCAAAAAATACGTCACCTTCCCGTCGTAACGGCCGTTTTTCTCCGCGCGGGAAAGGAGGGCGGCAAAATTGTCCGAGAAACCTATCTGCGCGCCCGAAAACTCGAAATCGCCCGCGGGCGTATGCACGGTCAGGACGGGATTTTTCGCTTCCGTCAGACCGCGCAGAAGGCCCTCCGCCTTCCGCACCGACATTCCGCCGACGGGCACCCCGTCCACCGTCACTCCGCGCGGCACCCGCCACGCTTCCGCCGCGGCCGCGGATACCGCGCAAACGGGAGCCTCCTCGACGCACGGGAGAAAAAATGCCGAACAAAAGAAAAACGCACCCGCCAGAAGGGGTGCGAAACGACGCAGTATCTCCTTTTTCTTCATAAACGCCCCTCGCTCTGTTACCGTACACTATGTATAACACGGCGGGGCAGGGAAGCGATCACCGCGCTTTACGACATCCCGAGCGCCCGCAGCAGCCGTTCGGAGGGATAAAAGACGGGCAGGCCTATTTTATGCCCTTCGTCCTCCCGATGGGTATCCGAACCGCCCGTCACGAAAAGCCCCAGCTTTTCCGCCAGCGTCCGAAAGTACTCCGTTTCCTTTTCAGTATGCGTCGTATACACCCCTTCTATACCGTCTATGCCGTACGCCGCCAGGCGGACGATCATCGCCTCCCGCTCGGAAAAGGGCAGCGCGATCCGCCCCGGATGGGCGACGGACGCGATGCCGCCCGAGGCGTGGATACAGTCTGTCGCCTCCTCCGGCGTCGGCCTGCCGATGAGAGAATGGGCGGGCCGGCCGGGCGCGAGGTATTCCTCGTAAATTTCCCCCGGCGTCCTGCCCGTAAGTTCCGCCGCGGCGCCCGCGATGTGCATGGTATGCAGAGGGGAACCGGGATCGGCGCGGTGCGCTTCGGCGGCTTTCAGCGTCACGGGTATCCCCGCCGCGCGGAGCTTGCGGATGCTGTCCTCCGCCCGCTCGTAACTCTTTTCGAGGCGCTCCCGCATGAAGGCGAGATAGGCGCCGTCGCGGCGGCAGTTATAGCCCGTCACGTGCACCTTGCATCCCCCCGCATAGGCGGAGATCTCCCAGCCGGAAAGATATTTCAGCCCGTATTTTTCCGCCGCCGCGCGCTTTTCCTCCTCGCCGTTCATCGTGTCGTGATCGGTGATCGAAAGCAGATCCACGCCGTTTTCTTTCGCGCGCCGACAGAGTTCTTCGGGCGCGTAAAAGCCATCCGAATAGATGCTGTGCGTATGCAGATCCGCCCGAAGCCGCAGCCCTGCCCCCGTCATTTTCATCATGCGCCCTCCTCCTTCTCGCGTTTTATCCTGCCGTTTTCGATGCGTATTTTCCGGCATTCCGCGCCGTATAATACCCGTTCCGCGTGCGTGCAGGTGAGAATGGTCTGCACCGAGGAAATGCGCTTCAACAATTTTTTGCGGCGGGGAAGGTCGAGCTCGCTCATCACGTCGTCGAGAATGAGCACGGGGTACTCCCCCGAAAGCTCGCGGAAGATCTCCACTTCGGAAAGCTTCACCGCGAGCGCCGCCGTGCGCGTCTGCCCCTGCGAGGCGTACGCCTTGGCGTCCTTGCCGGAGATGAAAAAATCGATGTCGTCGCGGTGAGGCCCCACCGTCGTAAAGCCCAGCCGCACGTCCTTTTCGTAATTGCGCCCCAGCTGCCTTTTCAGCTTTTCCGCGATATCGCCCTCCTCCCCCTCGTATTTTTTGTCGGGGGAGATGACGAGCTCCTCCGCGCCGTCCGTCAGAAAGGCGTGCAGTTCCTTGGCATAGGGGGCCAGCTTTTCGAGAAATTCCGCGCGCTTTTTCACGATGACCGCCGCATACCGGCAAAGCTGTTCGTCCCATACGGGCAGCGTGTCCAAAATCAGGCCGATGTCCTTGTTTTTCAGAAGGGCGTTGCGCTGATCGAGAATTTTATTGTAGCGCAAAAGGGCGGTGTAATAGGCGGGAGAGGTCTGAGAAATGGACATGTTCATAAACCTGCGCCGCTCGTCGGGGCCGTCCTGAATGAGGCGCAATTCCCCGGGGGAGAAAAACACGCTGTTGATGTGGCCCATGAGGTCGGCGTTTTTGGAGATGCGGCCGCCGTTTATCCGGATCTCCCGCCCGTCCTCGTGAATGTCCGCTTCGATGCGCACCCTGCCGTAACGGTTTTCGGCGTCGGCGGCGATCCGCGCGCAGGGCGCGCCGATGCGGATGAGCTGCCTGTCGTGCCGGATGCGCAGAGATGTGCCCGTGCAAAGGTAAAACACCGCCTCGGCGCAGTTGGTTTTGCCCTGTGCGTTTTTGCCGAAAAGGATATTCAGCCCCTCCGAAAAGGAGAAGCACTCGTTTTCGTAATTTCTGAAATTCTGAAGCGACAGATTTTTTATTTGCATAATCCTCGAAAAACCGCCCGAAAACACTTCCTTTTTCGTCGATTTTGTATTATAATTATAGCAGATTATCGACGAAAAGACAAAGCATTTCCCGCGGCGGAGGGGAAAATAATTTTTTTTCGGGGAGGAAGGGACGCCATGGCGGAAAAATCTCAGATAAACTTTTTGTGGAAGCAGATCCGGGACAAAGCGGAGGGAATCATTCCCCCCGTCTCTTTCAACGCCTTCATCCGGGATCTCGAGCCCGTGGACGTCATCAACCGCCGTATCTACCTCAAAGCTTCCAGCGACCTCGCCGCCAACACCATCATGAAAAAACAGGCGGTGACCCTGCGCGACGCCATCGCGAAATGCAACGTCGGCATCACCGATTTCCGCCTGCTGGTGGACGGGAGCGACACGTATACCCTCGAGGAGGACGGGGCGGACGACGATTTCAAGCCCGTGCCCATCAACAAGAATTTCACCTTCGATTCCTTCGTGGTCGGCTCCTCCAACAAATTCGTGTACGCCGCCGCGAAATCGGTGGCGGAACACCCGGGCGAAAGCTTCAATCCCCTCTTTATTTACGGCGAATCGGGGCTGGGGAAAACCCACCTCATGCAGGCGATAGCCAATCAGGTGGAAAGGGACATGCCCGGCAAACGGGTGCTGTACACCACCTGCGACAATTTCCTCAACGAATTTATCGATTCGATGATTTCGGGCAAGCTCTCCTCCCGCGACAAGGGGGCGCGCTTCCGCCTGCATTACCGCAACGTCGATATCCTCATGATCGACGACATCCAATTCCTCGCCAAAAAACCGGGCGTCCAGGAGGAATTTTTCCACACCTTCAACGAGCTGTATTCGCAGAACAAGCAGATCGTGCTCACGTCCGACCGGCCGCCCAAGGAGATCGCCACCCTCGAGGAAAGGCTGCGGACCCGTTTTGAAGGCGGGCTAATCGCGGACATTCAGCCGCCCGACCTCGAAACGAAGATCGCCATCCTCAAACGCAAGGCGTTGGAGCGCAAATGCCACATGCCCGACGAGGTTCTGGAATTTCTCGCCAACGACTCAGGACACGACGTGCGCACGCTGGAGGGCAGGCTGACCAAAGTGCTGTTTGCCAGCAAACTGCACGAGGAGCCCATTTCCCTCCCCCTGGCCAAACTCGCGCTCTCCGAATCGGTGAACGAAAGCCAGAGTTCCGGCGAAATCACGCCCGAAAATATTATATCCGCCGTCTGCGGATATTATAAATACCGCCGGGAGGAGCTCGTCGGCAAGGGCAAAAAAGCCGACCTCGTCAAGGCCCGCCAGATCTGCGCCTACCTCATGTGCGAAATGCTCTCCCTCCCCCTGATCTCCATCGGGAACATCATGGGCGGGCGGGACCATACCACCATCATGTACTCCCGCGATAAGGTGGACGAGCTCATCAGACTCAACGAAAAGATTGCCCAGGAAGTGGACGATATCAAAAATATCGTTTTGAAGCAGTAACAGCAATTTGTAACTCGTCAAATCCCTGCCCCGCCGATACGGGCAGATAACGACAAACGGGGGCCGAATTTTTCCGCGGCTCCCGTCCATTTTACGGAGCAGATTTATGAACATGGATACGGACGTCATCGAATATACGGCGGACGCCGCCGTCGTCGGCGCGGGACACGCCGGCTGCGAGGCCGCCCTCGCGCTCGCCCGGACGGGGCTGAAAACCATCCTCCTCACCCTCAATCTCGACAGCATCGGCTTCATGCCCTGCAACCCCTCCGTCGGCGGCACCGCCAAGGGACACCTCGTGCGCGAGATAGACGCGCTGGGCGGGGAAATGGGGCTGGTGGCGGACAAGACGGCGCTGCAGCTGAGAATGCTCAACGTCGGCAAGGGTGCCGCCGTTCAAAGCCTGCGCGCCCAATCGGACAAAAACGCCTATCATCGGGAGATGAAAAGGGTTCTGGAACATACGGAAAATCTGCGGATTCTGCAAACGGAGGTCTCGGAAGTCCTCGCCGAAGACGGACGGGTGACGGGCGTGCGGACGGACAGCGGCGTCATCGCCTGCCGCGCCGTCGTATTGTGCACGGGCGTATATCTCAACTCGCGGACGATCACGGGTTCCGTCGTCAAAAATTCCGGCCCCAACGGATTCTCGAACGCGACCAAGCTGACGGACAGCCTCATAAAACTCGGCTTCTCCGTGCGGCGGTTCAAGACGGGCACCCCCGCGCGGCTGGACGGCAGAACGATCGATTACGCCGCCTGCGAAAGGCAGGACGGGGACGCGGACGTCTATCCCTTTTCCTTTCTCTCCGAGCGCCCGCCCGCAAACAAACTCCCCTGCTACCTCACCTACACGAACAAAAAGACGCACGAAATCATCCTCGAAAATCTCGGTCGCTCCCCCCTCTACGACGGGACCATTCAGTCCACCGGTCCCCGCTACTGTCCCTCCATCGAGACCAAGGTGGTGCGTTTCAAGGACAAAGAGAGGCACCAGGTATTTCTCGAACCGGAAGGAGAGGACACGCTGGAAGTATATGTGCAGGGCATGTCCACGTCCATGCCCCACGACGTACAGCGCGCCATGTATGCGTCCGTGCCGGGCCTGGAAAGCGCGGACATCGTGCGCTACGGCTACGCGATAGAATACGACTGCATCGACACGCTGGACGTCCTGCCCACCCTGGAATACAAGAAGGTGCGCGGGCTGTACACGGCGGGTCAGATCAACGGCACCTCGGGCTATGAAGAAGCCGCCGCGCAGGGGCTGATGGCGGGGCTGAACGCCTCCCTCGCGCTTCGGGGAAAACCTCCCCTCGTCCTGCGCCGCGACGAGGCATACATCGGCGTGCTCATCGACGACCTCGTGACCAAGGGCACCGACGAGCCCTACCGCATGATGACCTCCCGCGCGGAACACCGCATCGTTCTCCGGCAGGACAACGCCGACCTGCGCCTGACCGAAAAGGGCTACGCCTGCGGCCTGGCGACGGAGGAGCGGTACGCCGCCTTTTGCCGGCGCAGGGCGCTTTGCGAAGAACTCGCCGAAAGGCTGAAAGAGCGCATTCCCCAAAAGCAGGCCGCCCCCTTCCTCGCGGAATACGGCTACGACGCGCCCTCCGGCAGCCCCGCCTGCACGGAACTGATCAAACGGGGGATCCCCCTCCGCGACATCTCGGTGCGCTTCGGGCTGTTCGGGGAATATCCCGCCGACGTGCGGCAGACCGTGGAGATCTCCGTGCTTTACGAGGGCTACCTCAAGCGGGGATTGGAACAAATCGAGCGCGCCAAGCGCCTGGAGGACAAACGCCTGCCCGAGGACATCGACTACTCCGCCATCGGCGGCCTCCGCCTCGAAGCGAGGGAAAAGCTGCAGCGCATCCGCCCTTTGAGCCTCGGCCAGGCGGGGCGTATCCCGGGGGTGAATCCCGCCGACGTCTCCGTGCTCATGGTCTGGCTCGCCGCCGACAGAAAATGACGCCGCAAAAATCCGGGCCGTCCGAAATATCGGACGGCCCCTTTTCATATTTTTTCGTACAGGATATACGTCACTTTCTGCTCCCGATAGCGTTCCTCTGCTCGCATGACCTCCCGATATTTATCCAAATCCGGCTCGCGGGGGTTTTTCATCCACACCTTGACGACGATAAAATCCGCTGCGCCCTCCCGGATATACCCTTCCGTTTCCTGCCGCATTTCGGGAAGGGGGATATTCAGCGCACAGAAATATTTGAAATCCGGCACCTTCCCCGCCGCGAGATAAAAGCCGCCGTCGAGGAAGCCGTAATTGAGCAGCGTGGAATTTTCCTTTTCGTTGATGACCTCCGCAAACCGATACTGCGCGGTATCCTCCTTTTCCCTGAACAAATAAGTAAAATTGCCGTTGATCCCCATAAACAGCAGACAGGACGCGAGCGCGGCCGCGGGGACCAACGCCCTTTTCGCCCGACCGCGGATACCAAACCCCCGTTCCGCCAGAAAGGCGTACCCGCACACGGCAAATATCGCCAGCGGCAGGCCGTAATAGCGGTATCCCCGGCCGCCGATGTAGAGGAAAAGCGCCGTCACGGCGGGAACGATCAGCAAAAACGCCTTCTCCTCCGCCCGTTCCTTTCCCCTCTTCCGCGCAAAGCCGACGACGCCGAGCCAAACGAAAAAGTTATACTGCACGTTGGCGCCCAGCTTTCCGAGGATATAGAGAAGCGTCTTTCCCAAGCGGACAAACAGATTTCCGCTTTCCCGATACAAAAACAGATTGTCGTACAGATAAACCCGCAGCCAATCCCGCACCGCGCCGTTTGCCGAAAAATAAATCAGGCAGGGCAGGGTTGCGATGACGACGCCGGAAAGGATAAATCCGACACTGACGCCGATCTCCTTCCACCGCCTGTTTCTGACGACGTGAAAGAGGAAAAAGAGGTACCAGGCGACAAAGAATCCGACTACGGTGAATTTGCTCCAGAATACCAGGCCCGCCGCGACGCCGATAAACAGATGATCGTAAAAGCGAAATTCCCCGTCCGTGCGGATGCGCTTCAGGGAAAAGTACATCGGCCACGAGAGCAGGGGCAGACAAAATTCCTCCACGCTGTCCCCCGTGGAAAACGCGAAAGAAAAATATACGGACAAGCCGGTCAGGGCCGTTATCGCCGCCGTGAGGCCGACGTCCTCGATACCGTACAGCCGCAGCGTCTTGCAGACGGACAGCAGAAAGAGAAAACAGGCGGCGATCTCCGCCAGCCATACGCCGAAAAAGGAATCCCCGTCTATCGCCGCGCAGAGGGCGTGCAGAAAATAGACATAGGGCCCCTTTTGCTCGTAAATGTCACGACATGGCACCCCCCCCCGGAGGATTTTGCGCCCGACCGTAAGGAAACAATTGGCGTCGTACCAATCGTTGAACGGATACAGGGGAGAGCACTCGGAGGCAAAAAGCAAAATCGCGACGGAGAGAAACAGGGCAAAAAACGCGGAAAAACATTCCCGTCCGAAAACCTTTTTCGTCATGCTTCCTCCGTATCCCTGCCCCGCGCGGCGTCTGCGGATTCCGTCACCGTCTTTTGCGCGTCGATTTCTTCGATGGTCTTGGCGTCGTCGTGAACGATCGGCTTCCATTTTATCCTCTGGAAGAGGGAAACGACGAGAATAGGCATGGACACGGCGGAAAACCATACCCAGGTAAGCACATACAGAACAAGTTTCCCCTTCGGGCAGCGGATGTGCCGCCTCTCCCGGAAGCACACCAACGCCCCCAACGCCACCTGTTTGAGATAATACAGCGCCGCCGCCCCCAGCGCGACGGGGATGAGGGAGGGTAAATTGAGATTTGCCCAGAAAGTGCCGTGAAAAATCGACAGCAACGCCGTCAGCACGGGATACAGTCCGCCCAGAATCAGCGAAAACAGCGCATAGGGAAATTCGTAAAAGAATATATCATAACAGGAAATTTTCCGCGCGGCGCCCTTGCGTCGGAAAATGCCGGCAACCAAACCGCAAACGCCCGTAAAAAAGGCAAATATCCTGCCCTTCGTCCAACGCATCCGCTGCCGCCAGCCGACGAAGAAATTATGCGGTTGCTCGTCGAAAAATTCCGCCTGCTCGCAAAATTCTATCTTCTCCCCCTTCGCCACCACGTGCACGGTAAACTGTGCGTCCTCCGTGAGGCAGGTATACGGCCATCCGCCTTCGAGGAGGCGGGAATTGACGAGATATCCCGTCCCGGCGATATGAGTGCTCAGCCCCAGACAATGCCGCGCGCGGTGATACTTCATCGTGCTTTCGTAAAAATGCATACCGTAAGCGGCGGAAATGATGTTGGTATCGAAATTTTTCGTGTTGCGATAACCGACGATGACGCCGCTTTCGGGCGTAAACATTCGGTTCATGCATTCGACGAAATCCTTTTTCAGCAGATTGTCCGCATCGAAGAAAAAGTAACCGTCAAAGCTGCGGATGCCGTAATCCCGCGCGATATTTTCAAAGAGAAATTGCAGCGCATATCCCTTGCGCGCGCGGGAGGGGTCATGCCGCTCGTAAACGACGCAGCCGAGCTCCCGGCATATTTCCGCCGTGCGGTCGCTGCAATTGTCCGCGCAGACAAAAACGGTCAGTTTGTCCCCGTCGTAGGTCTGGGCGCGGATGCTGGCGATGAGATTTGCTATCACCCGTTCTTCGTTGCGCGCGCAGATGACGACGCCGTACTTTTTGGAAAAGGGAACGGGCGGCGGCAACGGCTTTTCCTTGACAAAAAAGCCGATGACGGCCAATACGATTTTATAAGCGGACAAAACCGAAAAAATTTGCAGGATAAGCCTGCAGACGAAATTCAGCGTTTCCATAACCGCAACCGGATACCTCTGTATAACTTTATTTCTGCCTCCCGCCGCAAATTTGCGGCGGGAGGCGCTCCCTCACAGATTGAACTTGTCCTCGACGATGTATTTGGGACGATTCTGCACCTCCGAATAGATCATCGAAAGATAGATATTAGAAAGCCCGTGGCAGAACAAAAGCAGCCCCGCCGCCGTCCCCAGCGCGGGAAACAGCCAGGCGGTCAGCCCCCCGAAATACACGCCGCAGCAGACGAGCACGATAAACACGACAAAACACGCAAGACTGAGCCCCAACAGACCGAGCCCCAGCTTCAGCGGCAGCTTCAGCGGAAAATCGGAATTGGGAAACACGCCGCTCTCCGCCAGCTTCACCATCTTTTTCAGGGTGTAATGCGTCTCCCCCGCCACCCGCTCGGGGCGGTCGAATTCGACGGTCGTCTGCCGGAACCCCACCCACACCGCCTGGGCGCGGAGCAACCGGTCGTGCTCCCCCAAAGAAAGCACGGCGTCCACCACCTTGCGGTCGTACAGCTTGAAATCCCCCACATCGGCGGGCATGTCCAGGGAAGTCGCCTTGCGCATGAAGCGATAGAACAGCGAAGCGGTGGCGCGCTTGAAAACCGTTTCCCCCTCGCGGCGGCGGCGCTTGCCGTGCACGACGTCGTACCCCTCTTTCCATTTTTCAATCATCAAAAGGGCCACTTCGGGAGGGTCCTGCAAGTCGGCGTCCATCGCGATGACGGCGTCTCCCGTCGCTTCCGAAAAGCCGCACAAAAACGCCGCCTGCTGCCCGAAATTGCGGGAAAAGTTGCATACCTTCACGCGCTTGTCCCGCCCCGCCAGGCCGCGGAGAATTTCTTTCGTCCCGTCCCTGCTGCCGTCGTTTACGAAAATCATTTCAAATTCTTCCCCCAGGGACTCCATCAGCGGCACCACCGCCTCATAGAACAGCGGGAGAGATTTTTCCTCGTTATACGCCGGCACAACCAGCGAATATTTAGCCATAAGAATTTCTTCTCCGTGTAAATTCGTTTTTTATTATACACCGCTTCGATATATTTGTCAATCATCCCGGCACGTTCGCCCCCGTGAAAAAATTTTTCACGTCACTTGCCTTTCTCTTGCGATTGTGCTATAATGAAACAAACCGATTTTTTCTTTCGGAACGGCAATCCGAAAAAAGGAGCGCATATGACGAGCAAAAAAATGTGGATGACCTTAGGGATTTTGATCGGCTTTCTCGGGCTTTCCGCCGTCATCGCCGCGGGCGTATCCCGCCTGTCCGTGCAATGGGGCGTCCCCTTCGGCATCGGCGCCGCCCTCATGGCGGCCGCAATCGTTCCCGTATTTTTTGCCGAAAAACATCCTTGGGCGCCCGTCGTCACCCTCTGTCTCAACGTACTTTCCTGCGGTCTTTTGGTGGGTTCGTTTTACGTCGCCAAATCCCTGCCCCTTCCGTTTACGTCCGCTCTGCTTTACGCGCTCGCCGCGGCGGGCAGCTATCTCGTGCCCATGCTCCTTTTGAGCATTCCGGGGATCGCCCGGCATACGGCGCCTTTCGTCATCGTATGTTTCCTCTGGATAATCGCCCTCTTTACGGCCGGCGTCGCGCTTTGGATACAGCTCGGCGAAAAATACGCCGCTTTTACCCTCTTTTGCATTCCCGTCGCGCTGTTTGCCATCGGTTCTTTCACCGACTGCGACACGCCGGAAAAACTGCTGGTGGCGCTCGCCGTGCCCTCCTCCTTTGCCGTCGGCATCATCGCCGTAATCGTCCTGCTCGTCCTCTTGCAGGCGGACAGCTGCGACTGCGATTGCTGCGACGGGGGCTGCTGCGACTGTTCTTCCGATTTCGGCTCCGGCACCGGGAAGAAGAAAAAGCCCACGACGATGAGCGGGCTGTCCGGAAACGATTTTCTCTCCGAATAGGCGTCCCGGTTTATCCGTTCCCCTTATAAAGTCGAAAACGGCGGAAATGCGGTTGCATTCCGCCGTTTATTTGTACTTCATACTATACCGGCTCCCCCCGATACAAAGGGACTGTAAAACAGCTTTTATTTCAAGATTCCTTTGTGTAAAGGGAGCCGTCATGCGCAGCATGACTGAGGGATTGTCTTGCCCTTATACGTGTTTCGCTTGTTCCAAGCGAAACCGTTACCGTTAAAACGCAGAGCTACAAGCAAGACGCGAAGGGCGCGGATTTTGCGCCGCGAGTTTACTCAGGCGTAAATGAACAAGCTAAAACGCAAGCCCGACAATGTATTGCGCCGTAGATACGCGTTTCGCTCGAATAAACCGGATACCCCCCCCCCGCATTGACCGCTTGCGCGGTAAAGCGCAAACCGTCGGTTTGCTTTTGCGGGGGGGGGGTCCTTTGCGGGCTCCGCCCCGCACCCGCAAGGGACATTGTCCCTTGACCCTTTTTCAAGGCTCATTTGTACAAAGAAGCCAATCGAAGAGCTGCTTTTTTCAAGGCTCCTTTGTGTAAAGGGAGCTGTCATGCGCAGCATGACTGAGGGATTGTCTTGCGGGCATAAGGCCCGCATTGGCCACAAAGCGGTAAGGCGCAAACCTGCGGTTTGCTTTTGCGGGGGGTCCTTTGCGGGCTCCGCCCTGCACCCGCAAGGGACATTGTCCCTTGACCCTTTTTCAAGGCTCATTTGTGCAAAGGGGGAAAATAAAAAGGGGGCGTTGCGCGAAAGGGCATTTCCCCGCGTAGCCGAAAATTTTACGCCGCATATGCGCAAAGCATATGCGGCGCGGCTCTTATCAGTCAAATTTTTCGAGAAGCTTCAAATCGATTCCCTTTTCGCCGATCTTGATGATTTCCACTTTTACGCGGTCGCCGATGTTGAGAACGTCCTCCACCTGGTTGACCCGCTGGTCGGACAGGCGGGAAATGTGAATCATGCCGTCCTTGCCGGGCGCAAATTCCACAAATGCGCCGACCCGGGAAAGAATACGCACGACGACGCCGACGAACATATCCCCGACCTCGGGGTCGTGCGCAATCGATTGTACAATCGCCTTCGCACGCTCCGCCGCAGAGATATCTCCGTAGCAGGCGATGCAAACGGTTCCGTCGTCCTCGATGTCGATCTTCGTGCCCGTCTGCTCGATGATTTTATTGATGACCTTGCCCTGCTTGCCGACCACGTCGCCGATTTTATCGGGACTGATCTTGAAGGAAATAATCTTGGGTGCGTACTCGGACAGATGGTCCTTGGGCGCGGGGATGCATTCGAGCATCTTGCCCAGAATAAACCGCCTGCCCTCCTGAGCCTGTGCGATGGCATCGAGCATGATCTGCTCGGAAATGCCCTTGATTTTGATGTCCATCTGAATGGCCGTGATGCCCTTTTCGGTTCCCGCCACCTTGAAATCCATATCCCCGAGGAAATCTTCGAGGCCCTGAATATCCGTCATGATGACGTATTTGCCCGTTTCGGGGTCCTTGATAAGCCCCATCGCGCAGCCCGCGACGGGGGCCTTGATGGGAACGCCCGCGTCCATCAGCGCCATGGTGGAACCACATACGGACGCCATCGACGAGGAACCGTTGGAGGAAAGGATATCCGACACCACGCGGATCGCGTAAGGGAAATCCTCTTCGGAAGGAATGACGGGAAGGAGGGCGCGCTCCGCCAAAGCGCCGTGGCCGATTTCGCGGCGGCCGGGGCTTCTCAGGGGTTTCGCCTCGCCCGTGCAGTAGCCGGGGAAGTTATATTGATGCATATACCGCTTCTGTTCTTCCTCGTCCAGCCCTTCGAGGCGCTGCGCCTCGTCCAGCATGCCGAGCGTGCAGCTCGTAAGCGCCTGGGTCTGTCCGCGCGTGAACACCGCCGAGCCGTGCACCCGGGGCAGAACGCCGTGTTCGCACCAGATGGGACGGACTTCTTTGAGGCCCCTGCCGTCGGGACGGATCCCCTTGTCGAAAATTTTGGCGCGCACGATTTCCTTGGTGATATAGTAGACGGAATCCTTGATTTCCTTTTCCTTGTCGGGATAGACGTCGGCAAAATGCGCGAGGATGTCCGCCTCCGTATCCGCCTGTCTCTTTTCGCGTTCCTGACGGTCGAAAGTGTCGAGCGCCCAGGTGAGTTTATCGTACGCATACGCGCGGACGGCGGCGTCGAGGTCCTCGGGGATATGATAAAATTCCATTTCCCGCTTGGGCTTGCCCACTTCCTTCTGAATCCCTTCGATGAACGCGCAGACCTTTTTGATTTCCTCGTGCCCGTACATGATGGCACCGACCATCTCGGCGTCGGAAACTTCCTGCGCGCCCGCCTCGATCATGAGGATGGCGTCCTTCGTCCCCGCGAGGGAAAGGTGAATGGTGCTCTTTTCCTTTTCGGCGACGGTGGGGTTGATGACGTACTTTCCGTCCACGCAGCCGACGACCACCGAACCCGTGGGCCCCGCCCAGGGAATATCGGAAATGGACAGCGCGACGGAGGAACCGATCATGGCGAGGGGTTCGGGCGCGATGTCGGGATCGACGGAAAGCGCGGTTGCCACCACGACGACGTCGTTATAGATTCCCTTGGGGAAAAGCGGGCGAATGGGGCGGTCGATGAGCCGGGCGACGAGAATGGCCTTGTCGGACGCGCGGCCCTCTCTCTTTTTGAACCCGCCGGGTATTTTGCCGACGGCGAACATTTTCTCTTCGTAATCCACGGACAGCGGGAAGAAATCCATACCCTCTCTCGGCGTCTCCGCCATGCAGACCGTGACGCTGACCACCGTGTCCCCGCAGCGCACGAGGCAGGCGCCGTTCGCCTGTTCCGCGTATTTGCCGGTCTCTATGACGAGTTCTCTGCCGGCATAATCCGTCTTGAATACTCTGTAATTTTCGAGTGATGCCATTTTGTAAAAATTCTCCTTGTACAATTATTCTTTTTTGTTCTTGTCCCCCGCCGCCACTTGGCTGCGGGAGGGGTTCGGCGCGCGCCCTCCGGGCCTGTCCTCTCCCGGAAAGAAAAGCCGCCGTCCGTCCGCGGCGAAACGGTGCGCCCGCCGACAAAAAAGGGCGGATTAAAACAACCCGCCCTTTCGTGCCGTTTACTTCCTCAGATTCAGCGCCTCGATGATCGCTCTGTACCGCGCGATATCCTTCTCTTTGAGATAATCCAGAAGTCCGCGGCGCTTACCGACCATTTTGAGAAGTCCTCTCCTCGAATGATTGTCCTGCTTGTGGATGAGGAGATGCTCGTTGAGATGGTTGATCCGCTCGGTAAGGAGCGCGATCTGAACCTCGGGAGAGCCCGTATCTCCCTCGTGCGTGGCAAATTTTGCGATGATTTCCTTCTTGTCCATTTGTTTTTATCCTCCTATGGAACATATCCCGAATCGCTAAGGCCGACGCGGAGAACCGTCCGTCTTGGCGACCGTTATTATTATTTTAGCATATTCTTGCCCGAATGTAAATCAAATTTGACCGAAAAATGATTTTTTCTTCGCGATTATTTCGTCGATTTTTCCGATATACGTTTTCAGGTCCTTGGGAGATGCGAAGCGCTCGATACGGTTTTTCGCGTTCGTCACCTTCTTGGAAACGGCGTTTGCGCCGACGGCGGGGTTATCCGCCACCTCCTCCATGATGTCCACATTGTAGACGCAGGCCTTTCCCGGCTTGGTCCAGCCGACGTTTTCGTTGTTCCCCGCCTGGTATTTCTGGCGGTACATATAGTAAGGCACATACCCCGCCTCCCGCAAAATTTCCCTCGACGCCGATACCATGTCTGAGACGAGCGGATTTTCGAGATACGAGCATTCCTCTTTCAGTTTCGCCCCCGATTTCAGACAGAGACAATGCACCGTGATGTTCTCCGCGCCCGTTTTTACCGCCTCGCGCACGCTGTGCTCGAATTCCCCGAAGCTCTCCCCCGTCAGCCCCGCAATGAGATCGGCATTGACGTCGAAGCCGAATTTCGCCGCCATATCGAAGGCGCGGTACAGATCGGCGGCGGTGTGCCGACGCCCGATGCGCTCCAAAGTCGCGTCCGAAAAGCTTTGGGGATTGACGCAGATCCGCGTCACGCCGTACCCTTTCAAAAGGCGCAGCTTTTCCTCCGTAAACACGTCCGGCCGCCCCGCCTCCACCGTATACTCGCACCCGTTTTTCCGGATCTTTTCCACGCCCTTCAGCACCCGCTCCAGCTCCCGGGGTTCCAGCACCAGCGGCGTCCCCCCGCCGATATAGACGCTGCGCAGGTTTCCGATGAGCTCCCCGCAGGCCGAAAGCTCCTTTTCCAGGCAGTCGAGATAGGCGGGCAGAAACGCCCGCGTTTTATCCACGGGGGCCGTGATGAAGGAGCAATAGCTGCACTTGGTGGGGCAAAAGGGCAGAGAAACGAACAGATCGCTGTTGCCGTCCCTCTTTTCGTAAATCCCTTCCTGCGCCTTCAAAACGTCCGCCACCAGCGCGATGTTTTCTTCCCTGACCCCCATCTTTTCAAAGAGCGCGACGAAATCCCGCCCCGCCTCCTTCTCCGTATAGGCGAGCTTGGTGGGCCGTATCCCCGTCAGGGCGCCCCAGGGCATACGCTCGCCGTATTTTTCGCTCAGAATGCGATAGAGCCCCAGCTTGGCGAAGCGGCGCTCGAACCGCTTGTATTCGATTTCGTCCGCGGGCCGCGCCTCCTCGCAGAACCGGCGGCTTTCCCCGTCCACCTCGAAATCGTTGAAAAACCGCCCCCCTTCAAAGCGGAAGGAATGGCGCACGGAAAGAGGGCGGCTCTCAAAGAGCCGCACCACGTCCAAAAGCTCGTTTTCCAGAAACGCGCAGTCCGTTTCCAATGCCGTTTGCGTCATAGTCTCTCCCCTGCCCCTTTATAATCCGATCAAAAAGGGATTGTTCTCCCGTTCATCCGCCAGCGTGGTCTGCTCTCCGTGCCCGGGATATACGGTGAGGTCGCCGTCCAATCCGACAAGTTTTTTCAGGCTTTTCCGAAGCGCCGAATCGCTTCCCGTGGGGAAATCCGTCCTCCCCACGCTCCCGCGAAAGAGGGTATCGCCCGTGAACAAAGCCCTGTCCCCGTCCTTTTCGTCCGAAATCAGATAACAGGCGCTCCCCGAGGTATGCCCGGGCGTAAAGATCGCCGTCACTTTCAGCCCGCCGAGAAATTTCGTCTCCCCGTCCGAAAAAGTCCCGTCCGCGTTGAATCCGGGCGGCGGCGCGCCGAACATTTCGCAGAGGTCTGCATCCGAACCGATGAGAACGCTTTCGCCCGCGGAACACAACACATTCGCGCCCTGAAGGCGCAGCCCGCGGACGCCGCCGATATGGTCAAAATGTACGTGTGTCAGAAGCACAAACGCGGGTATAAGTCCCCGGTTTCTCATCTCGTCACCGACGCGCGGCTGTGCAGGGTCTATGACAACGGCATTTTTCCCGTCCGCCGTGACGATGTAGCTGTTTGCCGCAAATCCCTGCGGCGGAACGCAAATGATCTGCATCTTTCCCCTCCCGGATTATTTTTGTTCCATTGATTTCAATGGCCGAAATTCCATAACAAACGACGAAATTTCGGCGGATTTATTCTTAACTTTTCCGGCTCTTTCCCCTTTTTACACAGAGGGAGCGGCTCAATCGCTTTTCCGAGGCTCCTTTGTGTAAAAGATTGTCCTGCCTTTTGACCGAACCCGCCTTGTTTCCAAGGGATTCACAATCCCCCCTTCCCCCCTTTACACAAGGGGGGCTTGTTTACGACGTTTCCGCGCTTTTACACAAGGGGGCTTATCTCCGCGGCTCTTTCTCCCTTTTTTACACAAGGGGGCAGCTCAATCGCTTTTCCCAAGGCTCCTTTGTGTAAAGGGAATGCTGTCGGAAACCGTTTTTCCCAAGGCTCCTTTGTGTAAAGGGAGCTGTCATGCGGAGCATGACTGAGGGATTGTCCGCACGTATCCGCGTTTGGCTCTGCCGAGCGAACCCGTCTACCGTCAAAACGCGGAGATACAAGCAAGACGCGGAGGACGAGGCTTTCCGACGGGGAGTGTACAAGATAGTACATGACCCGAGGAAAACGCAAGTCCGACAATGTATTGCAAAGTATATCCGCGTTTGGCTCTGCCGAGCGAACCCGTCTACCGTCAAAA
>CALWAU010000025.1 GCA_944375795.1 uncultured Clostridia bacterium | reverse complement strand
CCCTTCCAATAAGAGGAGGTATGAAAATGGGCTTTGCGCCACCTCTTACTATAAGGGGTGGCAGGAAAGTGGGATTCGTGATACCGCTTACCACAAAGGAGAGACAGGAAAAGGGCGGCACGTCTTTCCGGGAAGAAAGGTTATGAAGCGGCTTCATTCCCCGCGCTTTCGGGGAGCAAAAGCCCCCGTTCTGCGTCATAGAGAGGCGTCCCGGCTTTCCGAATATGCTTTGCAAGAGAGCGTTCGGACTGCGAACAGACGTGAAATCTGCGATAAACCTCCGGCAATCCGCTCTCCCTGAAACAGAAATAAATTTCCGTCCACACTTTCCGTATCTCTTCCCGTTCCGCCTTCCCCGCCCTGCCGCGCTTTTCGGGAACCATCTCTATCAGATAGCAATAGAAGGCTTTCCCCTCCGCCCGCTTTACCGCGGCGTAAATGCGGGTAATCCGCCCGCCGCCCGCGCGGACGAGCCGTTCGATCATGGGGCGGAGCAGAGGCGCGGGAATGTCGCAGGGCACAAGGGCGTCTTTTGCCCCGATCCGCATCGATTCCGGACTCTCTTTCACGTTGTCCATATACTTTTGCACCATGGACACGGTACGGGAGCGATAATCGTCCACGAGCGCCTGTTCCCCCGTCCGAAGGACGAAAATCCCCGCCGTCTGCATGGCGGCGTCGGTAAATTCCGGCTCTTCCGCCGCCCTGTAAAGGAGGGGAAGACACTCCCTGTCCCCTCTCTCCGCAAGAATCTGTCCCTTGTAACACGCTGCGGCGGGCGAATCGGGATTTTTCTGCATGAGCCGTTCCGCGGCGCGAAGGGCGCAGTCGTCGTACAATCTGTACAGAAATTCGATATAATCGAAAAGTTCCCCCTCGGAAATGTCGTCGCCCGCCTCTTCACGCGCGAGAAATTCCCGCTTCTTGTCGACTTTCTCCTGCCACTCTTTCTTTTGCAGCGGATAGTACTCGCCCAGCCGCTCCCGCATCACCGAACTGAATTCCCCGCGCATTTTTTTCCGTTCCGCAAGGCTTTCGGGGTCTTTTTCGCGCGCAGAAATGTCGTAATCCGCGACCCCCGCGTTTTCCATCCGCATTTTCAGCGTGGGATGGCTGTCCACACGGGCGGGCAATTCCCGCCTTAAAACGGCGTCCCAATATTCTTTTCGGGCACCCAGGTGCCCCGCGAACGAATCGAGGTACAAGTCGCAAATATTTTTCGGATATTCTTCTCCCGCATAGACGGCAGAGCTCAGATCGGGCGCGGCCTCCTCCAAAAACAACCCGTACATCGCCGATTTCGCCGTGGCGTTCACGTACGCCTGCGCGAAGCCGCACTCCTTTACAAACCGGTCGGCGAGGATCTCCCGGCGGCGGGAATCGTAAAAATTGACGCGTTCCACCTCAGCCGCCGCCAGCTCGGCAAACCAGCCGTACAGCAGCCCCGAAAAAGCGAATGCGTTCATATCCATATCCGGCAGTTGCAGCAATCGGCAGAAACGGGCATAACTCGCGCTCTTTGCCGTGTCCTTGTTCCGCACATGGGCAAACTCGTGCAGCAAAACGGCGTAAACCTCCTCGTCCGTCATAAGAGAAAGCTGATCGACGTCCAGACAGACGTTGACTTTCCCGCGTTTCTCAAACACAAAGAACCCGGCATCGAAAAAGAAGACGTCTGTCCTGCCCTTTACGCCGGCGCGCTCCGCAGCCTTTTCGACCAAGGAAAAGACGCGCGGATACTCTTCCCTTCTCAATTCGGGCATCCGCCCGGCTTCCTCTTCCTCCGACACTCCGAGCAGCGGGAAGATATATCCCGACAGCAAAAGACATGCCAAAATACAAAGTAAGGTCGCACCCGTCGTCGCTGCAGAGGATACCCCGTCTTCCTGCGTCGAAGTCGCTTTTCCGGCAAAAAAACAGCTGAGAAGCAAGAGCAAAATGACCGCAGCCTCCCAGACAGCTACCGCCGCAAGATGCCTTCTAAGGGATTTCTCCTTCCCGGCGGGAGACGCGTCCGTTTCCGCCTTATACCGCAGTTCTTCGTCGTACATCTGTCTTGCCGACTTCTCTTTCTCCGCGGCGCTGTACCTCCACCGGCACACGCCGTTGACGACCGCCATGGCGGCAAGGGCTGCGAGCGATCCGGCCAAAAGCCACCGATACACCGCATTCTGCGAGCGGGTCGCAAATCCGAGCATCCACGCTCCCAAACAAATCACCACCGCTAGGCTTGCACCGAGAGTCATCAAAAGGATCCTTTTAATCTTCATCTTTCTCCCCGCCCGTCCTGCGCGCTTTTTATTTCATTCGCCGCAGCCCTGCCCCTGCCGTTTTGTCGGAAAATAAACGCCCGACGGGCTTTTATGTTTTCATTTTATCATATGCGCATATGCTTTGTCAAGCGACGGAATACTTTTCCAGCACCCTTGCAAAAAAACGACCGCCCCGCCGCGAAATCGCGGCGGGGCGGAATGAAAGGACATTTTGCGTTCGTCAAATCCCTGCCCCTGTCATTTCCAGACTTTCTCATCCCCTCCGTCACTTCGTGACACCTCCCCTTTCCAAAAAGGGAGGCATGGATGGTGGGTGCGACACCTCCCCTTACCATAAGGGGTGGCAGGAAAGTGGGATTCGTGATACCGTTTACCACAAAGGAGAGACAGGAAAAGGGCGGCACGTCTTTCCGGGAAGAAAGGTTATGAAGCGGCTTCATTCCCCGCGCTTTCGGGGAGCAAAAGCCCCCGTTCTGCGTCATAGAGAGGCGTC
>CALWAU010000024.1 GCA_944375795.1 uncultured Clostridia bacterium | reverse complement strand
GGGGATACTCCTGTTGAGTAAGCTCCCCTCGGACTTCCGCAGGCTCCGCGCATAACTCGTATCTCCGCGTTTTGACGGTGAACGTGTAGACAATCCCTCAGTCATGCTGCGCATGACAGCTCCCTTTACACAAAGGAGCTCGGAGAAAAAGCATTGCATAAAAGAGGTAAGAAAGAGGCGGAGAAACAATATTTCGCGGGGGCAGGGTTGTAACGAATGTACTTTTTCCAAATGGCTGCGACCGGAGATGTTTGGTCGGGAAACAGAAAATAAAAATTTTTTTCGAGGAGAAAAGATTATCCGATTTTTCTTGCCGCGGAAGAAAGGCCATGCTATAATAGAAACGGTAAAAGATTTCAAAGCAGCGGAAAGTGTTTTGGACGGATAAACGCAGTAAAGTCTTGTTGTATATGAAAAATATTCTCGGAAATTGTCTCTGCAGCACGAAAAAGAGTGCGGCTATTGTCGTTACTTGAAAAAAGCGAACACGGAGGAAATGGGGCGAATGCGTCTTGACTGCGGACAAAAAGGCGGCAAGGGAATATCGGCGTTGTGATTCGTACCGAAAAGGCTGCCGTGTGGAAAAAGGAAAACGGAAAAGGAGGAACTGTGCAATGAAAAGGGCATCGGAGAACAAGGAGTTTCCCTATGCGAGCAAATTTGTCTGTTATTTTGAGGTCTTTCCGGACGGGACTGTGGCGGAAATTTCAAACGACGTTCGGGCTGTGGAGCCGGCCTTTCAACGCGCGTCGGAAGGGACAGTCAAAATTTATGCGGTTTTGCCGGAAAGGTATGTCAGCAGTCTGTACGAAATCGACGATATCAATTTATTGGCGGACGCTTACGGAATCGCCCGTCCGGACGATCATGTGCATGATATTTCCTGGAAGCTGTCCTCTATTGATGACGGTCGTTCTTCCTATGCTTCGGTTGAGGTGGTTTTTTTGTGCGGTTGTAAAGTTACTTTTGACAATATCCGGAAAATAGCCGCCGATCTTCAACGGCAAAAGGGGTGGATCATGGCGACGTCCACCGGTATTTCATGCAATTATAAGCCGGGCGGGCCGGAAGAGTATATTTTGCGGATACGCCGCAGCAGCTTAAAGTAAGCCATGTTTTCGTCTGAATCGGAAATTTTCGGAATCCGCGGCGTAAAATCGTCGGATATGTCGTTTTCCGGCATTGTTCGGTTTTTCGTGCGAGTACCCGGGCGCCTGGAGACGGTCCGGCGTCGGCTCCGATTGAGCGGCATGTCTTTCGGGGATAGTACCGGGCGTTACAAAAATTTTATTTTCTGTCCGCAAAAATCGTGACTGCGTGCAGGGAAATATGCTATAATAGAAAAAATCCGAACGGATTCATGAGGAAAACCCGAATGTATTTTTACGGTATATCTTCTCCCATGCCGCTTTGCGGGGTCAGAAGGGCGCCGTTCGGTAAATTAAATTCAGCAACAGGAGGCGAAAGAAATGTTGAAAGGAATATCGAAGGCGATCGGTCCGGAGCTTTTGAAAATTTTGTGCGAGATGGGGCACGGCGATGAAATCGTCATCGCGGACGGAAATTTCCCGGCCGAGGCTTTGGGAAAGAGAGTTATTCGGGCGGACGGAATCGGCGGGATTGAAATGCTCGATGCGATTCTGTCTCTGATTCCGCTCGATACCTATGCGGACAAGAATTTCATGCTGATGGAAACGACGCCGGGGGATCCCGTTCCCGAAATTTGGGAAAAGTATCGGGAAGTTGCGGAAAGCCGCGACGATAACGTGCGGTCGGCGGCCTTGGAGCGGTTTGCTTTTTACGAAAGGGCGGGGAAAGCATACGCGATCGTCGCCACGGGCGAGGAAGCCGTCTATGCGAATATCATTCTGAAAAAGGGCGTCGTACGCTGAAAAAGGGCCGCGCCCAAAAATTTTTTCCGAAAATCCCGTAAATGCCCGAAAATTGCTTGCTCGTTACGCCGCGTCATGAGTTATAATGACAAGTGCGAGGTGCAAAATGGACAGATACAGAGCGATACCCGAAGGGTACATGACGGTGGGCGAGGTCGCCAAAAAGATGGGCGTGAGCGTCCGCACGCTGCAATACTACGACAGAGAGGGGCTTCTTTCTCCCTCGGCGGAGAGCGACGGCGGGCGCAGGCTGTATACCGAAAAGGACGTGGTGCGGCTGCATCAGATCCTGTCGCTGAAATCTCTCGGCTTTTCGCTGGAAGAAATCGGAAACAGTCTCTCCTCTTTGGAGACGCCGGAGGACGTCGCGGAGGCGCTTTCCCGGCAGGCGGAACTCCTGCGCGAAAAAATCGAGGGGTTTTCGCGGGCGCTGAACGAGCTGGAGGCGCTGCGCGAAGAAGTTTTGCAGATGCGGTCGGTCGATTTCAAAAAATACGCCGACATCATTGTCAATCTGCAGATGCGCAACGAAAATTACCGCTTCATCAAATATTTCGACGGAAAATTGCTGGACCATATCCGCTCCCGCTTCGACAGGGAGAGCGGCCTGTCCTTTATCCGCCGCTTTTCCGGACTTTTGGACGAGGCGATTTCGCTGCGCGGGCGGGATATTTCGCCCGACGGCGAGGCGGGGATTACCCTCGCCGGAAGGTTCTGGACGCTCATCGGCGAATTTACGGGCGGCGACGTCGGGATGCTTTCCGAGCTGATGAAATTTTCGGAAATCGGGGCGGAGGGGCCGGACTGGCAGAAATGGAGGGAGGCAAACTTGTTTCTCGGTCCGGCCCTGGAAGCGTATTTCCGCCGCACGGGGGCGGACCCTTTCGGAGGGGAACGGCCGTGAACTGCGCGATTTCGGTGGAAAATCTGCAAAAGAGTTATAAGGGCCGCGCCGTTCTGAAGGGCGTGAGTTTTTGCGTGGAACGCGGGGAGATCTTCGCCCTTCTCGGCGTCAACGGCGCGGGAAAGACGACCGCTCTCGAATGCATCGAGGGGCTGCGGAAATACGACGGAGGCAAAATTCGGGTATGCGGCCGCACGGGGATACAATTGCAATCCTCCTCGCTGCCCGCGCACATCCGCGCCGTCGAGGCCGTCCGCCTGTTTGCGGCGCGAAACGGGAGGAGAGCGGACGAAAGGATGTTGTCCGCGCTCGGCGTCGACGGCTTTGCGAAAAAACAGTACGGCGGCCTTTCGGAGGGGCAGAAGCGCCGCCTGCATCTCGCGCTCGCTCTCGTGCGGGACCCCGACGTTCTCTTTCTCGACGAGCCGACGGCGGGGCTGGACGTGGAGGGCAGGGCCTCTCTGCACGGGCTGATACGCGCCCTGAAACAAGCGGGAAAGACGATTGTCCTCGCCAGCCACGACATGGCCGAAGTGGAAGCGCTGTGCGACCGCATCGCCGTCCTGCGCGAGGGGAAAATCGCCTTTGTCGGCAGTGTCCCGGCCCTGGCGGCGGCCGTCGGGCGGCGGCATACCGTGCGCGTGATTTCGGAGCGGGGAGAGGAGACGCGCGAGACGGACCGCCTCGCGGATACGCTGCTCGAAATGCTCGGGGAATATAAGCGGCTGAACATCGGCGTGCTCGACGTGAGGACGGACAGGGGAACGCTGGAGGAACATTTTCTGCGGCTTTCGGGAGGCGGGCGATGAAGGCGTTTTTGTACGAGTTGTTTCTGCAATTCAGGCTGGACATACGCAGCAAGGCGCTTTTGCTTACCTGCTACGTCGTGCCCCTGTTCTTCTTTGCGCTGATGGGCGGGATTTTTACCGCCGTGGACCCTGGCGCCCGCCTTACGCTCATTCCCTCCATGTCCGTGTTTATCGTCTCGATGGGGGCGCTCATCGGCCTGCCGCCGCAGCTGTCGGAGGTTTACGGCGGGGAGGTCAAAAAGATGTACCGCGCGGGCGGCATACCGCTGTATTCGGGAGCGATCACCCGCTTTTTGTCCGCCTTTCTCCATCTGTCGATCGTCTGTCTCATCGTCTGTGCCGTCGCGCCCGCGGCATTCGGCGCGGCGCTGCCCGAAAATCTGCCGCGGTATTTCGGGGTGCTGGCGCTCTTCCTCGCCGCTTCTCTCGCGGTCGGCTGTGTATTCGGAGTGTTCTGCAAATCGCCGTCGAAGCTGGCGATGTACGCGCAATTGGTATTTTTGCCTTCGATCATGCTTTCGGGGATCATGTTCCCCGCGTCCATGCTGCCCGATTTTTTGCAATATGCGGGCCTGCTGTTTCCCGCGGCCGTCGCCTTCCGCGCGATGACGGACTTTCGGGCCTGGCACGTTTTGGCTTTGGCCTGCGTGTTTCTGGCCTGCGGCGGACTGACGTTTTTCCGGCTGAAAAAGTTTTCCGGCGAATGAGAAAGAGGCGCCCGAACGGGCCGCGAAAGGAAATTCCGGCTTTTGCGCCGGAATTTTTTTGCCTTTCGGTTTTTTTGATTTTGGTCTTGACAAAACGTCGAGGGTAGGGTATAATAGAATTGACAGATTTTTCCGCCTCCGAAGCATGAAAAGGCGGGAAAAGGGGAATAGAAAAGCGGGGCGCGGACAGGTTCCCGGTCCGTTTGTCCGTTTTGCGGAGAGATCCGCCCACACACTTTGATAAAAGCAAATTATGACAGGAGGTCAAAAGCAACATGAAGAAGGGCAGATTTACCATTCCCGTGGAAGAAAATTTCACGGAGGAATTGCAGGCGATTGCGAAGCTTTGGGGAGCGGACGCCGTGCGCGACTGCGACGGGACGCGGTTGCCCGCGGACGTGAAGAAGTACGGAAAGGTGTACAATACCTATTTCGTCGTCCGCGGCGACAACGATTGGGGGCGCAGGCATCCGGAGGAGGCGCAGAGGATATTTCTTTTGAGCGAGCGCAATCTCGCCCTGTCCGACACCCTGGAAATTTCCGTCATGAAGGGTTTTCTCGCCGATGAATTTGCGCCCGATTACGGCAATCTCGCCCGCTGGGAAGTGGTGGACAGGACGACGGGCGGGCTCGTTCCCGCCTCCGATTGGGAAGCGGACGAAAAGAGGAACGTCGTCACGGTGAAAAACGCCGTGCGCATGCACGAATACACCGTTTCCTTCATGGCGCGCGTCACTTGGCACCCCGTGCAGATCTACAATTATCTGACCAACAACTGGACGTGCGAGAAGCAGCTCACTTACGACCCCGCCTATCCGAACACGCGGGAATATATCAAGGAACATATGCGCAGGTGGTGCGAGGAAAACCCCGATACCGACGTGGTGCGTTTCACCACCTTCCTCTATCAGTTCACCCTCATTTTCAACGAGCTGGGCAAAGAAAAATTCGTCGAGTGGTTCGGCTATGCGCAGACCGCCAATTCCGTGCTCATGGACGCTTTCGAGAGGGAGACGGGGATCGGGCTCCGCGCGGAGGATTTCGTGGACGGGGGCTGTTATAACAGCGCCTTCCGCTGCCCGAAGGAAAAGTTCCGCAAATACATGGGTTTCGTCTGCAAATTCGTGAGCAAGACGATAGGGGAGCTCGTCGATATCTGCCACGAGTACGGCAAGGAAGCGATGATGTTTCTGGGCGACGACTGGATCGGGAGCGAGCCGTACGGGGATACCTTTGCGGACATGCATCTCGACGCGGTGGTGGGCAGCGTCGGCGGCGGCGTGACGGTGCGCATGCTTTCCGAGATCCCGCACGTAAAATACCACGAAGGGCGGTTTCTGCCCTATTTCTTCCCCGATACTTTCTTCGAGGGGAACGAGGACAACGCGGTGGCGGAACTCAACAAAAACTGGCTGACGGCGCGTCGCGCCATCATGCGCAAGCCGCTGGACAGAATGGGCTTCGGCGGGTATCTTTCCCTCGCGGCCAAATTCCCGAAATTCGTTGCCCGCGTGGCGGAGATCGCGGACGAATTCCGCACCATTTACGACGCGATAGACAACCGCAAGCCCTATTGCACGCTGAAGGTCGCTTTGCTCAACGCCTGGGGGAAACAGCGCAGCTGGATGAGCCACATGATCGCGCACGAATTGTGGTATCAATCCGCCTATTCCTACCAGGGGATACTCGAGTCGATCAGCGGCCTGCCCGTGGACGTCGAATTTCTTTCCTTCGACGATATCCGCGCGGGCGGCGTCCCCGACGACGTGGACGTCATCATCAACGCGGGCGACGCATACACCGCCTTCTCGGGCGGCGAAAACTGGCTGGACGAAAAGGTGCTTGTGCGCGTTCGGGAGTTCGTCCGCAACGGCGGCGGTTTCATCGGCGTCGGCGAACCCACGGCGGTGCGCGGAGACGGCCGCTATTTCCGCCTCGCGGACGTGCTCGGCGTGGACGAGGAAATCGGCTTCACGCTTTCGGAGGACAAATACAATATTCAGAAAACGGCGCACGAAATCACGGAGGGCATGACGGCGTTTGATTACGGCGAGGACAAAAAGAACATCTATGCGCTCCCGGGCGCGAAGGTGCTGGACATCGCCTTTTCCGACCGTTTCCGCCGCGACGTGAACGTCGGAGAGGTCAAGATGGCGGTCAACGAGTACGGCAAGGGGAGAAGTTTCTACATCACGGGGCTTCCGTATTCCTCGCAGAACGCCCGCCTGCTGTACAAGGCCCTCTGCTGGACGGCGGGGAAACCCCTCGAACGGGCGTATTCCTCCCACCCCGACACCGAGTGCAATTACTATCCCGCCAGCGGGAAATACGCGGTCATCAACAACAGCCGGGAGGAGCGCGCCACCGATTTTTACGACGTGAACGGGAAGCGCACGCCGCTCGTCCTGCGGCCGATGGAAATCCGCTGGATAGAGGAATGATGCCGGCGTCCGCGTTCGGCGGCGGGTTCGGGCGGAGGGGCGTCCGACTGCATAAAAAGCGGCCGCTGCGAGGCGATCTGTTCCCGGCATCTTCCCGTCCGTTCGCTGTTGGAGAAGGTGGCGGAGGCGTTTGAAGGGGGAGCGGAATAAAAGCGGAAACGCGCGGAGAACGCGGGCGGTTTGTCCGCGCGACGCGGAAAAGAGTGGTCCGGGCCGTTCGGCCCGGGCTTTTTCGCGCGCGGAAACAATTCTTTTACAAAACAATTACCGTACGTTTACAAAAAATTATCCGTTCGGAAATATCCGGGGTGTATCCTATAGGTACAAAATTGATCGGAGGCAAAAAACATGGAACAAAACAAAGAACGCCGCTATGCGGAAAATCTCCTGCGGCAATACGGACCGAAAACCGAACGGGAAACGGATTTGGAAAAACTGAAAAGGCTGGACGCAAAGGTGCGCCGCCCCGCGGAGGTATTCGCCGGGATTTTCGGGGGCGTCGGCGCGCTCGTGCTCGGCACGGGCATGTGCCTTTCGATGGGCGTAATCGGCAATATGGCGCCGCTCGGCATCGTCGTGGGGATCGTCGGCATCGGCATGGTCGCCGCCAATTACTTTCTCTATAAAGCGATCCTCAAGTCCCGCAGGAAGAAGTACGCCGACCGGGTCATCGCCCTCAGCAACGGGCTGTTAAACCAATAAAAAACGAGGAGGAAACAAAAATGGCAGGCAATTTTCATCCGTTCAGGGACATGAAGGAGAGCGCCGAGGCGCAGCATGAAGCGGACAAGGCAAATTTTGAGGCCGTAAAGGCCGAATCGAAGGCAAATTGGGAGGAGGTAAAGCTCTCTTCCGCGGAGAGGCGGAATCTGCTCCGCAAAGAGAGGGAGGAGGAACTCGCCGAGGCGAATGCCCGCATCCGGGCGGCGCAGGAGCGCATCGACGCGGCCAAAAAGGCAAGGGAGGAATAACCGTGAAGATCGAAAATCCGAAAATCACGCTCGCAGACGAAGCGAGAAACGGCGTGAAAGAAGAAGTACGCAGCGGCTTTCTGGATTGGCTGTTCGAGTTCAACGTGACGGGCGACGACGGGGAGCTGTACGCGCTCGGCGGCTCCATTCTCTCGATGGCGCTCGAAAAAATGGACCTCGTCACCATGAATCTGGCCAAGGGAAAAGGCCGCGTCCGCCAGCTGAAAAATTCCGTCTACAAGCTGGCGGAGTATCCCGGCGCGCTCATGCAGAAATTCTACCGCAATCCGCAGGGCACGCTCAAAATCGAAAAGCGGGAGCACAGCGTCCTCGTCACCTGCGGCAAAGAGTATTCCGTCGAATGTTTCGACGACGGCGCCTGGCACTTCCTGCTCGACACGCAGGACGGCGAATATAAGGCGGACCTCTGGCACAGGGCGCACGGGTACCCGCTGTGGTACGGCAGGGAAAAGCCCTCCTACCTCACGCAGCACTCCATCACCTACGGCTATAATACCGCGGGCGACGTCGAAGGGGAATTTACCTATGAGGGCAAGACCGTGAAAGTCAAGGGCACGGGGCAGCGCGAGCGGTACGTCGCCGTGGACAGCTCGGCGGCAGAACTCGGCGGCTGGGAAGATTGGGGGTATATCACTTTTAACGAAATACATTCTTCCATGTACGATATGCGCCTCGGCATGAAGGACTTCGCCGTTTACGATTTGCAGACGGGCGCATACTATCCCGAAGGCAAGATGGAGATCGCACACGAGGATTGGGCGTTTATGCGCGAGCTGGACGGCTTTATTCCCTCCGTGTACAACATCAGGATAGAGGTGGAGGACGGCGTTTACGAAGTGCGGGCGCGCGTCGCCAACGCGAGGACGTGGGGCGTGACCTATAAAGTGCCCGACAATCCCGTGGCTTCCCTGATCTTCGATAACGTCGAAGGCAAATTTACCTATAAGGACGGCAGGGTAAAGGTGCTCACCGGCGGGCGCGGCTCCATGTCGGTGCGCCAGTGGCACGCATACCCGAATATCCTGCCGCGCGAATTGTTTTCCGACGAGGAAAAAAGCGGCGAAAAATTCGATACCCTGTAACATTTTATGGCGGCCTGCCGCCTGCGAAAGGCGGACGCGGGCGGGCGCGGCCAACCGAGGACAATGGAATCGCCGGACATTTAACCGCCGGACGAAAAAGGGCTCCTTATTTGGAGCCCTTTTCGAGGTTTATGAAGGTTTTTGCCATTTCCATTTTGTTCAGCCGATATTCCCGGAAGCTCTGGCGGCGGCGCTCCTTTTCCTGCGCCATCGCCGTTTCCCGCCTGCGTATCGCTTCGTCCAGCTTTTCTTCCCAGGCGAGGAAGTCGCTTTGCAGCACCACTTTGTCGCGGTAGACGGCCACCATGCCCTCGCCCGTCGCGAAGGTCTTTTCCGTGCCGTCCGCTTCCCGCAGCCTGGCCATGTCCGTCGTGATGTTGAAAAACATCGGCACGTGTCCCGGCAGAACGGAGATCCTGCCCGTCGGTTCCGCGACGGAGAGCGCCGTCGCCTCGCCTTCGTAAAATTGCTTGTCGGGGCGGAGCATAATCAGATGAAAGGTGTTCATGCCCGGTACCCCGCAATGTCGGAAAGGCTTCCGATAAAGTAAAATTCGCTCTCGGGAATGTCGTCGCATTTTCCGTCCAGAATAGCGTTGCAATCCTCTATCGTCCGTTCGAGGGGGACGTACTTGCCGGGGATGCCCGTATACACGCTCGCCACCGAGAAGGGCTGCGAAAAGAATCGCTGCAGCTTCCTCGCGCGGTAGACCAGCTGTTTATCCTCCGCGTTCAGCTCGTCCATGCCGAGAATGGCGATGATGTCCTGCAATTCCTTGTACCGCTGCAAGGTCTCCGTGGCCCGCTTGGCGGTGGCGTAATGTTTTTCGCCCACGATGTCGGGTTCGAGGATGCGGCTGGTCGATTCGAGGGGATCGACGGCGGGGTAGATGCCTTCCTCCACGACCTTTCTCGACAACACCGTCGTGGCGTCGAGATGGCTGAAAATCGTGGCGGGGGCGGGGTCGGTCAGATCGTCGGCGGGGACGTAAATCGCCTGAATGGAGGTGATGGAGCCGTGCTTGGTGGAGGTGATCCGCTCCTCCAGCTGTCCCAGCTCGCCCGCGAGGGTGGGCTGATAGCCGACGGCGGAGGGCATGCGCCCGAGCAGAGCCGAAATTTCCGAGCCCGCCTGCACGTAGCGGAAAATATTGTCGATGAAGAGGAGGACGTCCTGGTTCTGCACGTCGCGGAAATATTCCGCCATCGTCAGCCCCGTAAACGCCGCGCGCATTCTCGCGCCGGGGGATTCGTTCATCTGCCCGAATACGAGCGCCGTATTGTTCAAAACGCCCGATTCCGCCATTTCCTGCGCCATTTCGTAGCCCTCGCGGCTGCGTTCGCCCACGCCGATGAATACCGATTTGCCGTTGTGGTGGGTGGCGATGCCCGAGATGAGCTCCTGGATCAGCACCGTCTTTCCCACGCCCGCGCCGCCGAACAGGCCGATTTTTCCGCCTTTGGCATAGGGCGTGAGCAGGTCGATGACCTTGATGCCCGTCTCGAATATCTCGGTGACGGGGCTTTGCTCGGTGAGCGCGGGCGGGCGGCGGTAGATGGAGGCGGCGGGACCCGCAAGTCCGCCCTTGCCGTCCACGGGCTTGCCGATGGCGTTCAATACCCGTCCCGTCACCTGTTCGCCGACGGGCACCGTGATGGGGCCGCCCGTCGTCCGTACTTCCAGCCCGCGGGAAAGCCCCTCCGTCGCTTCCAGGGCGATGCAGCGGCACACCCCGTCGGGAAGATGGGACATCACTTCGAGGTCGACGGTGCGGTCCTTGTCTATGATGTATAAAAGCTCGTTCTGGCCGGGCAGGTGATTGTCGAATTTTACGTCTACGACCGAACCGACGATCTGAATGACGGTGCCCGTATGTTTTTTCATCATAAAAATCTCCTCAAAGTTCTTCCCGGAAAGCGGCGGCGCCGGCGTTTACCAGCTCGCCCGTGATGCTCTCCTGGCGGCGGTGATTGTATTTCGCGGTCAGCTCGGCGATGAGCGCCTCCCCGTTTTCGGTGGATTGCTGCATCGAGGTCATTCGCTTGTAGAGGAGCGCCATGGCGCTGTCCGCAAGCGCGCTGTAAATTTCCGCCATGACGTATTGGGACAGAAAATTGGTCAACGCTTCTCCGGATGCCGGTTCCAGCAGATTTCCGCAGCCCTCGGGGCGTTCGGAAAGGGCGGGCAGGGAGACGGGAAGCAGTTTTTTCGCCGTGGGTTCCTGCGTCGAAGGGGAGGGGGTGCGCGTGTACAGGATATACACTTCTTTGTATTCCCCGCTCGAGAACATATCCAGAATGTCGTTGGCGACGGAAATCGCGTCGAAGGCGTGCGGCTCCTGCGCCATGTGCACGTAGTAGTTGCTCAAAGGGATTCCCTTTTTCGCGTAGTGTTCCCGCGCGCTCTGTCCCAGCGCGAAAATTTTGTCCGCCCCGTGCTCCCGGATAAACGCGTCGGCAAAGTCGAAAATGCGATGGTTGAAATCCCCGCACAGCCCCTTGTCCGCGGCCGCTATGAACAGGGTGGTCTTTCCGCTTTCGCGCGGCAGAAGGAAGGGGTGAGCGCGCAGGTTTTCGTCCTCCGACAGCGCGGCGAGTATGCTCCGCAGGCTTTTGAGATAGCAGTAGCTGTTCTCGCATTTTTCCCGCGCGCGGTAGAGCTTGGAGGTGGCGATCATCTGCATGGCGCGCGTGATCTTCACCGTGTCCTTCACGCTCGAGATATGGCTTTTCAGCTCGTGCGCGTTCATGCCTTTCCTCCGCTCTTTTCCTGCAGCGCCCTGATTTCGTCCGAAATGCGGGCGACGTTGCCCTTGTAGGCGGAGAGATATTCGCGGATGAGGCCCTCGTCCTCATCCGTGAGGATCTGCGTCTCCTCGATGCGGGCGGGCAGGTCGGGGTGGTTGGCTTCGAGAAAATCGAAGAAGCCGTCCATGGCCGCGTTGACGTCCCGCACCGCGATGTCCGAAAACAGGTCGTTCATCATGACGGTGAGCGCGATGACCGTATGGCTCATGGAGACGGGGGAGGCCTGGCGCTGTTTGAGGATCTCCGTCAGGCGGGCGCCCTTGCCGAGAATGGCCTTCGTGGAGGAATCCAGCTCCGCGCCGAATTGCGTGAACTGCGCCATCTCGCGGTAGTGGGCGAGGTCCAGCCGGACTTTGCCGCTCACCTTTTTCATCGCCTTGCACTGCGCCGCGCCGCCCACGCGCGACACCGAGAGCCCCACGTTGACCGCGGGGCGGACCCCCGAGCGGAACAGCTCGCTTTCGAGGTAAATCTGGCCGTCGGTGATGGAGATGACGTTGGTGGGGATAGAGGCGGAGATGTCGCCCGCCAGCGTTTCGATGATGGGCAGCGCGGTCAGGGAACCGCCTCCCTGCGCTTCGGAAAGTTTGGCGCTCCGCTCCAGAAGGCGGGAATGGATATAGAAGATATCCCCTGGGTAGGCCTCTCGGCCGGAGGGACGTTTCAGAAGGAGGGAAATGGCGCGGTAAGCCACGGCGTGTTTGGACAGGTCGTCGTATACGATGAGCACGTCCCGCCCCGCGTGCATAAATTCCTCGGCGATCGCCGTGCCGGTATAGGGGGCGATGTATTGCAGGGGCGCGGATTCGCTCGCGGTGGAGCAGACCACGACGGTATAGTCGAGCGCGCCGTGATTTTTCAGCGTGTGGATGACCGAATTGACGGAGGCGATTTTCTGCCCGATGGCGACGTATACGCAGACGACGTTTTTGCCGCGCTGATTGATGATGGTGTCCACGGCGAGCGCCGTCTTTCCCGTCTGCCTGTCCCCGATGATGAGTTCCCGCTGTCCCTTGCCGATGGGGATCATGCTGTCGATGGCCTTGATGCCCGTAAGCAGGGGGTCGTTGACGCCGGCGCGGTCGAAAATGGCGGGGGCGGGCGCCTCGACGGGGCGGTATTTTTTGCTGACGATGGGTTTGCCGCCGTCGAGCGGGGCACCCAGGGGATTGACGACCCGACCCAAAAGCATATCGCCGACGGGCACGCCGACGATTTTTCCCGTCGAATAGGCGATGTCGCCCTCGCCGAGTTCGTAGGTATCGTTGAGGAGGATCGCCCCCACGCGATCCCGTTCGAGATTCATGACCAGCGCGTATTTGTCGCCGCCGAGATAGAGGAGTTCGCCGTTTTTGACGTTGGGCAGGCCGGCGATGGTGAGGACGCCGTCGCCGCAGGCGACGATGCGCCCGGCGTCCGAGAGCTTGTTCTCGAACCGGAAGGCGCGCACCTCGTTTTTGAGTTCTTCGGCTATCGAGCCGTAAACGCTAATCGTTTCCATGGCTGAGCTTTTCCTTGATGTTCGCGAGCTTGGTTTTCACCGAGCCGTCGTATACCGTCTTGCCGTCGAACACGACCAGGCCGCCGATGAGGGAATCGTCCACGAGATAGTCGGCGACGACGCCGCCCGGGCGTTTGCGCCCGAACACGTCTTCCACTTTTTTCCGCTGTTCGTCGTCGAGCTCGAAGGCGGAAATGACGGTGATTTTTGTAGGGAGAGGCTTATGCATTGTTTTCGTCCCATTCCTTCAGGCAGTCGTCGATGATGCGGGCGTTTTCCTCGGGGGTGATCTCCTTGTCGAGGATGCCCGAGGCGATGAGCACGGCCACTTCGGCCACCTCGCCCCTGATGGCGGCGACGGCCTTGACTTTTTCCTGCCGGGCCTCTTCCTCGGCCTCGGCGAGCAGCTTTTCCGCGCGCTCTTTCGCTTCGGCGAGCGCCGCTTCCGCCCGTTTTGCGGCTTCTTCGTCCGCCTCCTTTCTTTTGGCGGCGATCTCCTGTTCGGCGGAGCCGATGAGCGAGGTATATTTCTGTTTGGTCTCCTCGGCCTCTTTCATCTTTTCGTCGTGCGTTTTTTCCTGCTCGCGTATCTCGTCGCGGCGGGCGCGCACGAAGCGGATCACCGGCTTGTAGACGAGCAGGCCGACGATGGCGACGAGTATGACGAAATTGAGGAGGTGGAGCAGGAAATCCCGCCAGTCGAGGCCGAGGATTCCCGCAAGCAAGCAATCAGACATGATGCACCTCCGTCAGGCGAGCACGAAGATGACGAGGATCGCCACGACCAGCGCGTAAATGACGCAGGTTTCGAGGAAGATGAGGCCGAGGATGAGGTTTTTGGAAATTTTCTTTTCGGCCTCGGGCTGGCGGGCGATGCCCTCGAGCGCCTTGGAAATGGCGATGCCCATGCCGATGGACGCCACCGCGGCCACGAGAATGGCGATTGCCGCCGCGATAGCCTTCATGCCCGTATCCGTCATAGCGAGTAAAGCCAGGGTATTCATAAGTACAGTTCTCCTTTTCGGTGATGAAATTTATAATGATATGTGCGATAAGCCGCCGCGCCCTTCGGGAAAGCGGTCATGCCTTTTTGATTTCGGCGTTCAGGATGCCGCGCTTGCGCTTTTTCTGCTTGGGTTTCCGTTCCAGCGCGGAGCCGTCCAGCTCCCTGTCCTCGCTCGCCTCGCCGAAAAACATCGAGGTGAGAAGGGTGTACACGTACGATTGCACGACGGCGTGGAACAGGGTAAAAATGACGCCGACGATGACGGGCACCCCGATGGAGAGGGCGAGGTACTGATAGACGAGCGTCGTCATCAGCAGCCCGCCGATCATGCTTCCGAATAGACGGAAACTCATGGAGAGGGGCAGGGAGAAATCTTTGAGGACGCTGCCCGCGCCGCGCAGCTTGTTGTAGCGTATGCCGCCGTACAGCATGATCGCGTAGGCGGTGACGGCGAGCGCGAGGCAGGCGTTGAGGTCGACGAGGACGGCGCGGACGCCGATGAGCTCGCACAGCGTGCCCAGCCCGATATATACCCAGCTGGCAAAGGTAAACGCGCCGAGGAACAGCCTGCTTTTGGTGCTGTTGTCGTTGACGATGCCCTCGGCGGTCTCGCAGGCCTTTTCGACGAGCACCTGAAAGGTTCCCGGCACCTTTTTGAAGCGGGGAAAGACGAGGAAGCGGAAAACGAGCGCCAGCGCCAGGACGACGAGCGTCAGAAAGAACGCCGTCTGAAAGCTGGGGTTGACCATCGGCCCGCCCAGGCCCCCGAACAGGGGAACGGGATCGGGCAGAAATTCCTCGGTCATCAGCTCGCCGATATCGCCGGCGAGCAGCATGGTTGCGTTCATGGTACCTCCTTTTCTTCCGTATCGCGCTTATTTTTCCGCGCGGCGCGGCGGGCGAGCAGCCCCCACACCGCCAGGGCGGAAAAGAGCGCGGAGACGAATAGAATCGCATAGTGCATGGCCCACGCGGTGAGAAAGTATCCGCCGACGACGCCCGCGAGGAAGCAGGCGATGAGAAGCAGATATTTTCCCGCTCTTTTCAGCGCGGCCCTGTCCCTGTCGGCGAAGGCGGCAAACACGTGGCCGCTGAGAAGCCGCAGATTGTTGGTGCAGAAAACGGTGGAGAGGGGAATGCCGTTCATGTCCCGGAAGGCGTGGAATTGCAGCGCCGCGGCCGAGGAGATGAGCGCATTGGGCAGAAGGGCGGGGAAGCTTGCAGGGATAAATCCCACCGCCGTCAGAATGACGATCTCCGCGATGAGGACGACGAGGTGGTAATAAAACAGTCCGCCCCCGTTTTTGTTCTCGCCCGCGCGGCGGAACGCGAATCTCGAAGCCGCCTCGCCGACGAAGCTGGCTAGGACGAAAAAAATGACGGGTACGAGATAGCGGAAGGAAGAAAGCCCCCGTCCGGAGGCGAGCCCCAGCGCCATCAGGATAAGATTCCCCGTCTGTGCGTTGCAGAACACGCCGCCGCGCGCCACATAGGTGTAGGCGTCGAAAAATCCGCCCGCAACCCCGAGCACCAGCACGGGAAAAGCGCGCACGAAAACGGCGTTCTGCCTGTCGGAAAATGTCTGCATATCCATAGCGGCGCCCCCTTGCGGAATACCGGCACCCGGCCGCCCCTCATTTCCCTCGCGCGTTATTATACGCCTTTTTTCGGGTTTTGTAAAACGGATTAAAGGGTTTTTGCCATATCAAAAACTTATGACAGTCATAAGAAAACGGTATCAAACGCTTGACTTCCGATTGCGCGGCGGGTATACTTTAAGAAAAACCCCGGAGAGGGGAAGCGGGAGGATATCCCCATGTTGACCAGTCTGGACTATTATCGCGTATTTTATTATGTCGCAAAGCACCGCAATTTTACGCGGGCGGCGGACGTGCTCACCACCAGCCAGCCGACGGTGACGCGGACGATCAAGCAGCTGGAAAGCGATTTGGGCTGTCGGCTGTTCGAGCGGGACCGTCGCGGCGTGCGGCTGACGGCGGAGGGGGAACTGCTCTATTCGTACATCGCGCCCGCGTACGAGCGCATCATGCGCGGGGAGGAAAAGCTGGTGGGGAAAAACTCGCTGAGCGGCGGCAGCGTGTACGTCAGCGCCACGGAGACCTCCCTGCATTGTTTCCTGCTGGAAAAATTGGGGCTGTTCCACGACAGGCATCCGCAGATACAGCTGATTGTGGCCAACGTCTCCACGACGCAGGCGATTGAAAACGTGGTGGTGGGGCGTTCGGATTTTGCGTTTGTCGCCTCGCCCGCGGATTTGCCGGAGCCCCTCCGGCAAATCCCGCTCAGCACCTTCCGCGACATCCTCGTGGGCAACGCGCAGTATACCGAGCTCGCCCGCGGCAGCTATGCCCTTCGGGACTTGAAGCGATACCCGCTCATTTCCAGCAGCCGCACCGCCTCTACCACCTTTCAGTTCTATCAGGGCGTGTTTGCGGCGGCGGGGCTGGAATTTCGCCCGGAAATCGAACTGAACACCGCCGACCTCATCATTCCCTTTATCCGCCGCAATCTCGGCATCGGCTTCGTGCCCGAACAGTTGGCGCTGCCCGCGCTGAAAGCGGGCGAAATCGTCCGTATCCGCCTCGCCGAAACCATTCCGGAACGAACCATCTCCGGCGTGCTCAATCCCCATTACCCGCTTTCGGCGGCCGCCAAGGAGCTGCTCGCCGTCGTCCGCGACGGCAAAACGGGCAAAAAAGCGCCGTAAAGGGCCGTTTTTCCCCTCCGAAAAAAATTTTTTGGAGAAATTTTCAATTTTTTTCGGACAAATCGGAAAAATCGGAGTAGATATATATAGAGGGGTTTGATGAGAGACGTCGGTTTTGCCCTCCCGCCCGCGTCGGTGTGGACGGCTTTCCCTCCGAAAAAAAATTTTTTGGAAAAATTTTCAAATTTTTCCGGACAAATCGGAAAAATCGGAGTAGATATATATAGAGGGGTTTGATGAAAGACGTCTGTTCCGCTCTCCCGCCGCGTCGGCGGGGACGGTTTTCGGTCGATAAAAATTATTTTTATATACAAAAGGAGCTGTTATGAAAATTTCTCTGAAAAAATGTGTGTGTGCCATGGCTGCGGCGGTCGTCGCCTTCTCTGT
>CALWAU010000023.1 GCA_944375795.1 uncultured Clostridia bacterium | reverse complement strand
CTGCCGTCCCGTCTTTCATTTCACGGTTTCGCCGCGATAGGACAGGATTCCGCCGATGTCTTTGACGTTCGCATATCCCATTTTTTTCAGCAGTCTCACGGCATGCGCGCTTCTCACTCCGCTGTGGCAATACACGAAAAGCGCGGCGTCTTTTTTCGGAAGCCTTTCCCCTGCCCTGTCGATTGCCTGCACGGGGATATTGACGCTGTTTTCGATATGCCCTTCCGAATATTCCTCGGGCGTTCTCACGTCCAGGAGAACGGCGCCTTGCGTTTTCCGGTATTCTTCAATCCCCTGATTGATATTTTTAGGTCTGAAAAAATCGAAAAATCCCATATTGAATCCTCATTTGTCCACGCCGGTACACACTCGTACCGGCTTTCATTGATTTCCAATGCTTTTCGCAAGCGTTCACAAGCGCTTACAGCAGCCCGAGAATCTGCGCTTTGGGGCGGGCGCCGACGGCCTGACCGGTGATCTTGCCGCCCTTCATGACGACGAGAGTGGGGATGCTCATAATCCCGAACTGAGCCGCGAGCTCGCCTTCTTCATCGACGTTCACTTTGCCGACTTTGATATCCGTGCGCTCGTCGGCAATTTCTTCCAGGACGGGAGCGACCATGCGGCACGGGCCGCACCAGCTCGCCCAGAAATCCAGAAGCACGGGCTTCTCCGAGTTGACGACTTCATTTATAAAATTCTCTTTCGTAATCCTGATTGCAGACATTTTCGATGTCCTCCTTTTGTTTTCTGACTATATTATACCCCGATTTTTTAATCGGTTCTGTGACAAAATCACCTTCCGCCGGAAACAACGGCCGCTGCCGGAAGCAGGAAAAAATTTTTATTAAAACAATCGAGTCCGGCACAATATCTTCCCTTGCTTTTCGGTTTTTGTCCGAACTCTGAGGCTTCTTTCACTTCGGAAAAAATCAAAAAATACTTTGATCAAAGAAGTCCCGGAACGGCGGTATCTCCGCTCCGGGACTTCTTCCGATATCTTTCACTTTCTCTCACTTTTGGCAGGAAAAATTTTCAGCAATAACATACAATTTCATGTACACCGTCTTGGAACAGCGGAATTTTATCCCCTTTCAGAGGAAGCCCGTCCGCAATCAACGCAAAATGACCGGAGCGGACATAACGAATCCGATAAGTTGCACCTCGGAAAGCTCTTACCGCCGACACTTCCTTCCATTCCGCAGGAAGACAGGGCCTGACGATCAACCCATCAAAATCCGCCCGGATGCCCAGCATGTATTGAGTGATCGCCCGGTACATCCATCCGGCAGAACCCGTAATCCATCCCTGCGGCGCAAATCCCTTTTTGGCCGGGGCCGAAGGGCCGAAATACATATTGCAGATCGCATACGGCTCCACGCCGGATTCCGGATTGAGAGGGTTATCAAATCGTATCATCTTCAACGTTTCCCAGGCCGCCTCCCCTCTTCCGATACAGCAATCCGCAACGACTTTGAACATAACGCCGTGATTATATACGGAGCCGTTCTCATAAACGCCTTTTGAAAAATAAGTCAGCCGCCCCAAATGATCGTCCGGCGTTTCATACGGCGGATCGTTCTGCAAATATCCGTAAGGACATTTCAAACGCCGCTCCACCGTATCCATCAGGGCCCGTTTTTCTTCAAGCGACAGAATGTCCGTCATTACCGCCCAGGTCTGCACATTGAGAAATATTTTTCCTTCGCGATTTTCCTCGGCACCGACTTTTTCGTCCCAATCGTTATATCCGTAAATAAAATGATCCTCATCCCAGCCAAAACGCCGGATTGCCCCTTTCAGCCGCTCAATCTTCAAAGGCAGATCGGACAAATCGCAACTTTCCCGATCGGTCTGTTCCGCTATTTCCAGATATTCTTCCGCCGCTTTTACGGTGGCAACCGACAGCCATACGCTTTCGCCTTTCCCTTGCATGCCGCAATTATCGAGGGAATCGTTCCAGTCTCCGCCGCCCCAAAGCCCCAAACCGCGCCGGCCCTGATGGGAAAACAAATAATCGATTCCCCGTTTCATGTGACAAAACACGCTCTCTTTGCGTTTATCGTCATAGTAGGAAGTCTCCTCTTTCAGAAAAGAGAAATCTCCCGTCTCTTTCAGATATGCCCCCACGGCCATCGGAATCCAGACCGGCATATCCTGATAGGGATAATCCAGAATCGGATCGAACATTCGGATGGCGTTACCGCTGATAAACTGATATTGCAGGGCGTTCAGAAGCCGTTCCCGGACGGCACGCGCTTCCAGCGAAACAAATCCCGACAGATCCTGCAACACGTCCCGAAATCCCTTTCCGTACACTCTTCCCCACGTCTTCCCGAGCGCCATTTGCCTTTTCAGCCAAACGTTTGTCATCCTGTTGAGATAGCTGTCCGGAAGAGAAACCGATAATCTGTCCGCATAAGCGTCCGCAATTTCCCGTTGCGCCAGCATTTCCCGTTCAAATGCCTGACGATCAGCATACTTTCCGGCCAGGCGGACGCATTCATCCGGCGACCGCGCCGTTCCCGCGGCAAGATAAACGCTTTTTTCCTCTCCCGGGGGCAACTCGATGTCAAATTGCAAGACGGCCGCATATCGGGGCTCAAACACCGTCTGTTTTGCCGAAAGCCGATCCGCCGACAAGCCTTCCGGATTCTGCAACGTTCCGTATCTGCCGAAAAACGCATCCGCCGTCAGTTCATAAGCATCGGCGGATTGATCTGCCGCATAAAACACATCGGTATAGGGATTGTTCTGACGAAAAGCTCGATAGGTGTAATAAATCCCCCGCAAGTCCTCCCGGAATTCGGCCCGACCGCAGGCGTCGACGCCCGTCAGATTGACAAACGGCTGCACATAGGCATACAAGCTGAGTCTCCGCACCTCTTCACCGTCGTTGCGCAGCAAAATCCGGTGCATTTCCACAAAATCTTCTTTCGGCACCAGCAAGGTAAAGCTTGCCGAAATTCCCGTACAGGCGCTTTCCGTACAATGATATCCTTGCCCGATTCTGGCCCGGAACACATCGAACGGCTTTCGGGCGAAATTGCGGTTTATATCAAAAAACTCCCCGCTGTCCCGGTCCTTGACATAGATCACCCGCTCTCCGCAAACGACCGTCCGGAATTGCTTATCGATACAGGCCTTTGACGGTCCCATTCCGAACTGATCGAGTTCCAGCAGCATCGATTCGTTCCACAAAAAATTTTTCAACGGGCGGAGCGGAAACATATCCTCCAGCACATATTCCCGCCTGTCGTCGTCAAAATACCCCTTTGCCGGCATTCGCTCATTCTCCTTCCCGCAAACGGACAAACTGTGTACTGCCGCCGCTCAGCCGGCTTTTCTCTGCGCAAAAAGCCATCAGATGACTTTCCAGCGACACGTCCAGATAAGTGATTCCCTCGCACGGACGGCCGTTCATGGCGTTCCAGATCTGCAACATCATATAATAATCCCCGCCGCAATGTCCGCCGACCGACGCCTCGTTGTTCACGTCCACGCGATACGCTTTCCCGCCCAGCGGGCGCACTTCGAGAAAATTGTCTTCCATCACGCCGACAATCTCCGCTTTTGTTCCGTATATTTTTATGTCTCTATAAATTTCCCCGGAAAATGCCGTCATGGTATGCACCGCCGTCTTTCCCTTTTCAAACAGCAACACCGTGGACTGATGATCCACTACGTCGTTGTCGCATCGGTAGACGCAACGGTCATACGGAGAATACTTGAGATCGCGCAGAATATTTTGCTCTGTCAGTTCCCCTTTCGTAAAATAACCGGCCGGCCATATGTACCTCGTATATAATTTCTGCGCATTATAAATGCATTCCTCCGACCGCGGGCAATCGCTGCAAAACTGCGTCGAACCCTCGGGCGCGTTTTCCTTCCGGAAATAGCTTAAACTCCCGTAAGAATTGACGGAAACGCATTTTTCGCCGATGAGATAACGAAGAATGTCCATATCGTGACAGCATTTTGCCAGGATCATCGGACTGGATTCCACGCTGTTTCTCCACGGACCGCGCACATAGCTGTGCGCCTGGTGATAATACCCGACGTTTTCGCTGGCATGAATGTTGACGATTTCTCCGGGCACGCCCTCATCGATGAGACGGCGTATCGCAGAATAGAAGGGCGTATACCGGAGCACATGACAGACATACACTTTTCGTCCGTTGCGTTCCGCGCTCCGATAAATATCGAGGCAATCCCCCTCGGTGACGGCAACCGGCTTCTCCAACAAAAGATCATATCCCCGTTCCAACGCGTACAGGGCATGTTCCTTATGCTGTCTGTCCTGCGTCGCAATCGCCACGAGGTCAAATTTTTCTCCCGAAGAGAGCATTTCACGATAGTCGGCATAAACCTTGGCTCCAAAATTGTCTTCCGCATCCTTCCTTCGGTCGGGATCAGTTTCCGCCACGGCTGCAAGTTGAAATTTTTCGGGATAACGACGGGCAAATTCGCCATAGATATGTCCCCGGCCGCCAAATCCGACAATCGCCAGTCGTTTTCTTTCCGCACTATTTTTCATATTCATGTTCTCCGTCACTCCAACGTGATTTTAATCCTGATCTGCTCACCGGTATGTCCCTGGTTGGATTCCGCTTCCAGCACCAGATAGTAAACCCCTTTCGCCTCAAACGCATGAGAATAACTTTCGGAAAACGCCTCGCCGAGCATATTCAAATATCCGGGCTCCTCATTTTCCTTCGTGAGGTACAGATTGTAATGCCATAAATCGCCCGCAGATTTATCCCAGCTGAGCGTGACAGTCCCGTCCGAATACGTCGCCTGTACATTCTGCGGCGCCGAGGGAACTGCATTGCCGAGCTTTTCGAACGTAGCGCCCGTGTCCCTGTTTTTCCAGGAATCGAACCCCGAGCCGTCATAGGCCACCGCGCCCTCATTGATTTTGTCCTGCGGCGTAGTGTCGAACGCCATAAACCGGGACGTATCCGCTTTATAGTATTTGTTTCCAGCAAATTTATACCAGGAGACCGCGCTGCTGATCTGCACCCATAAGTCATTGGTGGACGTTTCGGAGACCAGGCGATTATTCACAAAAACATTCCCCGCCCACAACGACGAATCTCCACCCAGTTCATTGGCGTTAAAATGGCTCTTTCCTTCTTGATCGCTGATGATCAGGTTGTCGCTGACCGTCAGATTGGTCACCGCGTGCATGTTTTCCGCCACCGCCTCGTACCGCGTCGTAAAGTCGGAAACGTGAATCTGTCCGTGCTGATTTCCTTCGCATTGGTTGTTTTCTATGCGATTATTGCGGATAAAACAATTCTGATTGGCCATAGTGCCTACGCCGCTACCTACGCAATCATACACCCAGTTGTACTGTACATTAACGCGATTGGTATTCCAGTCAATATCGATTCCCATACCGTCGAAAGGCTGACAGGCATTGGAGACATTATACACGATATTATACATGATGTCGGTGTCTTCGCAACCCAGCGCCATAATGCCCGTCTGACCTATCGACAGAAAAGGTTTGTC
>CALWAU010000022.1 GCA_944375795.1 uncultured Clostridia bacterium | reverse complement strand
ATTTAGAAAATTTAGTGATACTAAAAAGTTTGAACGAGGAGGAATCGGATTTAATTCTGAAAGAATTGTCGGAAATCCCATATATGTTTTGTTTGGGAGATCCGCCTAGTCCGAATGGTGTATGCTTAAACTTATATTATATAGATGGAACAGAAGAGGTTGTAGGTTGGTGTGGAACAAGTCAAAACAGAAATATTAAGTGCTCCGAATCAGAGTTTATGGAGATGATAGAACAATTTGTTGATTTGGAGCAGGAGATAGAAAATTAGCCAATTATGATTTGGGAGGTTGTTCAATGAAAAAAATGTTATTTTTGAATGTCGTTATGGTGTTGGCACTGTTTTTTCTCGGCGGTTGTTTTTTGGATAAAGCGCGTTATTTTTCTTATGATGAGCTGAAAAATAATGTGGAAAGAGTTGAAATTGTAGAAATTCCTGGAGGAGATTTGAAAAAAATGAATATATTAAAAAGTTTAGATGAGGAGGAATCGGATTTAATTCTGAAAGAGCTGTCGGAAATCAGATATACTTATATATGGAATGATCCCCCGGAGATACCAGGTGGAATATGTTTGAGATTATACAATATAGACGGGACAGTTGATTTTATAGGTATATATGGATCAACCATAGACCGTGTATGTTGTTCTGAAACAGAGTTTATGGAGATGATAGAACAATTTGTCGATTTGGAGCAGGAGATAGAAAATTAGCAAATTATTAAATGAAGTGCCGGATTTTTACAAGTCGTAAAATCCGGCGTCAAAAAGGACGTTAAAAAAGCTCCGCCGCCCGATAGGGCGGCGGAAGTTGTTTATAAAATTATGGAAGGGAAAGTGTTCTTGGTTCAGTCTTTGTCTGACCGTTTTTCTTCTTCGGCTTTGCGGGCCTCTTTCTCCGCCCGGCGGGTGCGGTAATCCTTATAGCCCACTTTTTCGTTGTCGCCCGCGTCCCACTTTTTGCCGCCCGTGGCGAGTACGGAGAATACCCCCGCCAGCGCCAGAACGATGGCGATGACGGGCCAGATATAGCTCTTGGGCAGGGCGAGCGCGAAGATGATGCTCACGGCCGCGATGATGAGCAGAGCCGCGCCCAAAAAGATATCCTTCTTTTTGAGAATGCCCGTCTTTTTGGCGAACAGCCCGCGGAGCAGCAGGGCAAGCCCGCCCGTGCCGCAGATGACGACGATCGCCCAATTCAGGTTAAAGAAACCGAAGGTTTCGGGCAGGACGAGGGAGAGCAGCCAAAGGACCGCCGCCGCCAGCCATGCCAATGCCATGAGAAGCTTGGTGAAAAAATTTTTACTCATAACAGATTTTCCTCGTTGTTTTTTGTCGGGCGCGCCCGGAGCGGGTGTCCCGGCGGGGTCAGCGCAGAATGACCGACGCGGATACGGCGGAGATTTCGTCCCCGTCGCCGATGACGATTTTGTCCCCGTGCGAAAAGTTCTTGACCAGCCCGCCTATGCGGATTTTGAACTCCCCGCCGCCCTCGGCGGACAGCGCGGTGTATACGCCGGGAAGCAGTTTTCCGCCCCGTTCGGCGCGGTATACCTCGCCGCGGGAGAGCAGGAAGTCGCCGGGAAGGTGGGTGACGTTCATGCCGTCCGCGTCTTCGATGACGTCGTCCGTCGAATAGCGGACGCCCTTGACGATTTTCACCTTGTCGGCGCGTTGCTCCTCCGATTCCTCTCTCTTGCGGACGGCGCGGAGCTTTGCGCTGACGACGATGAGAATGACGATGAATATGACGAGCAGGATACCCAAAACGAGCAGTGCGATTTGCTGCGGTGTCATAAAAGATCCTCCTTATGCGTTCTTTGCATTATTGCCGCAAAAACCAGAAAATGAGCCCGACGAGCGCCGCCGCGGCGACGCCGAGCAGTACGGCGACGGCCGCTTTGAAGGGGGAGACGGGCGCCTTTCCCTTGACCTTGCCGCTGCGGCCGTTTATGTAGAAGGGATAGGTTTTCTTTTTGTAGGGGTATTGTCCCGTGTACATGGGCAGCAGCAGGTATTTGTAGGTGACGTTGAAACAGGTGGTGCTGACGTTGAGATAGGAAACCACGTCGTGATGATATTGCGACAGGATCCCCTGACGAATATTGCGGTCCGCCATCTGCCTCGCCTCCGTCCAGCAGTTTTCGCCGCTTCTGGAATAGAGCAGGGCGGAAAAGCCATACAGAAAATCGTCGTTGTACTCCACGCAGTTGTGATAGTCGTAGCGCATCAGGGTGCTCATGACGCTTTTGGGGACCGCGTCCGTCGCGCTGACGGCGAGGTCGTCGAAGAACTGCCGATAGGTGCCGTGTACGTAGAAATAGCGGGTGCGCTGCTGCCGGACGCTTTTGCCGTTGGAGCGCACGGTGACGTAATAATGTTCGCCGAGCTTTCCCTGGTAGGCCGAATTTGTGTCCGTATCGAAAGTAAAGGCGGGGAGGTAGACGCCGTTGAGCTTTTCGGGGCGGAAATAAGTTTTGAACTCCCGCGGGGCAAACAGCCGCTTTTTCGCCCAGGCGACGGCCGTTTCCGCGGCCTTTTCCTTATCGAACAGGAAGGGGAGCAGCGCGTTGGGGCGCAGGGTGTCCATTTCCTCCCTTTCGACGACGGAAGGGGAGCCGCAAAACGGGCATACGTGCGCGATCTCCCGCTTGTCGAGCACCTCCTCGGCATTGCAGTTGGCGCAATGGTAAACGTGCGTGCGCTCCTGCCAGCCGCCCCTGCCTTTGCTCAGCTCGGAAAAGGCGATTTCCTGGCCCGCGCGGGTTTCGATTTGTTTGGTCGTGCCGCAGCTGGGGCATCTGAGACGACCCGATTCCGGGTCGAACTCCATATTGTCCCCGCAGCCGGGGCATTTTTCGGTCGCGACCGCCGTCTGTACAAAATCGGGAATGTCGGGATCGCCGTTCGGATCATTCCCGAAAAAGAGTTCGCCGTCCGTTTTGTTCATGGAGATACCTCTGAAAGAAAATTACTTGATTTTCTGCCCGCATTCGGCGCAGAATTTCGCGTTGGGCGCAAGTTTGGCGCCGCACTTGGGGCAGACGGAGGCGACGGGCGTGCCGCATTCGGCGCAGAATTTCGCGTTGGGTGCGAGTTTGGCGCCGCACTTGGCGCAGACGCCGCCGGTTTGCGCGGCCGCGAGGCTGGAACCGCATTTGGTGCAGAATCGGGAATCGGCGGGGACCTGCGCGCCGCATTCGGGACAGATCTTTTTGCCCGCGGCGCCGCCGTTTGCGGCGTTCATGCCGCCCATGGCGTTCATCATCTGCATGCCCATGCCCAGACCTATGCCCGCGCTCATCGTGCCGCCCGCCATGCCGGGATTTTTGGCGGCTTCCTTCAACGCGTCCGCCTGTGCCATCTGGGTATATACGTCCACGTTGCGGCGCATCATGCCGAGGCGGGCGTTTTCGTCCATCGCCTTTTCCAGCTCGGCGGGCAGGGAGACGTTTTCAAAATTGAAATCGCACAGTTCCAGCCCTATTTCCTCAAACCGCTTTTCGAGGGACTTTTTGACCGCTTCCGAAAGCTCCATGAGGTTCGCCGCCATGTCCACGACGGAGATGCCGCTTTCGCCCATCGCGTCGGAGATCGCCATCACCAGCATGCTGCGGATATGGTCGGTGATGTCCTCCGTCCGATAGGTGGAGTGGGAGCCGGAGAGCTCGGTCATGAACACGTAGGCGTCCTTGACGCGGAAGGAATAGGTCCCGTAGCCGCGTACGCGCACCGCGCCGAAATCGGGGTCGCGGAGCATGATGGGATTGGCCGTTCCCCAGCGCTGTTTGGAAAAGCGGGTGGTGTTGACGAAATACACCTCCGATTTGAAGGGGGTCTCGAACCCGTATTTCCAGGAGAGCAGGGACGTGAGGATGGGAAGGCTGTCCGTATCCAGCTTGTAATAGCCGGGCTGAAAGACGTCCGCCATCCTGCCCTTGTCGCAGAACACCGCCACCTGTCCTTCCCGCACGGTGAGCGCCGAGCCTTTCTTGATGACGTTCTTTTTCGTATCGATCTTATAAACGATAGTATTGCCGGTGTTATCCGCCCATTCGATAACTTTGAGAAGTGCCATTTTTTCGTTTCCTCCCTTCCGCGGCGCGGCAAAAGATTTTCGCGCTGCTCGGAATATCTGTATTTATTATACATTACACATTATACTATATTTTTCTCCGCTTGTCAACAGAATCGCCGCAAATTGCGCATCCGTTGTCCGCACGGGCGCAAACGCTTGACTTTTGAAACGGAATGGAATATACTGAAAGAAAAGAGGATTTTCGGAGGTGAAACCCTATGGATGCGATCGGGAAAGCGTTGAGAAAACAGCTCGTATGGGGGATCGTGGTCTCGTGCATGTTCGTCGCGGGAATCCCCATGATCATATTCGGTGCGACCGGCGGAATGTGGATTCTGATGGCGGCGGGCATCGCGTGTACGGTCATCGGTTTTTACGGCGCGCCGATGGTCTGGGTCTCCTACGGCAACAAGGCGGCGCTCAGGCGGGTGGTGTATGCCGTGGACAGGGAGCATCTGCTCACCGTGCAGGCGATTTCTTCCCAGCTCTCCAAACCGGAAAAGGCGGTGCGCGGAATGCTGGACGAATGTTTCCGGAAAGGGTACCTCGTCGGTTACGTACGGCAGGGGGACGAAATTCTCCTCAACGAGGCCAAGGCCCCCGAGGAGGCGCTGCACGCCGCCGTCTGCCCGCATTGCGGTGCAAAATACACCTATAAGGGCAGCGAGGCGGTATGCCCGTATTGCGGGGCCATGAGCGAGAAATGACGAAATTCTACCGTGGGTAGAGAAAATTTTTTCACTCTATCGGACGGAAAGCGGACGTTTTTGAGGGTAGACTTAACAAGCGGGACGAATAGAGGCGGGCGGCCGACGCGTAGAGCGCGGCCGCCTTTCGTTTGCTTGAAAAGGGGCGGCGGACGGTGCTAAAATAGAAAAAACAGCCGGGCGGAATCCGCTCCGGCACAAAAGCAATTTCATTTGCGGGGTGATATTATGGAAAATTATGTTTTGAGCTGCTGCTCCACCGCGGACCTGACGAAAGAGCATTTTGACGGCCGCAACATCCGTTACATCTGTTTCCACTATTCGCTGGGCGGTACGGAATATCCCGACGACCTCGGGCAGACCATTCCTTTCGACGAATTTTACAAGCGCATGGAGGCGGGGGAAATGACCCGCACTTCCCAGGTGAACGTGGAGGAATTTGTCGAATATTTCACGCCCTTTCTGGAAGAGGGAAAGGACATCGTACACGTCTGTCTTTCTTCGGGCATCTCGGGGGTGTCCAATTCCGCCAACGCGGCCGCAGGGCTGCTTCGGGAGAAATATCCCGACCGCAAAATTTACATCGTCGATTCCCTGGGTGCCTCGTCCGGGTACGGGCTTCTGATGGATAAGCTTGCCGACCTCCGCGACGAAGGCATGTCTGCCGCCGATTTGTTCTGCTGGGCGGAGGACCATAAACTCAATCTGCACCACTGGTTTTTCTCCACCGACCTCAAATACTATGTGCGCGGCGGCAGGATTTCCAAGGCGTCGGGATTTTTCGGGAACCTTTTGAAAATCTGCCCCCTTCTGAACATGGACGATCTGGGCAGGCTGATCCCGCGCATGAAGTGCCGGGGCAAGAAGAAGGTGATTGAAGAAATCGTCGCGAAAATGGAAGAAAACGCGGACGACGGCCTGAATTATTCGGGGAAATGCTACATTTCCAATTCCGCTTGTTACGAGGACGCGCGCGCCGTCGCCGACCTCGTCGAAAGCCGCTTCAAAAAGCTGAACGGGAAAGTGGAAATTTACAGTGTGGGCACGACGATCGGCAGCCATACCGGTCCGGGCACGGTGGCGCTGTTTTTCTGGGGCAAGAAGCGCACCCGGTAAATTGTTGGTTTACCGAGCGAAACGCGTATCTACGTCGTTCTGCATTGTCGCCCTTGCGGGTTCCTCGGGTCACTTACGAGTGAGTAAGCTCCCCTCGGACTTCCGCAGGCTCCGCGCATAACTTGTATCTCCGCGTTTTAACGGTTCACTTTTTTGCTTGGAACAAGCCAAACGCGGTATAAGGGGGCATCTTGCGCCCTCGCCGGCATTCGTCTCGGTCACGTACTTCTGTGTACGCTCCCTTCGCCGAAGCTTCCGGGTTCGGGCGCAATCTGCAACCCTTCTCCGCGTTTTGACGGTAACTGTTTCCGCTCGGCAGAGCGAAACGCGTATTTACGGCGCAATACATTGTCGGGCTTGCGTTTTGCCTTGGTCACGTACTTCTGTGTGCGCTCCTTTCGCCGAAGCTTCCGGGTTCGGACGCAATCTGCAACCCTTCTCCGCGTTTTGACGGTAGACGTTTTCGCTTTATTGGGGCGAAACGCGGCAGGGGTAAAACAATCCCTCAGTCATGCTGGCGCATGACAGCTCCCTTTACACAAAGGAGCCTCGGAAAAGGGTCAAGGGACAATGTCCCTTGCGGGTGCAGGGCGGAGCCCGCAAAAAGACCCCCAAAAAGCAAACCAAAGGTTTGCGCACTTACCGCTTTGCGGTCAGACGGCGACAGCCGCAAGACAATCCCTCAGTCTGCCTACGGCAGCCAGCACCCTTTGCACAAAGGAGCCAAAGATAGCTCCCGCTTGCGTAAAGGAGCGGAATTATTACAAACAAGCCTCCCTGCAAAGGGAGGTTTTCAGACATTGGCCGCGAAGGCGCGGGCACACAGATTTTCGAGACTGTCCCTCTTCAAGAGGGCGTTCCGCCAGCGGGCCGGGACGGCCTCATAGCCGTACAGCGCGCCCGCGAGACCGCCCGCAACCGCGCCCGTCGTGTCCGTGTCTTCTCCCAGGTTTACCGCTGCGAGGACGCAGTCCGGATAGGAATCGGTCGTAAACAGGCACCACAGCGCGGCTTCCAGCGTATCGACGACGTAGCCGCCGCTTCTGATTTCCGCGCGGGGCAGAGCCGCGAAATCCTTTCGGAAAATACGGCGGTAAGCGGCAAATTCCGGATTTTTCCCGAGCAGTTCTTCCGCTCTTTTCAGCCCCCTTCCGATCGATTGCTTTTCGGGGGCGGAGAGGAGTGCGGAGAGGACGAGGGCGTAAATTTGGCAGCCGACGACCGAGCGCGGGTGCGCGTGGGTGAGGGAGGAGGCGGTACCCGTCAGGCGCAGCATTTCCTCCTCGGACATGTCCTTGAAAAGGGCATGGAGCACGAAGGGGTGAATGCGCATCAGCGAGCCGTTGCCGTTGTCGTATTCGCCCGAAAGTCCGCATTTGTCGTAAGGCATTCCCCGAAGGTATCGACCGATTGCCGCCACGCATGTGTTGCCCGCGCCGAACGTCACGCCTCCGGGCGTAAACTTCCCCTCGGTCAGCCAGGCGGCAAAATTTTGCATGATTTTGTCGTAGTCGATTTTGCCGCCCGCCATGCCGTCCAAAGCGCACGCCGACATACTCGTGTCGTCCGACCAGCTTCCCGCGGGGATGCCGCCGCGCTCGTCTGCGGACATGTCCGTTACGAGCGCGCGTTCCAGCGCCTCCCGGCGGAAAAATTCGACGGGGACGCCGAGCGCGTCTCCGACGGCGTGGCCGATGACGACGGCTTTTGCTTTTTCGCAAAACGCGTCCATGCCCTTTGCGTTCTCCTTTTTTTCGATATAGTATAGCAGAAAAGCGCGGGAAAGTCAATCGTCGGCTTGCCGCGCTTTTCGGGAATAAGACGGGACAAATAAATGCGCGCCCGCAAAAGGGCGCGCCGGAAGGGGATCAGTCGTTTTCGGCAGGTTCGGCAGGTTCCGCTCCGCCGTTGCCGTCGCCGCCGTCGGGCGCCGTTTCCGATTCCCATACCGGGTCGGGCTGTTTTGCCGCGTACAGGAAAAGGAAGAAGCCTACGACGAAGAGAATGGCGACGGGCAGGATGCCGACGTGCAGGGCGAGGCTGTCGCTTGCGCCCAGGGATACGGCGAGGCTGGTCACCGCGCCGACGAGCAAGGTGCCGAGGAAGGCCGCGCCCTTCCCGAAGATATCGAACACGCCGAAGTATTCGCCCGATTTTTCCGCAGGCACCAGCTTGGCGAAATAGGAGCGGGAGAGCGCCTGAATGCCGCCCTGGAACAGCCCGACCATGACGGCGAGCAGCCAGAACTGCCATTCGTGGTACAGGAATACGGCAAAGAAGCCGACGAAGGTGTACGCCGCGATACAGACGGCGATGAGTTTGGCGTCCGAACCCTTCCCCGCGAGCCTGCCGAACACGATGGCGGAGGGGAAGGCGACGATTTGGGTCACGAGCAGGGCGAGCAGCAGGGCGGTGGTGTCGAAGCCGAGGGATTCGCCGAATTTGGTCGCCATGTCGATGATCGTGTACACGCCGTCGATGTAGAAAAAGAAGGCGATGAGGAACAAAAATGCCTTTTTGTTCTTTTTCAGTTCCCCGAACAGCTTACCCAGCCGACTGAACGCACTGCGGAAGGGCTTTTCGGGACGGGGCAGGAAATGGACCTGCCGATAGGACTTCGCGAGGGGCATGGTAAAGGCGAACCACCATACGCCCGTGATGATGAAGGCGAGGATGAGGGAGAAATTGCTCATGTCGCTCAGAAGCACGATGGCGAGGCAGACGAGGAAAGGGATACAGCTGCCGATGTAGCCCCAGGCATATCCGTGGGAGGAAACTTTGTGCAGCCGTTCCTCCGTCGTGATATCGGGGAGCATGGAATCGTAAAAGACGAGGGAGGAGGAGAGCCCCACTTTCGCCGCGCCGTATACGAACAGAAACGCCAGCCAGGGCATGGGTACGGACATCAGGCAGCAGCAGACGATGCCGAACAGGGCAAAGGCGAGAAAGAGCGCCCGTTTTCCCTTAAAATCGGCGACCGTGCCGAGCACGGGCGCGATGAGCGCCGTGACGATGGTCACCGCCGACGCCGTATAGCCCCAATAGGCGGTGGACTGCGCCTCGCCGACGCCCGCCGCGTCGGTGAGTGCCCCGAAATAGATGGGCAGAATGGTGGAGGCGAGAAGCACGAAGGCGGAGTTGCCGACGTCGTACAGGATCCATTTCAGCTCCGAGGCGGAAAAACCGCCCCTCTTTCCCGTTTTTTCTCTTTGCATGTTTTTTTCTCCGTTCAGGCATTATTTTTGTCGTGCACGTCCCCTTCGTAATCGAGGAGAAAGCGCTCTCCGAGCGGCGGACGCGCGGACATATTTTTAAAATAACCGGATACCAGGGAAGCGGCTGTCGGCACGGCGGCGGCAAATTTTTCCGTCAGGACCGCGTCGCTTTCCGCGCAGTCGGCCCGAGGCGTCTTGTCGTAGAACATGCCGCGGATCTCCCCGTTTTTGGATACGGCCAGCAAGAAGAAAGCGGCGGCACGGAAAAAGGGATTGACCGAAGTGAACCAGCCGTTTGCCCGCACGAAGAATGAGAGGCTCTTTTGCGCTTCCTTTTCCCCGACGCCCAGCACGCGGGCGGCCGTCTTTGCCGCGTCCGTCTTTCCTTTCAGATGTTCCGCCCGGTTGACGCCGAAAATCCGCTCCCCGTCCGCGAGCAGGAGGGAACGGTCGAATTCCGTCTCGATGACGGCGTGGCGTATCCCTGTCTGTTCGATGCGGCGGCCGATATAGCCGTGGCATTCGCTGTCGAGCACGAAATGGCAGAGAAAACCCGCGGCGTAGGCGCCCTCGGCGGTCTGTGTTTCCGGAACGCCCGCCCTTTCCGCTTCGGCCAGAATGAGCTCGCGCGTGCGCCCGAAAAAATCGGCCGCGGGTTGTCCGTGCATGCGGTAACCCGTCCGGTTGACGGGATTTTTTGTCAGCGGACGATAATAAAAGAGCAGGTCGGGGCCGTGCAGCCCGAGGTAATATTCGGAAAGATGGGCGGAAAAAGCCTCGGAAAGCTCCTTCGGCAGCGATTCCAGCACCTTTTCTCCGAACCTTTTGTGCGCATAAGTGGCGGGCATGATTTTCTCCGTTTTCTTTTTATTTTATCACAACCTTGTAAAAAAATCCACATATAATTGTAATAAAAGCGTAAAAAAGCGGAAATTCGCCAAAAATTTTCCCCGGGCAGCGGGCGTTTGCCGCGAAAAAACGATTTTCATCGCTCGGGGCGCCGCAGAGGAACGCCCGCACGGATATGGGGAGCATTGTCCGATGCGTCCGATGTCCTTTTGCGGGAAACATTTTTGGGGCGGTTTCTGAAAGAGGGTATTGACAAACGGAGAAAACTGTGATATATTGTCCATAGAGAAAGGCAAAGCAAAGACAGCCGGGCATCGTTCCCGTTTCTTTGCTTTTGCCGTCGTATAAGGAGGGGAAAGGTATGAAAAAATCGCTCGTGAAAACTTTATGGCTTTGTGTTGTATCCGCGTTTGCATTTTCTCTGTACGGATGCGGAAACGACGGTCGGTCCGACGACGGCACGGATTCGCTCTCCCCTTCTTTTCGGGAAGTCGCCATGAAAGTGGACGACGAGGAAGCGGAGTATCTGTATTTTTCGTACGACGGAGAGGAACTGTATCCCGCTTGGGAAACGGTGATCGACATGGTCGAAAATTCTCACTCCCTGTTGTCCTTGACGGCGGGCGAAAAGCGTCTGACGATGGAGTTTGCTTCGCGGGCCCCGAACTGTGACCTCGCGTATATGTTTACTCGGTCGAAGTCGGGAAATACATCTTCTTATCGGGAAGAAATATTTCAGGACTTTCAGACGGAAGGCAATAAGTATACCGCCGCTTTTTCCGTACCCGAGACACTGAGAGAGGACAACGAGCTCCTGTTCGTTGTCATTGCGGCGGATTGGGGAGAGGGGATAAACGGGGAGTATTTTATCGGGTTCCGACTTGTCTGAATTTGTTCAAAAGCCGCCATGGTACGTGGCGGCTTTATCTTTGACGGGGAAATACGAAAATCGATTTCGTTTTGTCTGCGGCAGGGTTTTACGGCGCGTCCCTTCGCCGCGCGCCGCCGTCGGACAAAAAAATCCCCGCCGGAGCGGGGAGAACGGCCTGCCGCCGTCAGGCGGGCAAGGGGGATTTTTTGCGTTTGAGCCAGGCGATGGTGTCGCGTATGGTTTCGTACAGGTCGCGGGGGCGGTAGCCCAGCTCCCGCGAGGCCTTGTCGTGAGAAAATTTGTCGTTGCTCGAAAGGGTGTAAAGGGAATATTTCGTATACAGCGGGCGTTTCTTTTTGCATTTGGCGATAAACTCCATCAGCGGCAGCGCCAGCTTTGCCATCCAGACGGGCAGCACGGGCAGCCTGCGCCCGCCCGCCACCGAGCGCGCGATGTCGAGCACTTCCCGGATCTCGTAATGGCGGTTGGAGAGAATGTAGCATTCGCCCGTCTTTCCCTTTTCCGCCGCGGCCAGCGTGCCCGCCGCCACGTCTCGCACGTCCACGAAATCGTAGCCGCCCCGGACGCAGGCGGGAAGCCTGTTTTCCACGTAATCGGTGACGAGCTGGACGAGATGATTGCCCGATTCGTCGTACGGGCCGAGAATGCCCGACGGCTGCACGATGACGGCGTTCAGCCCCTTTCCGACGTATTCGAGCACCGCTTCCGTGGCCATCGCCTTGGTCTTGGCGTAGGCGCCCTGCACCTTGTCCGGGGAGAAACTGTCCGTCTCCGAAAGCACGCGCAGGGGCTGCTCGGGAATGGCGTGCACCGAACTCACGTATACGAACTTTTTCACGCCGCTGCCGAGAGAGAGGGCGAGCAGATTTTTCGTGCCCTCGACGTTGACGCGGACGAGGTCGTCCGTCACTTTGTCCGCGATACTGATGATGCCCGCCGTGTGGATGAGGATCAGCTCGGCGCCCTCCCGGTCCGCAAAGAGGGGAAGGAGGGATTGGGGATTGGTGACGTCGCCGCGGACGTACTCCGCCCGATCTGCAAACAGGGGCGTCTGGCCGGGCAGGATCAGCCCCCGTACCCGTTCCCCTCTCTCCAGTAAAAGCCGTATCAGAGTGCTGCCCAGATGGCCGTCCGCACCCGTCACCACGTATAATTTTTTCATATCTGTCACTCCTTTTTCGATTGTCGGATTGATTTTTGGGTTCAAATCTATTATAATATAATCGAGAGGATTTGTAAACGGGCAATTTTTGTCGGAATGCGCAGATTTTCCCCGACGGGGGAGCCGGCGGCAGGATAATCGACGTTTTCGCAAAAATTGTCGCATCTCCGGGGAGCGCCGGGGAAAGGAGGAAACGCCATTGGAAAGCAAGGGAAAGCCGGAAAACAGGGATTATCGGGTGCGGGTGACCAAGATGCTCATACGCAAGGAGTTCACCGAGCTGCTGAAAAACAAACCCATCCAGTCGATCACCGTGCGCGAGCTGTGCGAACGGACGGGCATCAATCGCAGCACCTTCTACAATCATTATCAGGACGTGTATGACCTGCTGGAAAAGATAGAGGAGGAGATGCTTGCCGAGCTCGCCGAGCAACTGAAAAAAATCGCGGGGGAAAACGGTCTGATGTCCGTCAGCTTCTTTGAAGGGATATTCCGCTTTCTCGGGCAGAATATGGATATCTGCGTGGTCGTGCTGGGGGACAACGGGGACAAGCGATTTTTGCAGCGCATGCTGGAGCTGGGACGGAAATCCTGCGTGCAGAATTATTCCCTCGCCTTTCCGAAGGCGTCGGAGGACGAAATAGAGGATTTTTACGCCTTTGTCAGCAACGGCTGCATCGGGCTGATGACCCGCTGGATACGGCAGGGAATGAAAAAATCTCCCGAGGAGCTGGCGCGGATCGCAAAGGGGATCATGACCGAGGCGCTCGGTTTCTTCCGCAAGGGATAAGCCCCCCCTGCATTCGGGCGGGCGCCATTCATAAAGCCGGGCCGCGGCGCATACAATGAAACGTATTACGGCATTGTAAGGAGCGGCTTCATGAAGGAAGGCATTTCGACCCGGACGGACGCGGGCGGGACGGGTCTGACGAAGGAACAGGTACTCGCCTCCCGCCGCAGGCACGGCGCCAACGTCCTCACCAGACGCAGACGGAAGGGATTTTTCCGGCAGTATCTGGCGAGCTTCGGCGACCCGATCATCAAAATATTGCTCGCGGCGCTCGCCGTCAACGTGCTTTTCCTGTTCCGCACTTCCGATTGGACGGAATCGGTCGGCATCGCGGCGGCGGTATTCCTCGCGACGTTTGTGTCCACCCTCTCCCAATACGGGAGCGAATCGGCCTTTCTCGAATTGCAGAAGGCCTCCGCAGGCGCAAAATGCCGCGTCCGCCGCGCGGAGGGGGTGTCGGAGATCCCCGCCTCCGAGCTGGTGGTGGGCGACCTCGTCCTCCTGGAAGCGGGCGAAAAGATACACGCGGACGGCGTGCTCCTCTCGGGCGGGCTGAGCGTCGATCAGTCGGCGCTCAACGGCGAGAGCGCCGAGGCGGAAAAGATTCCCGTCTCTTCGGGCGGGGAATGGGACCTCTCCCATAAAGACCAGCTCTTTTGCGGCAGCATCGTGTCCGCGGGGGAGGGGATCATGCGGGTGGGCCGCGTGGGGGACGCGACCTTTTACGGCGGACTTGCGGGGGAGATGCAGGAGGAACCGCCCGAAAGCCCCCTGCGCGTCAAATTGGCGGGGCTGGCGGGGACGCTTAGCAAGCTGGGGTATCTGGCCGCGGTGCTCATCGCCGTGGCCGATTTGTTCAACAGCTTCCTCATCGACAACGGCATGAGCCTTTCCCGGGCGTGGGCGGACGTCTGTACCTGGACGGTGTGCGTGCCCCGGCTGATGCACGCGCTGACCCTCGCCATCGCCATCGTCGTGGTGGCGGTGCCCGAGGGGCTGCCCATGATGATCGCCGTCGTGCTCTCTTCCAATATGCTGCGCATGCTGAAAGACAAAGTAATGGTGCGCAAGCCCGTGGGCATCGAGGCGTCGGGCGGGCTGAATATTTTGTTTACGGACAAGACGGGCACCCTGACGAAAGGGGAGCTGGAAGCGGTGAAATTTGTGGAAGGCGGGGGGCAGGTATGCGGCGACGTGCGGGAATGCAGCGGAGCGGTGAAGGAGCTTCTCTGCCTTTCCGCCCGTTTCAATACGGCCAGCGTCCCTTCTCCGGACGGAAAGGGGGCAATCGGCGGCAACGCCACCGACCGCGCGCTTTTAAGCGGCGTTCTGCCCCTCGGTTTCGATGCGGAAGGGTACGAAAAGCTCTCCGCGCTCCCCTTCGACAGCGCGTATAAATTTTCCGCGGCGACCGTCCGTTCCCGAAGGGGCGGAATGCCCCTTTTCGGGGAGAAATGCACCTTTGTCAAGGGCGCGCCCGAAAAGATTTTGTCCGCCTGCGGAAATTGCGTGGACGAAAGGGGAAACCTTGCCCCCTTCGACGCCGCTCTGGCGGGCAGAAAGCAACGGGAAATGACCCGCCGCGCGATGCGGGTGCTGGCGGTTGCGGTCTCCCGCCGGGAAGTGAACGGGGAAAAAGATTTGAAGGACCTCACTTTCGTGGCGCTCGTCGGTATCCGCGACGACCTGCGCAGGGAGGTGCCCGCCGCGATCGCCGAGGTGACGGGCGCGGGCATTCAGGTGGTCATGATCACGGGGGACAACATCGAAACGGCGCGGGCGGTGGCGGAGGAAGCGGGACTCATGAACGCTGTTCCGGGCGGCGCCCTGGCGCTCACGGGGAAGGAGCTTTCCGCGATGACGGACGAGGAGGTGCTGCAAATTCTGCCCCGCATCCGGGTGGTGGCGCGCGCCCTGCCGACGGACAAAAGCCGGCTGGTGCGTCTGGCGCAGTCGGCCGGGCTGGTGGCGGGGATGACGGGGGACGGCATCAACGACGCCGCGGCCCTCAAAAAGGCGGACGTCGGGTTTGCGATGGGGACGGGCACGGAGGTAGCCAAAGAAGCGGGGGACATCGTTATTCTCGACAACAATTTTGCCTCGATCGCGCGGGCGATCCGCTACGGGCGGACGATTTTCAGAAGCATCCGCAAATTTGTGGTGTTTCAGCTCACGATGAATCTGTGCGCCGTGGGGGTGTCCCTGATTGCGCCCTTCATCGGCGTCGATACGCCCGTGACTGTCATTCAGATGCTTTGGATCAACATCATCATGGATACGCTGGCGGGATTGGCGTTTGCCGGCGAACCGGCGCTGGCGGAATATATGGAGGAAAAACCGACGCGGCGGAAAGAACCCGTCCTCAACCGCTCCATGGCGGGGCGGATTCTCTGGATGGGGATATATACGGTGGGGCTCTGCCTCGTCTTTCTGAAAGCGCCCGTCTTTCGCCGGCTGTTCCGATGGGAGGAAAATCCCCTGTATTTTTATACCGCCTTTTTCACGCTGTTCGTATTTTCGGGCATCTTCAACGCCTTCAACGCCAGGACGGAGAGGCTGAATCTGTTTGCGCACCTGGGGAAAAACAGAATGTTTGTCGTGTTTATCCTGCTCGTGATGGCGGTGCAGCTTCTCATCGTCTATGTCGGAGGCGGGGTGTTCCGCTGCGCGGGGCTTACGGCGAGGGAACTCCTGCTCACGCTGGCGCTCGCTTTTACGGTGATTCCCGTCGATCTCCTGCGCAAGGCAATTTTCCGAAAGGGGAGGGACAGGGAAGCGATGAAGGAGAAAAAATCTCCGAAAGCGAAGCGGCGGGCGTTCGCACGGGCGCAGGCGGCGGGCATTTCGTCGGAAAAAAGCGCGGCGGAACGGGAAAGCCGTTTGCGGACGGCTTTGCCTTGGGAGAGTCCGCGTTGAAGAAATTTTCACACAGGATTTACAAAACCCGCATGTTTCCGTCGCGAATTAAATTGACTTTTTCCGCAAATAATAGTACAATCAAAGTATGAGTAAGCTTTGTAAAAATTGCGGCTACACGAATGCGGACTATGCAAAATTCTGCGTCCGCTGCGGCGCGCGCCTCGACGAGGAGGCCGCGCCCCTTTCCGCCGCGGTCGGGGGAACGGACGAGGGGACGGAAGAAAGAAAAGAACTGACCGCACCGGAGGGCGGACGGCCTGCGGACGTGCGGGGCGAAACGCGGCCCGCCCCCGACGCCCCGAAAAACGCGCCGGAAGGGGCGGAAAAGAAGCCGGAAGATACGGCGGAGAAGGCGCCGGAGGGCGCAGAGCCGCCGCGGGAGGAGAGGAAGGTGCGCGCCGAGTGGAACGGCTCCGACTGCCGCCTCGATTACGGCGGAGAAAGGCCGTCCGTTTCCTCGGGACAGGAGCGGCAGTCTTTCACTACCGCGAACGGTACCCCTTACTATCGCTCTCCGTCGCTGTATCCCTACGCGGGGCCTTCGGCGGAACCGAGGGACTATGCCCGCCGCCGGATGGAGGAGACGGCGCAGCGCGCCCGCGCCCGTTCGGTGTCCAAGAGAAAGGCGCTGTTTATCCTGGCGTTTGTGGGGCTGATGCTGGATTTCTGGTGCGGCATCGGCGCGTTGCTCTGTCTGCCCGTCGCCATTCTGGCGTCCGTGGAGGCGAGGCGGCTGTACCGCGAGGAGAAAAAGACGAGCGCCCAGCTTTTGTGGGCGATGGTGATCGGCTACGTGGGCAGCGCGCTCGGACTGGTGTTTTTCATTCTGATGATCTGACGGCCCCGCGAGGGCGGACAACTGCATAGCAAAGCGCGCGGCGCGGAGGTACATATTTCGGCATATGAGGAGTGCATATGTTAGACAGACGGACCTCCGCGCTTTTGCAGACAATCAACGATTTCTGCGCCTCGGGAACGTACAAGGTATTTTCCGAGGAGGATTTTCTGTCCGCCTTTCCCGAGGGCTGGGGGGTGACCGCGGAATCCCTTTCCCAAATGCTCGTTTATCTGTCGGAAAACGGCTACATAAACATCAAGTATTCGGGCGGCGGCATGTACTGTGTCTGTCCGCTTCCGCTCGGGCGGAGCTATTGCGAGCGGGAGGCGGAGAAAAAGGACGAAAGCTCGGTTCAGCTTCGGTATTTTATGGCCGCCGCCTTTTTCGGTTCGTTTGCGGGCGGGGTTCTGGCCGCGCTCGTGTTTGCCCTGATCGGACTGCTGCGCTGAGGGCCGTGACGGCCGGGGAGGCGGGCGAGGAGGGAGTATGCTGAACAGAAAGGAGAGCGAGGTGATGCAGGCGGTATTTTCCCTTTGCAGGGAGGAGGGCCGCTGCCTCGTCGCGCCCGCCGATTTGCTGCGCGCCCTGCCCAAAAAGGAGAAATATACGGAGGAGAGGCTGGAAAAAATTTTGCGCGCGCTGGAGCTGGACGACTATTTTGAAATGATTTCCTCGGACAGAAAAGGGGAAAAAATGTACGTCATCACCCTGCACCCCAACGGCTTCGCCTTCAAGCGTTCGTCCGTGCAGCTGCGGCGGGATCTGGCCTTTAAGATAGGCTGGACGATCGCTTCCGCCGTGCTCGCCTTTCTCGTCGGGCTGCTGATGAAGAAAATCTTCTGACCGATTTTTTCCGCCGCCTTGGAAATATGCCCTCAAATCGGTTTACTTTTCTTTTTCTTTGTGCTATAATATCTCCCGGGAAAACAAACGAATGTTCGCGGGATGTATGCGGGCGGCGGGCGCGGGCCCGGAGGAGGGCGTATGCAATTTGAAATAGAGGCACCCTTTCAGCCGACGGGCGATCAGCCGCAGGCGATAGAGAAGCTCACCGAAGGGGTGCTGGACGGGATACGGACGCAGGTGCTCGTCGGCGTGACGGGCAGCGGCAAGACGTTTACGATGGCGAACGTCATCAAAAACGTGGGGCGGCCGACATTGGTCATCGCGCACAACAAGACGCTGGCGGCCCAGCTGTGCAATGAATTTCGGGAGTTTTTCCCGAAAAACCGCGTCGAATATTTCGTCTCTTATTACGATTACTATCAGCCGGAGAGCTACATCCCCTCCACGGATACTTACATCGAAAAGGACATGAGCCTCAACGACGAGATAGACAAGCTGCGCAATTCGGCGACCTGCTCGCTGATGGAGCGGGAGGACGTCATCGTCGTGGCGTCGGTGTCCTGCATTTACGGCCTGGGCGCGCCCGAGGAGTATTTCCGGCTTTCCATATCCCTCCGCCCCGGCATGGAGATGGAGCGAAATCAGCTGATGCGCAAGCTGATCGAGCTGCAGTATTCCCGCAACGACATGGATTTCAAACGCTCCACCTTCCGCGTGCGCGGGGATTCGGTGGAGATTTTTCCCGCCTCCAATTCCGAAGTCGCCGTCCGCGTCGAATTTTTCGGGGACGAGATAGACAGGATTTTCGAGGTGGAGGCGCTGACCGGCAACCGCATCAACGAGCTTTCGCACGTCGCGATTTTCCCCGCCAGCCAATACGCCGTCGGCACGGAGAAACTGAGAAAGGCGCTGGCGATGATAGAGGAGGACCTCAGGGGCGAGGTGAAGGCCTTTGAGGACGCGGGCAAGCTTCTGGAAGCGCAGCGCCTTCGGCAGCGCACCGAGCATGACCTCGAAATGATGCGGGAGATCGGCTATTGCAGCGGCATCGAAAATTACAGCCGCTATTTTGACGGGCGCAAGCCCGGGGAACCCTCCTTTACGCTGCTCGATTATTTCCCCGCCGGGAAATTTCTCGTCTTTATCGACGAAAGCCACATGACCATTCCGCAGATACGCGCCATGTACCACGGGGACCTGTCGAGAAAAAAGAACCTTGTGGATTACGGCTTCCGCATGCAGTCGGCGTACGACAACCGCCCGCTTACCTTCGAGGAGTTCGACGCGCGCGTTCCGCAGCTCATCTGCGTTTCCGCCACGCCCGCCCCCTACGAGCTCGGCGAGGCGGGACAGGTGGTGGAGCAGCTCATCCGCCCGACCGGGCTGCTCGACCCGAAAATTGAGGTCCGCCCCACCAAGGGGCAGATAGACGACCTGCTTTCCGAGATCCATACGGTGGTGAACGGCGGGGGCAGGGTTTTGATCACGACCCTCACCAAGAAGATGGCGGAGGAGTTGACCGACTATCTGAAAGAACATTCCGTCAAGGTAAAATACATGCACAGCGACGTGGACACCCTCGAGCGGATCGAAATCGTGAACGGCCTGCGCCTGGGCGAATTCGACGTGCTTTGCGGTATCAATCTGCTGCGCGAGGGGCTGGATTTGCCCGAGGTGAAGCTGGTGGCCATTCTCGACGCGGACAAGGAGGGCTTTTTGCGCAGCGATACCTCCCTCATCCAGACGATCGGGCGCGCCGCGCGCAACAGCGAGGGGCGGGTGATCATGTACGCGGACGCGGTGACGGACAGCATGAAGCGGGCCATCGGGGAAACCGAGCGCCGCCGCGCCGTCCAGGACGCCTACAATAAGGAGCACGGCATCGTCCCCAGGACGATCATCAAGGAAGTAAAATCCACGTTGAACATCACCAAGAAGAAATCGGCGGGCGACGACATGAAGCTGAAGGACATTCCCGACGAAATCGAAAAATTGAAGGCGCTGATGAAGGTGGCCAGCGCGCAGCTCGATTTCGAGCGCGCCATCGAGATCCGCGACCGCATCGGGGAGCTGAAAGCGAGGCTCCGCAAGGCGGAGAGGCAGGGAAGGGCCTGACGCCGGAAAGAAGAAAAAATTTTTACGCAGGGTTACGGTTTGTTTATGGAAGAAATCATTGTCAAAGGCGCAAAGGAAAACAATCTGAAAAACATCGACGTGCGCATTCCGCGCGGCACGCTCACCGTATTTACGGGGCTTTCGGGCAGCGGAAAATCGACGCTCGCGTTCGATACCATTTTTGCGGAGGGGCAGCGGCGGTACGTCGAAAGCCTCTCCTCTTATGCACGGCAGTTTCTGGGACAGATGGAAAAGCCGGACGTGGAGAGCATCGAGGGGCTTTCTCCCGCCATTTCCATCGACCAGAAAACCACTTCGCACAACCCCCGTTCCACGGTGGGCACGGTGACGGAGATATACGATTATTTCCGCCTGCTGTTCGCGCGGATAGGGATACCCCACTGTCCCAAATGCGGCAGGGAGATCCGCCGTCAGACGGTGGACGAAATCGCCGACCGGGTGCTGGCGATGCCGGAGGGGAGCCGCATTCTCGTCAACGCCCCCGTCGTACGCGGGCGCAAGGGGGAGTACGTCAAGGAGCTGGCCGGCTATAAAAAGAGCGGATACGGCAGGAGGAAGATAGACGGCTCCGTCTACGACCTGCAGGAAGAAATCAAGCTGGACAAGAACATCAAGCACAACATCTCCGTGGTCGTGGACAGGCTGATCGTCAAGCCGGGCATTCAGAAGCGGCTGACGGACAGCCTGGAAAACGCGCTCAAACTCGCTTCGGGGCTGGTCGTCATCGATTGCGACGGAAAGGAGGACCTGTATTCCGTCAATTACGCCTGTCCCGATTGCGGCATTTCCATCGAGGAGATAGAGCCGCGCCTCTTTTCCTTCAACACCCCCTACGGCGCTTGTCCCGAATGTCTGGGCCTCGGTTTCAAACAGACGGTGGACGCAGACCTGGTATGCCCGGATAAGACGAAAACCCTTCGCGAAGGGGCGATAAGGGTGTCGGGGTGGAATCTCGATTCCTCGACGCAGATTCAGATGTATCTCAACGCGCTGTCCAAGCATTACGGCTTTTCGATGGACGTGCCCGTCAAGGATTTGCCGAAGGGCGTGTACGATATGCTGATGTACGGCAACGGCGGGGAAAAGATCGATCTGAGCTATCACACCCGTTCGTTCAGCGGCAGCTACAAGACCTCGTGGGAGGGGTTTGTGAACAACCTGCAGCGCCGCTATGCGCAGACCTCCTCGGACGGCGTGAAATACGACATCGAGCGGTATATGCGCACGGCTCCCTGCCCCTCGTGCGGGGGTAAGCGGCTGAAAAAGGAAGCCCTGTCCGTATATATCAACGGCAAAAATATCTGGGACCTGTGCGAGATGCCGGTGGACAAATTGTACGATTTCGTGGACGGGCTCGTCCTCACCGAGACGGAGCACCGGATAGCCGACGCGATCATCAAGGAGATAAAAAACCGCATCGGCTTTCTGCACAACGTGGGGCTGGATTATCTGACCCTCGCGCGGACGGCGGTCACGCTGTCGGGCGGGGAGTCCCAGCGCATACGCCTCGCGACGCAGATAGGAAGCGCGCTCACGGGGGTTTTGTATATCCTCGACGAGCCGAGCATCGGCCTGCATCAGCGGGACAACGAAAAGCTGCTGAATTCCCTCAAAGGTCTGCGGGACCTCGGCAATACGCTGATCGTCGTCGAGCACGACGAGGATACGATAAAGGCCGCCGACTATATCGTGGACATAGGGCCCATGGCGGGCGTGCACGGCGGCGAGGTGGTGGCCTGCGGCACCCAGGCGGACATCATGGCGGAGCCGCGCTCCATTACGGGGGATTATCTCGCGGGGCGGCGGAAAATCGAGGTGCCTCCCGTGCGCACGGCGCCCTCCGATAAGTGGCTCACCGTCCGCGGGTGCAGACAAAACAACCTGAAAAACATCGATATTTCCGTACCTGCCGGCCTCATTACGGCGGTGACGGGGGTCTCGGGGAGCGGGAAATCCAGCTTCGTGAACGAAATCGTCTATCCCTTGCTCGCCAATCGGCTGAACGGGGCGCGCCAGCCGCTCGGCAAATTCGATTCCGTCGAGGGCGTGGAGTATTTCGATAAAGTCATCGCCATCGACCAGTCCCCCATAGGGCGGACGCCGCGGAGCAACCCCGCGACGTACACGGGCGTGTTCAATTCCATACGCGACCTGTTTGCGATGACCCCCGACGCGCAGGAACGGGGCTACAAGGCGGGCAGGTTTTCGTTCAACGTGTCCGGCGGACGGTGCGAGCACTGCTTCGGGGACGGCATCATCAAAATCGAGATGCACTTCCTGCCCGATATTTTCGTGCCCTGCGAGGTGTGCGGCGGCAAGCGGTACAACCGCGAGACGCTGGAGGTGAAGTATAAGGGCAAGAGCATTTCCGACGTGCTGGAAATGACGGTGGAGGAGGCCTGCGAATTTTTCCGCCCCGTGCCCTCCGTGTTCAACAAGCTCAACACTCTCAACGAGGTGGGGCTGGGGTATATCAGGCTGGGACAGAGCGCCACCACCCTTTCGGGCGGGGAAGCACAGCGGGTAAAGCTGGCCACCGAGCTTTCCAAACGCTCTACGGGCAGGACTTTTTATATCCTCGACGAGCCGACCACCGGCCTGCATACCTACGACGTGGACAAGCTCATCAAAATTTTGCTGCGCCTGCGCGCGGGCGGGAATACCGTGCTCGTCATCGAGCACAACCTCGACGTCATCAAGACCGCCGATTATATCATCGACCTCGGCCCCGAAGGCGGCAACGGCGGCGGAACGGTCGTCTGCACCGGAACGCCCGAGGAAGTGGCGGAGGTGAAGGAGAGCTATACGGGGCAGTTCCTCAAAAAGGTGTTCGGAAACTGAACGAAAGCGGGGACGCCCTGTACGATCGCCCTGTACGATTTTATCGCGCGGGAAAAAATTTTGTGACGGGCGCGGGCGTTCGGCCGGATTTCGGATTTGGTATAATTTTCCGAAAGACGGGCATAATAGAGGTATGATTAAGCCCACCAAAAATATAGCGGACATCAAACAAATGGTAAAGGCGTGTTCCAGCAAACGGGTGGCCGTGCGCGTGAATCTGGGCAGAAACAAGATCCTCAGTTACTCGGGCGTTCTGTCGGGTATTTATCCGGCGCTGTTTACGGTGAAGCCGGACGACGAGGGATTTCTCGGCAAGACGGCGTACTCCTATTCGGACGTGCTGTGCGGCAGCGTCAAAATCAAGCAGATCCAATGAAATCGGACAGGCGGGCCCCGTTGCGGGCCCGCCGTTTCGTTTTTCGGCTTCCGCTTCGCCCTCGCGGGGCCCGGGCGCTTTTCCGCATAATTCCCCGAAAAACGCGCGGAAAAGTTGCGGTTTTCGCGGCATAAAACCCCGGCATGCCTCATATGATGATAAGGCAACAGAAATCAAACGGGGTAAAAACAATGTCAATCAAACCGCATTTTGAAACTTATCGCTATACGACGCAGCTGTGCAAGACGGGCAGTCAATCCATCGTGGAATGCCGCCTGCCCGGCGGGGAGATCGCCGGCGTGCTTGCCATCTACGCCAAGGCCGTCCCCGCCGAATGCGTCTGCGCGGACGGCGAAGTGCGCTACAACGGAAAGCTTTTCCTGAACATCGTCTATGAGGACGCGGAAAGAAACGTCTGCCGCGCGGAGCGGGGCGCGGAGTTTTCCCACCATGCGGAGGACCCCGCGGTGACGCCCGCCTGTTTTGCGAGGGCGGATTTCAGGACGGATAACGTCTCCTATCGCCGGGAGGGCTCGGGATTGTACGTTTCGGTCATCGTCGGGGCGGATATTTCGGTGTACGGTTCGGTGCAGGCGGAATATCTCTCGGGCGGCGAGGGGATCGTCGCCAAAAAGAATCAGCAGCCGATCGTAAAGACGGTGTGCGCTTCGGGCGAGGCGGAGACGGACGACGAGTTCGAGACCGATTACATCGGCGATATCCTGATGCACAGCGAAACCATCAACGTCGGCTACGTGACCGCCGAGGCGGGCCAGATCGTCGTCTCGGGGGAAATCAGCCTGAACATCTGCGCGCTGAAAAGCGATTCCTCCCTCTGCTCGTACGAGCGGCTGGTGCCCTTCCGCCTGGAAATCCCCTGCGACGAATCGATGCCGGGATTTTCCGCGTCGGCGAAGGTGCGCGTCAAATCGGCCGTGCTTACGGCGGGGACGGACGAGGAGAAGGGAAAGTGCAGGATAGACGCGGAATTTATCCTCGGCGCCGACTGCGAATTGTACATACGCGACGAACTGCCCGTCTGCGAGGACGCGTTTTCGCCCGAATGCGAGCTCACTTGCAAAAAGGAGCGGAAAACGGGGCGGTATCTCGTCGATATCCTCCGCTTTACCGAGCGCGTGAGCGGCACGGCTTCCCTTTCGCAGACCATCGACTACTCGACGGCCCTGCAGGCGGCGGTCCTGCCCAGGGCGGACATCGTTTGCCGGCAAGGGGAAAACGGCGGAGAGGCGGAGGGCGCGATTTTTGCCGACGTGATCCTCTGCGACGCGGACGGCGCCCATCGGAGCGCGGAGCTTTCCCTGCCCTTCCTCTTTCCCGTCAAATATGACGCCGACTGCATCGCGGAGGCGGACGCCGTCGTGTGCGGGCTGGGCGTTCGCCAGCGCCGCGAGGGAGAGGCGGAAGCGGAGGCGACGCTGAAAGTCACCCTGCGCCTGTACCGCGAGGTCTCTGCGGAATACATTTCCGAGACGGAGGAAGGGGAGGCGTATAAAGAAAACGACTGCGCCGTATCCATTTTCATCCCGCGCGCGGGAGACGGGCTTTGGGAGATCGCCAAACAGCTCCGCCGTCCGCCCGAGGAGGTGGAAAAGAGCAATCCCGAGCTGAAATTTCCCGTGGGAGAGGGGGAGCGCATTTTCGTCTGGCGGCGCAAGTGCTGAGCCGCGCGCGATAAATTTGAGAAAATCTTTCGCAAAACCCCGTAAAGTCTTGAAATTTGGGGAAGAATATGGTACAATAGAATCGGAAATTTTCGGCGGCGGGGAATTTCTCCGCCGCCGAAACGGAATTTTTTGCCGATGAACACCGTCAAAGTCAAATCTTACGCGAAAATCAATCTGACGCTCGACGTCACGGGCACCGCGGGAGGGTATCATCTCATCGATTCCTTCGTCGCGAGTCTGTCCCTTTTCGACCTCGTGGTCGTGCGGGCGCGGAAGGACAAGCTCGTTTCCGTGGAGATGCACGGAATGGGCAGCGAGTCCATTCCCCCGGAGCGCAACAACGCGCTGCGGGCGGGCGAGGCGTTCGTGAAGCGGTTCGGCAGCGGTGGGGCCGACGTCACCGTGTACAAAAATATCCCGATGGGCGCGGGGCTGGGAGGGTCCTCCGCGGACGCGGCGGGCGTGCTCTCGGGCATGGCGGCGCTGTACGGGGCGGACGGAGAGGCGCTCGGCGAACTGGCCGACTCCCTGGGCAGCGATACCCGCTATATGCTGCGCGGCGGATTTTGCCGGATGCGCGGCAGGGGGGAGAAGCTCACGCCCGTCCCTTCGGGGGAAAAGCTGCACTTTCTGCTCCTCTGTCCCCCTTCCTCCGTCTCCTCCGCGGAATGCTACCGGGAGTACGACAGGGCCCCTTCCCGCGGCGCGGTGACGCAAAATTGTATCGACGCTTTTTTGCGCGGCGACATGGAGGACATGGGCAGGTATTTGACGAACGCACTGTATCCCGCCGCGCTTCGGCTGAATGCGGACGTGGGGACGGCGTATGCGGAGGCGCAGAGCTTTTCGCCGCTCGGGGTGACGATGACGGGTTCGGGCAGCTGCGTGGCGGCGCTGTTTCCGACGGCGGAGCTGTGCGAATGGGCAAAGAGCCGCTATCGCGGGAAATTCCGCGCGTACGCGGCGGAAACGACGGAGCCGTCGCCGCCCAAAAAGAAGCGGAGTTTCGGCGGGTTGCGCTCCCCGTTTGTACTGAGCGAAGAAGAAAAAGAAGCGGCGGGATTTCCCGACGGCGGGCAAGGGGCCCGAAACGGGCTTCGATAAAGGAGACAAGCTTATGGAAGAACGGATTATCGACGACGAATACGGCAGGGGCATCAAGCTCAGAAAGACCAAGGACGGTTACGTGGACGTGACGGACGAGCTTTCCGAAAAGGAAAGTGCCGAAGCTTCCGGACGGGACGAGGAGGCCGCGGAGGGATTCGAGCTCACGGCGGACGGAGCGGAAGAAGAGACGGAGGAATCTCTGGTGACGGACATTCCGGAGGAGGATCTGGAGGAGAGCCTCGAGAACCTCGCCGCCGAGGAGGAGGGCGAGGGGGAGGAGGTCACCTTTGAGTTTCCCGAGCTGGAGGAGGACGACGAGGACCTCGTCAATCTCACGCCCGAGGAGGCGATCGCGCTCCGAAAGAAAAAGGAAGAGGAGGAGGCGCAGCGCAAGGCGGATTACAAGCGTTTCTGCGAGGAGGGGGAGGAGCTTATCCTTTCGGGGAGCTTCAAGGCCGCCGAGCTGAAATTCGAGAAGGCGCTCCCGCTCGAAGAAAACGCCTGGGAGGCGGCCGTCGGTTATTGGCGGGCAAAGACCTCCGATTTTGCCAATCCCGACGCGCTCATGGACGAATATCTCGAAACGGGCTACGAGAGCCTGGAAAACGACCTCGGCGAGGACGCGACGGAGGCCATCCGCGCGCGGTATAAAGAGATGTTCGCGCGTCGCCTCGCGGAGCTTTCCGAGGAGGAGGGGCCGCTGGAAAAAGAAGTGCTGGGCAAGCAGGAGAAGCGGCGCGCCGTCCTGAAAAAACGCATCGCGGCTGCGCGCGCGAAATTTATCGGCGCCGCCCTGCCGACGGCGGTGTTCCTGGTGCTGGCGATCGTGTTCGGATATCTCATCACGACCCGCAACGACGGACTTTTCCTCTATCTCACGATCGCGTGTGCGGCGCTGTTTGCGGTCTCTTTCGTCGCCTTCGGCGTCTTTACCAACCGCTTCGTCAACGCGCGCCGGATCAACCGCGCCAACGAGGACCTCTCCTCGACGGAGGAGGGGGAACGGCTTCTGCGGCTGCGCGCTTATAAGGAGCTGTACGAGCATTTTGCCGAATGAACTTCCGCCCCCGCGGCGGGACAGGGAAAATGGGGGACCCGGAGCCTTCCGGGCCCCCTTTTCGGAAAATCCCGGAAACATCGGAACATCGGAAAAACGCCCGCATACCGTGCGCCGCGCGCCGTATGCGGGAATTTAACAGGTGATTATGAAAAAACTGTTGTCTTATTTCGGCCCCTATAAGGTGCAGAGCGTCTTAGGGCCGCTGTTCAAGCTCCTGGAGGCCACCTTTGAGCTGCTGGTTCCCGTCATCGTCTCGCTGATCGTCGACAGGGGATTGGGACAGCGCGCGGCGGATTTCACTTATCCGGACGCGGATCGGGGCTATATCGTGCGCATGAGCCTGGTGCTGGTCGCGTTCGGATTGGTGGGCCTCGTGTGCGCCGTGACGGCGCAGTATTTTGCCGCCAAGGCCGCCGCGGGCGTTTCCGCGGGCGTGCGGAGCGCCCTGTTCGCAAAGCTTCAGTCGCTCAGCTATTCCGACCTCGACGGATTGGGCACCGCCGCGATGCTCACCCGCATGACGGGGGATGTCAACCAGCTGCAATCAGGCATCAATATGGCGCTGCGCCTGTTTTTGCGCTCCCCCTTCATCGTGTTCGGCGCGATGATCATGGCGTTTACGATAGACGTCCCCTCCGCGGGGATATTTGCGGGCGTCATTTTGCTTTTGTCCGTCGCGGTGTTCGTCATCATGTTCGTGTGCATGCCCCTGTACAAAAAATCGCAGGCGCGGCTGGACAAGGTGACCCTCTCCGCGCGGGAAAATCTCGCGGGCGCGCGGGTGCTGCGCGCCTTCTGCAAGGAGGAGGACGAGCGGCGCCTCTTTTCCGAGCGCAACGGCGCTTATACCGCAAGCCAGAAATTTGTGGGGAAAATCAGCGCCCTGATGAATCCGCTCACCTATGCGATTCTCAACGCGGCCGTCATTCTTCTGCTTTATGTGGGGGCGATCCGCGTCGATTCGGGTTCGATTTCCCAGGGCAACGTCCTCGCCCTCTATAATCTCATGTCGCAGATCCTCGTGGAGCTCATCAAGCTCGCCAACCTCATCGTCACCGTCAGCCGCGCCGCCGCTTGCGGCAGTCGCATCGAAAACGTGCTGGCCATGCAGCCCTCTCTCGAATTGTTCCCGGAGGGAAAGGAGGGGGACAGGGTTGAGACGACGGAAAAGGACGACGCGTTTATCCGCTTCGACGGGGTGAGCATGCGCTACCGCGGAGGCGGCGGAAACGCGCTGACGGACATCGATTTTTCCGTAAAGAAGGGAGAGACGGTGGGCGTCATCGGCGGAACGGGCTCGGGCAAGACGACGCTGGTCAATCTCCTTCCCCATTTCTACGACGTGACGGAGGGGAGCGTGAAGGTGGAGGGAAAGGACGTGCGCGCCTACGATCCCGCGGCCCTGCGCGCCCGCATCGGCATCGTCCCGCAGAAGGCGGTGCTGTTCAAGGGCACCATTCGCGAAAACCTGCGCTGGGGAAAGGCGGACGCGACGGACGAGGAACTGATGGAGGCCGCGCGCATCGCGCAGGCGGACAAAGTGATCGAAGGCAAGGGCGGGCTGGACGCCGCCGTCGAACAGGGCGGCAGAAATTTCTCGGGCGGGCAGCGCCAGCGGCTCACCATCGCGCGCGCGCTCGTCCGCCGTCCCGATATCCTCATTCTCGACGATTCCGCCTCCGCCCTCGATTATGCGACGGATGCGGCGCTCCGCCGGGCGTTGAGATCGCTCGATTACGACCCCGCGGTATTCGTCGTTTCCCAGCGCACTTCGGCGATGCACGGCGCGGATAAGATCGTCGTGCTCGACGAGGGCAGGGCGGTCGGCATCGGCACGCACGAGCAGCTGCTGGAAAACTGCGCCGTGTATCGGGAAATTTACGATTCGCAGTACAAGACGGAAGACGGGGAGGCGGCCTCATGAAGGGAAAGAAGAATACCGCAAGGGCGAGCCTTCCCAAAGGGACGGTGCGCAAAGTGCTTCGCTATGTGGGAAAATACCCGCTGTCCCTGGCGGCCACCCTCCTTTTGGCGGCGGTGACCGTCGGATTTACGCTGTACGTGCCCATTCTCGTGGGCGACGGCATCGACTGCATCGTCGATGCGGGAAAGGTGGATTTTTCCTCCCTTTGGGGCATTTTCGTCAAAATCGGCGTCTCCATGGCGATCACTGCCGTCGCGCAGTGGCTGATGAGCGTCTGCAACAACCGCATCGCCTTTGAAGTGGTGCAGCGCCTGCGCGAGGACGCGTTCGGAAAGCTCACCCGGCTCCCCCTTTCCTATATCGATTCCCATGCGCACGGGGACACCGTAAGCCGCATCGTCGCGGACGCCGAACAATTTTCGGACGGCTTGCTGATGGGCTTCACGCAGTTCTTTTCCGGCGTGCTGACGATTGCGGGAACGCTTGCGTTCATGTTCGTCACGAGCTGGCAGATCGCGCTCGTGGTCGTGTTCGTCACTCCCCTGTCCCTGTTTGTCGCGAAATATATTTCTTCGCACACCTATTCCTTCTTCAAAAAGCAGTCGGAGACGCGGGGGGAGCAGACCGCCTTTACCGAGGAGATGATCGCCAACCTCAAAACGGTGCAGGCGTTTTCGCATGAGGCGGAAAACGCGGAAAAATTCGACGAAATCAACCGCCGTCTGGAAAAGAGTTCGCTGGACGCCACTTTCTATTCCTCGCTCACCAATCCCTCCACCCGCTTCGTAAACAATCTCGTGTATGCGCTGGTGGCGCTCATCGGCGCGCTGTACATCGCTTCGGGCGCTTCCTTTTCGGTGGGCGACCTCACGATATTTTTGTCCTACGCCAACCAATACACCAAGCCGTTCAACGAAATTTCCGGCGTCGTCACCGAATTGCAGAACGCGCTCGCCTGCGCGGCGCGCATTTTCGAGCTGCTCGGGGAAAGGGAGGAGAGCTCCGACGCGGGCGCGGAGGAACTCGGCGAGGCGGAGGGGAACGTATCCCTCGACGGGGTATATTTTTCCTATACGCCCGGACAGAAGCTCATCGAAAATTTCTCCCTCGACGTGCATCCGGGGCAGAAGGTGGCCATCGTGGGCCCGACGGGCTGCGGCAAAACCACCCTCATCAATCTCCTGATGCGCTTTTACGACGTGACGGGCGGCGCCGTGCGCGTGGACGGCAGGGACGTGCGGGAAGTGACCCGAAAATCGCTGCGCTCCAATTACGGAATGGTGTTGCAGGAGACCTGGCTGAAGAGCGGCACGGTGAAGGAGAATATCCGCATGGGCAGGCCGGACGCCTCCGACGAAGAGGTGATCGCCGCGGCCAGGGCTTCGCACGCGGACGGATTTATCCGGCGGCTGCCGCAGGGATACGATACGCCGCTCGGCGAGGAGGGCGGCAGCCTGTCCCAGGGGCAGCGCCAGCTGCTGTGTATCGCCCGTATCATGCTCTGTCTGCCGCCCATGCTCATTCTCGACGAGGCGACCTCCTCGATAGATACCCGCACGGAGCTGAAAATAGGGGACGCTTTTGCGCATCTGACGGAGGGGCGTACCTCCTTCGTCGTGGCGCACAGGCTGTCCACCGTCCGGACGGCGGACGTCATCCTCGCGATGGACGCGGGGCGGATCGTGGAGCAGGGCACGCACGAGCAGCTGCTCGCCGCGCGCGGGTTTTATTATCGGCTGTATAACAGTCAGTTTGAATGAGCGCCCGGAGTTCGGACGCAGCGAAACACCGAAGGCCCCGCCGGAATTTCCGACGGGGCCTTCGGCCGTATTTTTTGTGCGGCTCTCTCGCGCGGGATCATTCTCCGGCGGCCGCGCGTTTTTTACGTCTCCCGCCGACGGGCCTCTTCAGGCGTCGGTCGAAGCGGGCGGATAAAAAGCTGCCCAGGCTTTGAATGACCTGCACGAGCAGAATGAGCAGGAGTACGGAGAGCAGGAGCACGGGGCTCTGGTAGCGGATGTAGCCGTAATTGTAGGCGATGCGCCCCAAACCGTCGCCGCCGATGGCGCCGCTCATCGCCGTGTATCCGAGGACGTTGGTGAGGGTGAGCGCGACGTTGGAGATCAGCGAGGGGACGCTTTCGGGAATCAGTACCTTCACGACGATCTGGAAGGGAGTGGCGCCCATGCTTTCGGCCGCCTCCACGAGGTTGGGGTTGACCTCCCGCACGCTGCTTTCGACGACGCGCGCGACGAAGGGAAAGGCGGCGACGACGAGGGGAACGACGCTTGCCGTCGTCCCTACCGTGGTGCCCACGATCGCCCGCGAGAGGGGGAGCACGACGATCATCAGAATGGTGAAGGGCACGGAGCGGAGAATGTTGATGAGGAAGCCGAGCAGCGCTTTCAGCCACCGGGGCAGGGGGATGATCCCGTCCCTGTCCCCGCAGGCGAGCAGAATGCCGAGCGGCAGCCCGATGACAAAGGCGAACAGGGTGGAAAGGAAGGTCACCCACAGGGTGTCCCATATGGCGGCGGGAAATTCGGAAAGGACGATTTCCCATGCGTCCGCCCAGGCTTCCGCCGAAAAGAGATTGCCCGGGGCAAGAAGATTAAACATTGTCCGTCACCTCCTCCGCGGATACGTCGGGGACGCTCCGCAGGTATCGTAAGGTTTCTTCCGCGCTCTCCCGGTCGGGAACGGAGAGCAGCATATTGCCGTACACCTTGTCGCCGATGTTCCGCACGGAGGCGGAAAGAATGCTGACGGCAATGTGTTTTTCCATGGCCAGGGTAGCGATGAGCGGCGAATCCGTCGCCGAAGCGCCGTGAAAGACCGCGCGTATCAGGCTGCCCTTTGTCCCGCTTTCTCCCCCGCTTTCCGACAGCTCGGGAAAGACCAGCTTTTTCGCCGCCGCGGAACGGGGACGGGAAAATACTTCGTCCACGCTTCCTTCCTCCGCCACGGCGCCGCCGTCGAGAATGGCGACGCGGTCGCAGATTTCCTCCGCGGCGCTCATCTGGTGGGTGATCATCACGACGGTGATTCCCGTCGAGCGGTTGATGTCGCGGATGAGTTTGAGTATAGCTTTCGCGGTCTGCGGGTCGAGGGCGCTGGTCGGCTCGTCGCAGAGGAGGATTTTGGGGTCGCAGGCGAGGGCGCGGGCGATGGCCACCCGCTGGCGCTGTCCGCCCGAGAGCCGCGCGGGATAGGCGTCCGCTTTGTCCGCCAGCCCTACCCTGTCCAGAAGCTCGGCCGCCCGCTTCTTTGCTTCCGCCCTGCCGACGCCCGAAAGTTCCAGCGGCAGACAGACGTTTTTCAGACAGGTGCGCTGCATCAGCAGGTTGAAGTCCTGAAAGATCATCGCGGCCTTTTTTCTCGCCAGGCGCAGCGCAGCGCCCCGCAGCGCACCGACGTCCTCGCCGTCGATGAACACGGCGCCCGCGGTGGGGCGTTCCAGCATGTTCAGGCAGCGCACGAGAGTGGATTTGCCCGCGCCGCTCGCCCCGATGATGCCGTAAATTTCCCCGTCCCGCACGGTGAGGGAGATGTTTTTCAAAACCTCCGTCTCCCCGTTTTCGGAGGAGAAGGTCTTGGACAGATTGCGTATCTCTATCATCGCCGCCTCCGCGTCATTTCCCCGCGGTTATCCCGTCCAGGGAGCTCTGTTTTCCGCCGTACAGCCCCAGCGGCTCGAGGTGGACGGCGAGCACGGAGACGATGTTCGTCCCGTTGGAGGCGTTGAAGTTCTCGAGATAGGGGAGGTGCTGGAAATAGTTGGCGTCCACGGCCCCGTCGTTCACCGCGTTGTTGGGCTGGACGTAGTCGGTATACTCGATGATTTGCAGTGTGATGCTCCGTTCCTCGAGGATCTCCGCGGCCACGGCGAGGATTTCGGCGTGGGGGGTGGGAGTGGCCGCCACCCGTATGGTCGTCCCCGCGAGCGCGGCGTAGTCTATCGAGTCGTCGAATCCCGTCCCGGGGGCGGACACGGAGGAAATGACCGCGCCGCTGTATTCCGTTTCGATGAAGTCCGCGACCTGCTGCGAGGAGAGCGCGGCGACCAGCGCCAGGATCGCGGGAGAGTTTTCGTTGCCCGCCCTGACGGCGAGAATGTTGGAATAGGGGTTATCCTCCGCGCTCTCGACGGCGAGGCTGTCGTTCACGGGGTCGATGCCCGCATCCAGCGCATAGTTGGAGTTGATGACGGCGTAATCCACGTCCTGCAGCGCGCGGGGGATCTGCCCGGCTTCCATTTCGACGAAACGAAGGCCGTAGGGGTTGTCGACGATGTCCCGGGGGGTGGCGGTGATGCCCGCGTCCGCGTCCAGGGCAATATAGCCCAGGTCCTCCAGGAGAAGGAGAGCGCGGGCCTCGTTGGTGGCGTCGTTGGGCACGGCGACGGAAATGCCGTCCTCCGAGCAGGCGGAGAGGGCGGCGGCGCTTGCGCCGAACAGCAGGGAAAGGCAGAGGGAAAGAATTTTTTTCATGATGAAACCTCCGTGAAGGATTTTTTTGTCGATTTTGGAAGATACGAAAAAAGGGAAGCTTCCGCAGAAGCTTCCCTCGAAATTTGCATCGTTGCCGCCCGTGTTCAGGCCGTCCGTATGCGACAGGAAAGATTCCCGGAAAAAATCGCGCGAAAAGACATACGCATGCCGCACATGCGCATCTCCGTTGCGTTCATGAATACCTGTTTCTTCATGGCGATTTCTCCCGAAAAAAGCAAAAATCGAATGACGTCGATTTTTTCGATTGATTTTTTCTATTATAGCATGCGTTTTTTCTCCTGTCAACCGAATTGAAGGAAAAAAACGAAAAATTTTTTTCCGCGCCGCTTCGCGGGAGGGGGAGGCCTCATAACCCGTTTCCCCGCGGCATACAATAAAGGGAATCGGTTTTATCGGCTCATAGAAGGAAAGGGTGCGCGGCATATGCGGTTATACGACGAAATTTTCAGAAGGCTGGAGAGCGGGGCGGACCTGTTTGCGGGGGCGCGGTATACCGTTCTGCCCGGCAGGGGAGGTTATTTCCAGGGGGTGCGGACGATCGGCGAGTTTTCTCCCTCCCGGCTGCTTCTCGGCTTCCGGCGCGCCGTGCTGGAAATAGAGGGGAGCGGATTCGTCATCGAAAAATACTGCGACGGGGACCTCGAGCTGTCGGGAAATATCCTTTCCGTGCGCCTGTCGGACGGGACGAAGGGGGAAAAGTAAAATGCTGCTGGAAAAAATCGTCATCGAGGGAATCTCGCCCGAACGCGCCCTCAACCGCCTCCAAAGGGAGGGAATCTGCGTCTATCATGCAAAAAAGTACAAAAAAAATCAAATACTTTTGAGCGTAAACGAAAAAGATGCCGAAAAAGTTTTTGCAATTTATCCGAATGTATGCTATAATATAGCCATGCACAGTCCGTACATCGCCAAAAGCGCGGGTGCGGAGGGGCTGCTTTCCCGTCTGCGCCGGCTGAAAAGGCGCCCGGGGCTCCTGCTCGGCGTCGCGCTCTTTCTCGCCGCGGTGCCCGCCGCGGACAGGTTGGTGCTGCGCATCGACGTCGCGGGGGCGGAAGGACATCGGGACGAAGTGCTCGCCGCGCTCGAAGAGAGCGGCATCAGGCGCTTTTCCTTTTACTCGGGAGGCGCGGACGAGGCGGCGGCGAAGATCCTCGGCCTGAAAGACGTCAGCTATTGCTCGGTGGAAAAGTCGGGCACGACGGTGCGGGTGGAGGTGCGCCTTTCCCCCTTTTCCGACCCGTCGCCCGCGGAGGGGGACATGATCGCCGTTCACTCGGGCACCGTCGTGCAAATGGCGGTTCTGCGGGGCACGGCGCTGAAAAAGGCGGGGGATACGGTCGAGGCGGGGGAACCGCTCGTGGGCGCCTATCTTCTCGACGAGGCGGGGGAGCGCATTCCCGTCACTGCCATCGCGCGCGTGACGATTTCTTGCGTATACGAGCAGGTGATAGACGCGGAGGACGAGAGCCGGGCGCTGGCGCAAGGGTACCTCGAGGCGGACGGCGAAATCGTCGAGCGCAGCTGCGAACGGACGGAGGGCGGATACCTCGTCAGGCTGGTTTACACGGTCGCGGAGACGATGAATTTCTGAATTTCCGGGCGTCGGAAATCGCACGGAGGAACGGAGGAGTTTACTACGGCACGCATCACACAGACAATAGACATCGGTTCGGTGGACAAGCTGTCCCGCATTCTGGGGACGTTCGACGAAAATCTCACCCTGCTTTCCCGCGAGCTCGACCTCGCGGCTTACGTGGACGGCGTGAATATCCGCCTGGAGGGGGAAGAGGAGGCGGTGGCCTGCGGGAGAGAGGTGCTCGTGCAGCTGCTCCGTTTTGCCGAGAGCGGGGAAAACCTGGACAAGGGCCGCATCATCTATTGCATCGAATTGGCCAAAGAGGGCCGCGCGGGGGATATCGCCGCCATTCTGGAGGGCGTCGTCGCGGTCACGTCCCGCGGGAAGCAGATCCGCTGCAAGACGGTGGGGCAGAAACAGTACGTGGACGCCGTAAAAAACAATACGGTGGTGTTCGGCGTCGGCCCCGCCGGAACGGGTAAGACCTATCTCGCCGTGTGCCTCGCGGTGGCGGCGTTCAAGAGCAAGCAGGTGGAAAAAATCATTCTCACCCGGCCCGCCGTCGAGGCGGGGGAAAAGCTCGGCTTTCTCCCCGGCGATCTGCAGACCAAGGTGGATCCCTATCTCCGTCCCCTGTACGATGCCCTGCAGGAAATGCTGGGGCTGGAAACGTATGCGAAACTGATGGAGAAAGGGGTCATCGAAGTGGCGCCGCTCGCATACATGCGGGGCAGGACCCTGTCCAACGCGTTCATCATTTTGGACGAGGCGCAGAACACCACCAAGGAACAGATGAAGATGTTTCTCACCCGCATGGGGGAGGGCAGCAAGACGGTGGTGACGGGGGACGTGACGCAGATAGACCTGCCCGAGGGCAAAAAGAGCGGGCTGGTCCATGCCATAAGCATACTCAAAAACATAGAGGGGATACAGATCTGCCGCCTGACGGACAAGGACGTCGTGCGGCATCCGATGGTGATGAGGATCATACGCGCCTATGAGGCGGACGCCGAACGCGCGCGCCGCTCGGCGGATACGCCGAGAGCGGCGAAGGAGAGAAACGAAGGATGAACATACGGGAAGGCGAATTGGTCTGGACGAAAAAGGAAGCGGTGAAGAGCGTGCTTTTGTTCACGCTCAATTTTCTCATACTCGTTCTGATTGTGGGAATTTTGCTCCTTTGGAACTCTTTCGGGAATTTCAGTCAGACATTTCGGGAAAACCGCGCCAACTATCTGTATATCATGTTCTGCACCCTGCTGCTCGTCTGGATCCTCTACTTTTATTTCTTTTTCGAGAATCGGCGGATGCTGACGGACGGGAAGAATATCGCGCTCGTCTTTTCCGTATTGGATTTCAGTATCGTGGTCTCCTTTCTGTTCGGAAACTATCTGCACATTTACGCCCGTCCCGTGGCGCTGTGCGCCCTTCTGATGTTCATTCTCGTCGGACGGCGGGAGGCGGTGTTCGTCAATATGGTCTGCGCCATTCTGCTGTTCATCGTGGACGCGTTTTCGGATAACGCCGCGACGGCGAACAGCGTGTATTCCTCCTTCATCATCGCGTTCACCGCGGGCATGATCGCCATCTTTTTCGGGAACAAGGCCAAGACCCGCTTTCAGATCGTGGGCATCGGGCTGATTATCGTCATTCCCGTAGACGTGATTATTTTCCTGCTGGAAATATCCGGCCTGGCGGGGGCGGCGCCCTCGCTGCCCACCGAGGCGACGGGGCTGGAACGGGTGCTCACGCTGATGGGGTACGGGCTTTTGGGCGGCATCATGTCCGCCGTGCTCTTTCTCGCCTTCCTGCCCGTGTTCGAGTGCGTTTTCAACTGTCTCACGGTGTTCCGCCTGCGCGAGCTGACCAGCCCGGACGCCAAGCTCCTCAAAAAGCTGAAAGAAGAGGCCCCGGGTACGTTCAATCATTCCATGGTAGTGGCGCAGCTGGCGGAGGCGTGCGCGGGGGCACTGGGCGAGGACGTCGATTTCACGCGCGCGGCGGCGCTTTATCACGACGTCGGAAAACTGCACCAGCCCGAATATTTCACGGAAAATCAGGGGGATTACAATCTGCATGACGAGCTCACGCCCGAGCTTTCTGCCGACATCATCCGCTCGCATACCCAGGACGGGTACGAGCTTATCCGCGCGCATCATCTGCCGCAGTTTCTGGCAGACGTGGCGCTGCAGCATCACGGCACGATGCCCATCCGCTATTTTTACGCCAAGGCGCTGAAAATGACGGACGGCGAGCTGAATATAGAGGACTTTTCCTATCCCGGCCCCAAGCCAAAGACGAAGATCGCGGCGATCATCATGATTGCCGACGCGTCCGAGGCGGTGGTCCGTTCGCTGCCCAAGCGCACGCCCGAGGCTGTGGAAAAGGCGATTCGCGGCATCATCGAGGAGCGCATGGACCTCGAACAGTTTTCCGACTGCGACATTACCATGGCGGATCTTTCCATTATCCGCCGCACGCTGGTGAGCACGCTGACGGGGGTCTATCATCATCGGGTCAAATATCCGTCCATCCGGTATAAGCACGAGGACGGCAAGACGACGGGGGAAAACGAATGACCGATTTCCGCATTTTTTGCGAAAGCGGGGAGTTCCCCGAAGATAACGTGCGCGCGCTGGAGCGGGCGCTGGACGGCTTCGTGACTTCGGACGTGCCGCTCGCCGTGGAGTTCGTCTTTGTGGACAAGGAGGAGATCCGCCGCCTCAACCGGGAGCTGCGGAATACCGACCGCGTGACGGACGTCCTCAGCTTCCCTTCGCTCGAAGGTATCCGGGGAAAGGCGATCCGCGGCGCGGATTTTCCGCTGGACAGGGACGAGGACGGGGATTTGTTCATCGGCTCGGTGGCGGTGTGCGCGGAGCGCGCGAGGGAACAGGCGGCGGAATACGGGCATTCGTATAACCGGGAGCTGCACTACCTGCTCGTGCACGGCATCCTGCACTGTCTCGGGTACGACCACGAGACGGAGGAGGACCGCGCGCAAATGCGGCGGGAAGAGGAAAAAATTCTCGGCAGAATGGGCATCGTCCGCGATGAGGACGGGGACAGGGGAGAGACGAACACCCCTGTTCCGCCTGCGGAGAGCGCGGAAAAGGACGGTTTATGAGAAGCGGATACGTTGCGGTGATCGGCAGGGCAAATGCCGGAAAAAGCACTTTGATAAACGTGATGGTGGGCGAGAAGGTCTCCATCGTTTCGCCCAAGCCCCAGACGACGAGGGACAGGATTTTGGGCGTACTGACGAAGTCGGACAGCCAGATCGTGTTCGTGGACACGCCGGGCATCTACAGGGCGAAAAACGCCCTGACGGACATGATGATGCGCACGGCGGACGCGAGCGCGAAATCGGTGGATTTCATCCTTTACGTCCACGACGGTCACGAGGGGGTGCGGGAGGAGGACTTTGCGCTGATGAGAAAGTATAAGGCGCTGGGGATTCCCATGGCCGTCGCCTATACCAAAATCGACATCATGCCCCGGGAGAACATTCCCGCCGATATGGCAAAATTTGCCGATTCGGGGGTCGATCTCGACGTATTTCCCGTCTCCGCCCGAAAGGGGACGAACATCCGGAAATTGGAGGAGTTTCTCGTTTCCCGGATGCCGGAGGGCGGCAAGGTATTCGAGCAGGACATCGTTTCCGACAGGAGCGAGCGCTTCATGATCGCCGAAATCATGCGCGAAAAAATTCTGCTCAAATACGACAAGGAAATTCCCCACGGCGTCGCCGT
>CALWAU010000021.1 GCA_944375795.1 uncultured Clostridia bacterium | reverse complement strand
AAAAAATATACGGGATATTGCCGTATTTTATGCAATATCCCGTATAAATGGTGCGGATGACAGGACTTGAACCTGCATGGTCTCCCACAGGAACCTGAAACCTGCGCGTCTGCCAGTTTCGCCACATCCGCATATCTTACCGCCCCCGATATACAGAGGCGGAGATTGTCCGTCATTTTTTCAAAACTCGCTTTCCCCTTCGATTGCGTGCTTTTCCAAAACTCCGTCCGTGTTTACGATCCGATAGGCTTTTCCACCGCTCGAAAGACTCCCGACAATCACTCCGTCCTCGATACAGAGGGCGGCATTGTCTTCTATCCCGTAAGCACAAGAGTAATTATAACACACAATTTTATCAAAGTCAAGCATTCTTTGCCCATAATGCGGAGAAATTATTCCTTTTATCCAATTCAATCCCTTGAACATCGCGTATTGAGTCCCGTCCTCTGTCTTTAAGGAATCGGTATAGATGTCCGAGAACCAACAAATCGCGCCAGCGCTTAACCCCGCGAGCAGGACACCGCGGCGATAGGCGTCCTCGATCAAAGCGAGCAGGCCCGTCCGTTTCCAATGCTCCATCATGAATACCGTATCTCCGCCGCCGACGTAAATCATGTCCGCTTTCAGAAATTTCTCTTTCAGCTTCTCCGCATCCGGCTCCCGATACACGGTGAGCGCGACGTCCGTTTTGACGTCGAATACCCCCGTATATATTTTATGAAAAGAGTTGTAGTAGGGCATAAAATCGTGGCTGGCGGTGGGGATAAACAGGGCGTTTGCCCGCCTGTCCCCTGCATGTTCCTTTGCGAGCGCCGCAATCTTTTCGTCGATTTTCAGCGTCGTGCGCTCGCGTATTTCCCCGCCGCCGATGGCGATGATCCTCTTTTTCATTCGTCTGTATCCTTCGCCGCCGCCATGGCGGCATCTATCCTTTCCACGACCGAATCCGTGGCCCTCAAAGCCTCCCTGAGGCTCTTTTCCGTCTCCGAACCGTCCGCAAAGGCGCTCTCCGCTTCCGCCAGAAGGTCGGCAATTTCGTTCAGGCTTCCCGCGATGCCGTCAAATACGAGATCGCGGCGTTCGTCCACCAGCCGCGAAGCCGTCCACATCGCTTCCTCCGCCGCGCCCCGCAACTTCGCCATCCGGGCGGGGTTTACGGACGCCTTATGCCCCGCGGATTTCCCGATCTTCCGCCCTTCCGCTTCCAGCGTCTCCTCCAACAGCTTTCTCAGAAGGAGACATTTTTCCTTCACTCTTCCTTTGGTAAGCCCGCGCGAAGTTTTCCGCCGCACGAGCGCGAGAAAAAATATCCCCAACCCAATCAAAAGAAAATACCAGAGATACCGAACGGCGAGCGTCCCGAACTCCTCCGACAAAAATGCACGGTACAGGTATGAGAACAAACTCATCTCACGCCTCCTTTTCCCTCTTTCCGGAGGGAGCGGAGGCCAAATGCACGTCGAATTGTCTGTAAGGAATGGATATTCCCCTTTCCCGAAAAGCGCGGAGAATCCCTTCGAGCAAATCGAACTTTACGGCCCAAAAATCCCCCGGTTCGGTCCAGACCCGCAGCGTAAAATTGAGAGAATCGGAGCCGTATTCCGTCAGGCGGAAAAAATACGCCGGGAGGGGCGCGATTCTCGCATCCGACCGGACCACCTTTCCCACGGCTTCCTTCACTTCGTCCACGTCTTCCCCGTACGATACGGGAAGGACGATTTCCAGGCGACGCAGAGACATGCGGCTGTAATTGGTGATAACCGAACCGAGCACCGTGCTGTTGGGAATGATGACGGTGAGATTGTCCGTCGTGGTCACCTTGACGGAAAAGAGCTTGATTTCGCGGACGGTCCCCGAGGTGCCGCCGATATCCACGTAATCGCCCGCCCGAAAGGGCTTGGTAAAAATCAGAAGAATGCCGTTGGTGAGGCTGGACAGCGCGTCCTGCATACCGAGGGCAATGGCGAGCATCACGGAGGAAAACGCCGCCACGATCCCCGCCGTCGAAAATCCCAGCGCGCCGATGAGCGCCAAAGCGAGCGCCACATAGGCGACGAGGGATACCATGGAAGTGACGAACGCGGAAGCGGCGTTATCCAGACGGCGGCTTTTTACCGCCCGCTTTCGCACCGCGAAAGTCAAAAGTCGAATGGCCAGAAGCCCGAGCACGAGAATGGCCGCCGCCTTGACGAGATTGAGCCCGCCGCCGCTGAGAAAACTTCGGAAAAATTGTTTCAGATCGTTCAGGAATCCTTCCATGCCGCCCCCGTATCCCCGCCGCGGGCGGGGAATTATGTATGCTTTGTGCAAACGGAGGCAACTTTCGTTTATCGTTTACTTCGTCCCGAACAGCCTGTCGCCGGCGTCGCCGAGGCCGGGAACGATATAGCAATGGTCGTTGAGGACGGGGTCGATGGCCGCGACGTACAAATCGACGTCGGGATGGTCTTTGAGCACCTTGCGGATACCCGTCGGGCAGCTGACGATACAGCAGAGCTTGATCTGCTTGGCGCCGTGTCCCTTGATCATGGTAATGGCGTCGGAGGCGCTGCCGCCCGTGGCGAGCATCGGGTCCACGACCACCAGAAGACGCTGTTCGCTGTCCGCGGGAAGCTTGCAGTAATATTCCACGGGCTCGTGCGTGTCGGGGTCGCGATACAGGCCGATGTGCCCCACCTTGGCGTTGGGAATCAGTTTGAGGACGCCCGAAACCATTCCCAGCCCCGCGCGCAGAATGGGGACGACCCCCACCGCGCGGCCGGACACCATCCTGCAATGCGCCGTTTCGATCGGGGTCTCCACGTCCACGTTTTCGAGGGGGAGATCCTTGGTCGCCTCGTACGTTTCCAGCATCGCGATCTCCTCGGCGAGCTCCATAAACTGCTTGGTGTTCGTCCGCTTGTCGCGGAGAATGGCGAGCTTATGCTCGATGAGGGGATGGTCCACTAGGTGGAACCGGGGATTGTCAAAAAATTCGTATTTTTCCATGATTGTACTCCTTCATGTATTTCGTCCGTAAAGCCGTAAAAACCGTAAAAGCTCAAAGGGATACGCGGCGCACCTGCACGCCGCGGCCGGCGAGAAACTCGAACAGGTCGTCCGCCCGAAGAAAGACCGTCGCCGCATTGTCGCAGGGATGCACGCCGATTTCCCCGCCCGTAAAAAAATCGTCGAACAGCACGCACACCGTTTTTTCGTTTTGACCGAGGGCGCCGAAGGGCGTCACCTCTCCCCTGCCCAGCCCGAGCACCTCCGAAAGCTCCCGTTTGGAAGCAAATCGCAGGCGGCCGGAATGCAGCCGCTCCCCGAGCGCGCGCAAATCCGCTCTCCCCTCGCCGCGGGCGACGAGGAGATAATATCTGCCCCCTTTCAGGAATAAATTTTTTGCAATTCGGGAGCGCCTCTGCGCCAATTCGGGAATGCCGTTGAGCGCCGTCATCGAATACACGGGTGCATGAAATACCGCCTTGTACGGTATCCCCGCGCCGTCCAGCAGAGAAAAGATGTGCTGCCTGTCCACGGCGGAGTCAGGGGCGGTTTTTTCCGCAATATTTTTCTTCCGCCGCGCGGATTTTGGCAATCCTGCGGTCGTGCCGTTCCCCGCCCGTATATTCGCAGGTGAGGAAAGCCGTGACGATCTCCTCCATCATGCCCACGCCCAGGCACTTTTCGCCGAAGGCGAGCATATTGGCGTCGTTGTGGTACCGGGTATATTTTGCGCAATAAGTGTCGTGGCAATGCGCGCAGCGCACCCCCGGCACCTTGTTGGCGACGATGGACACGCCGATGCCCGTCGAACAGATGACGATGCCGCGGTCGCATTCTCCCCGCGCCACGCTCTCCGCCGCGGGAAGCGCGTAGTCGGGATAATCGCACGAATCCGCGCTGTTCGTCCCGAAATCGACGTATTCGTATCCGTTTTTCTCCAGATACCCGATGAGTGCTTTTTTCAGATTCAGCCCGCCATGGTCGCAGGCAACGGCTATTTTCATTTCCTTTCTCCTTCCGTCTTTTTTTTCTTTGCCGCGGCGCTTTTCCCGGACGATTTCGCCTTTCCGGAGGCCGCGTTCTTCTTTTTCGGCTTTGCCGCCTTTGCCGCGACGGCGTTTCCGGACGCGCGCCGCCTTCTCGGCTTGGCGCGGGGTTTGCGTTTTTTCTCTGCGGGCGGGGTGGCCGCATCGGCTCCGGCCGCGGGCTTTGCCTTTTCTCCCTTCTCCTTCTTCTCGACCGCGAACAGTTTTTCGACGACGCGGGGCATTCCCTCCGAAAGCAGGGCAAACGTCCGTCGGTAGCAATCGATATCCTTTCCGTACGGATCGGGGATTTCGTAACCGGCAATCTCGGAAAAGGAATACACGTTGTTTTCGATTTCGGAAAATCCCTCCTTGCGCAAAACGCTCCAGCGCAGCTCCATCAGCCAATCGCGGAGGGCGTCCGTCATGCACACGATGGCATAGGCGCTTTTCAGAAGCTCCGCATCCAGCCGCCGGGAATTGAAATTGTCGAGCGACAACCCGTTTTCCGAAAGCACCTCCGAGGACTTCGGATTGATAAAGCTCGTCTCCGACGCCTGCGTCCCGGCGGAAAGCACCTCCGCGCCACGGATATCCAGGCGCTTCAGTTCCGAACGCAGTATCGCCTCCGCCATGGGAGAGCGGCAGGTGTTGCCCGTGCAGACGAATACGATTTTTTTCTCTTCCATAGTCCTCTTCCTCGCCTTTTCCGTCAATGGGGAATATCCGCGGAGGCGCACGCCTTTTTCAGTCGGTTGAGCACCCCCGTCATCACGCCCCCGCGTTCCGCGGGTTCCACCGCGATGAGCACATCGGCGCGCTTTTCCGCCTCCCGCAACAGCCCGTACAGCCTCGCCGCCATCTCCTCCCCGCAATATCCGAGATTGAGCGCAGACATGCCCCGCGCGTTCAGCTCGTCGGCCAGCTTTCCTTCGCAGAGAAACAATGCGCGGTTCCCCGCCGCCGTCTCCCGCCGGAAGGCGTCCTCCGCCTCCGCCCGTCCATCCTCGGGGAACAGCAGGGTGCGGCATCGGGGCGAATAATGCTTGTACAGCATACCCGGGCTTTTCGCCTTCTCGCCCGGCCCGAGCGTCGCGGGCGCAGCCCCGCACCTGCCCGCGAGCCTTTCGATCATCTCCCGCGTGACCAGACCGGGACGCAGAATGACGGGATATTCCCCCGTCACGTCGCAGACGGTGCTCTCGATGCCGCCCGTGCAGGCGCCGCCGTCGAGAATGAGCGGGATTTTTCCGTCGAAATCGTCGAGCACGTGCGCCGCCGAAGTGGGGCTGACGTGTTTGGACAGATTGGCGCTCGGGGCCACGACGGGCACGCCGACCGCCCGCAAAAACGCCTGCGCCCCCGGGTGGGAAGGAACGCGGACCGCCAGCGTATCCAGGCCGCAGGAAACGCGGGGGCTGACTTTCCCCCGCGAGGGATAGACGAGCGTGAGCGGCCCGGGCAAAAACGCCCGGCGCAGCGCCGCCGCATAGGGAGGGTCAAAATCGACGATGCGGGAGAGGTCATACCCCTCGCACACGTGCGCTATCAGCGGATTGTCGTTGGGCCTGCCCTTGATTTCAAAGATACTTTTCACCGCCCCGTCGTCGAGGGCGTTTCCGCCCAACCCGTACACCGTTTCGGTGGGGAACGCCACCACGCCGCCGGAGAGGATGATTTCCCTCGCCTCCGCGAGGCTGTCGGCATCGATTTTTTTTACGCGCGTAATCATGAACCCGCCCCTTTTCTCAATCGAACGGCAATTCGTCGTCCCCGTCCTCCCCGCCGCCGTCGGAGGGAGGCGGGGGCGGAGGCGCTTCCCGAGCGGCCCCGAACGCCTCCTCGGCCGGCTCCTCGTCCTCGAAATTTCTCGGCGCGCGGGAATACTCGGGCGGTTCGTCCTCCCGCCCCTGCGCGTCCACGTCCACGAATTTGGTGCTTTCGCCGATAAATTTCAGCTGAATGCGCCCCTGGGAACCGTTTCTGTGCTTGGCGATGATGAGTTCCGCCGCCCCCTTGACGATCTTTCCCGATTCCAGCTCCTCCTTGGTGGCCGTCGCCTCCGGGCGGTTGATGAACATGACGATGTCCGCGTCCTGCTCGATGGCGCCCGATTCGCGCAGGTCGGAGAGCTGCGGCTCCTTGGACTGAATGCGCCGGAGCTGGGAGAGCGCCACGACGGGCACGTTGAGCTCCTTCGCCATGATTTTGAGGTCGCGGGTGATGGAGGCGACCTCCTGCTGTCTGTTCTCGGCGCCCGCCACCCTGGAATCCCCGCTCGACATGAGCTGTATATAGTCGATCATGACCAGGTCCAATCCGCCCGCGATGGTGTGCAGACGGCGGCACTTGGACTGTATCTCCGCGGGCGTCACCCGCGAGGAATCGTCGATATAAATTTTGCTTTTTTTCAGCTTGTCGCTCGCCAGCATCAGCTTTTTCCACTCCGCCGCGGAAAGCTGCCCGGACAGCCCTTTCGCCATGCTGACGTTCGCGTACGAGCAGAGCAGCCTCTGCACAATCTGAATCCGCGGCATTTCCAGCGAAAACACGGCGCATACCTTATCCTTGCGCAGGGCGGCGTGCTCGACGAGATTCATCGCCAGCGAGGTCTTGCCCATGCCGGGACGGGCGGCGAGGACGATGAGGTCGGAAGGCTGAAGCCCGTTGGTCATCTGGTCGAGGCGGCGGAAGCCCGTCTCGATTCCGCGGAACACGTTGGGGTCGGACTGTATCGCCTCGAACTTTTCCAGCACCTGCTGCACGATGTCCCCTTCCTGCATTCCCGCCAGCACCGATCTGTCCGCCTGGCGGGAAATATCGTACACCGCCTTTTCCGCATAGGCGATGGCGTCCCGGCTCTCCGCGCCCGTCATGCAGTTTTCAATGATCTTCCGCGCGGCGCGGATGAGGCGGCGGTTGGTGCTGTCCCTGCTGACGATCTCGTAATAGGATTTATAATTTGCCGCCGAGGGGGTAAGCTGGGCAAGCTCGGTAAGATAGGCGATGCCGCCCGCGTTTTCGAGGTTGCCCTCGCCGTCCAGCTGGTCGGAGAGGGTCACGAGATCGATGGGCTGCCGCCCCTCGAACACCTTCCGCATCGCGCGGATGATATATTTGTGCGATTCCTGATAAAAATCGTCCTCGCCCAGCTTCTCCACGAGCTCCGCCGCGATGTCGTTGTCGATGAGCAGACATCCCAGAAGCGCCATTTCCGCATCGCGGTTATAGGGCATTGTATTGATTTCCGATGGCATAACCTCTTTCCCTCGCCTCTCTGCCCCCGCCCGAAGGCGGGGACATTCGTATATTTTATTTTATCGGTCGGAGAGTTTCTCGAACTCGTCGAGCGTCTCCTCAAATTCCTTCATCGCCGTTTCAAAGGGCGCGGAGGTGGTCAGATCGACGCCCGCGCGCTTGAGAATGGAGACGGGGTCGGTGCAGTTTCCGCCGGACAGGAAGGAGAAATAGTCCTTCACCGCGCTCTCCCCTTCCGACAGGATGCGCTTCACGATGGAAATCGCGGAGATGATGCCCGTCGCGTATTTGTAGACGTAGAAGGAGCGATAGAAGTGCGGAATGCGCGCCCATTCGTAGGCGATTTCCTTATCGTGCACGATACCGTCGCCGTAATAATCTTTGTTCAGTTTATAATAGATCTCGCAGAGATTTTCCTTGGTGAGCGGCTCGCCGGCCTCCGCCTTCGCGTGCGCGATCTGCTCGAACTCGGCAAACTGCGTCTGGCGGAAAAGGGTGGTGCGGATCATGTCCATATAGTAATTGAGCAGGTATTTTTTCAGCTGTTTATCCTCGGAAGTGGCATACAGGTATTTCATGAGCAACACTTCGTTGACGGTGCTGGCAATCTCCGCGAGGAAGATGGTATACTCCGACTTGGGATACGGCTGCCCCGCGTTCGATTTGAACGTGTGAATGGAATGCCCCATCTCGTGCGCGATGGTAAAGATTTCGTTGGTCGTCTCCTGGTAATTGAGAAGGACGTACGGATGGGTGTCGTACACGCCCGTGGAATAGGCGCCGCTCCGTTTGCCCTCCGTCTCGCACACGTCTATCCAGCGTTCCTCTCTGCCGCGGCGGAGAAGCGCCTGATAGTCCTTGCCCAGGGGCGCGAGGCCCTCAATGACCAGCTCGTAAGCCTCCCCGAAGGGAAGCTTGATCTCCGCATCGGAGACGAGGGGGATATAGATGTCGTACATATGCTGCTCGTCCAGGCCGAGGAGCTTTTTGCGCAGGGAGATATACCTGTGCATCGTCGGCAGCGCGCCGTGCACCGAGCGGATGAGATTTTCGTACACCGCGGGCGAGACGTCCTCCCCGTCCATCGCCATGGCGAGGCAGCTGTCGTATTTTCTCGCCGTCTTATAGAAAATATCCTTTTTGACGTTTCCGTAATACGTCTGCGTGATCGCATCGACGAGCCGGATATAGGCCGCATAGTAGTCCTTGAACCACTTTTCGCGCTCCTCCCGCTTGCCCGAATGGAGCACCAGCCCGTACATGCCGTGGCTCATCTGCACCTCCTCGCCGTTGAACACCCCCTTGGGCAGATTGAGGTCGGCATTGTCGAGCATGGAAAAGACGGTCTGGAACCCGCCCATGACGTCGGACGCGAGCGCGAGCAGCTTCTCCTCCCCGCCGCCGAGCACGTGCGCTTTGGAGCGCCGGATCTGGTCGAGGGTATAATCGTAGTCGGCGAAATCGGGATCGTCGATGTACGCTTTCAGTTTCGCGTCGTCGAGCGAAGTGAGTTCCGGCTCCACGAAAGACATCTCCGCCATGAGCTTGGACACGAGCGTGCTCATCATCGCGGTATAGGAAGTGTATTTGGAAATGCGGATATCCTCGTCGTGGCGCATGGAGGCATACAGATACAGCTTTTCCAGACGGCGGGAAAGAGCGTCGCGCAGAGCGAAAAACTCCAGCAGCTTTTTCTTGTCGCCCAGCTTGCCCTGATAGGAAGGGATATCGCTGTCGGCAAACGCCTTTTCAAATGCCTTGTATTCCTTTTCCCACGCCTCGTCGGAGGGAAAAATGGGAGAGAGATCCCAGGTGTACTCGGTTTTTACGTCTTTTCTTTCCATGATATGTTTACTCCTTGTATTTCTTTTTGGTTTCCGGCCCCTTCGGGCCACGCCTCAATTCTTGAAGCTGTGAATGGGCGCGGGGATATTGCCTCCCCGCAGAATAAATTTCGAGCTGTCCGTATCGTGAACGGGCAGGACGGGCGCACGGCCCAGAAGGCCTCCGAAATGTACCCAATCCCCCGCGCACTTTCCCGGCGCGGGAATGATGCGCACTGCCGTCGTCTTGTTGTTGACCATGCCGATCGCCGCCTCGTCCGCGATGATCGCCGCGATCGTCTCCGCCGGCGTATCGCCGGGAATGGCGATCATATCCAGCCCCACGCTGCACACGCAGGTCATCGCCTCCAGCTTGTCCAGATTGATTTCCCCTTTCTCCGCCGCCTCGATCATGCCGATGTCCTCGGAAACGGGAATAAACGCGCCCGAAAGCCCGCCCACGCGGGAGGAAGCCATGACGCCCCCCTTTTTCACCGCGTCGTTGAGAAGGGCGAGCGCCGCCGTCGTACCGTGTCCGCCCACCCGTTCCAGGCCGAGCTCCTCCAAAATCTGCGCCACCGAATCGCCGCGGGCGGGCGTGGGCGCAAGGGACAAATCGACGATGCCGAACTCCGCATGCAGCCGCTTTGCCGCCTCCCGGGCAATCAGCTGCCCTGCCCGGGTAATTTTGAAGGCCGTCCGCTTGATCATTTCCGCCGCCTCGGTGAGGTCGGCGTCGGGAATCTGTTCAAGCGCGTGCTTGACGACCCCCGGCCCCGAAACGCCGACGTTTACGACGCAATCCGCCTCGCCGACGCCGTGAAACGCCCCCGCCATAAAAGGATTATCCTCCACGGCGTTGCAGAAAGCGACCAGCTTTGCCGCCCCCAGGCCGTCCTCCGCCGCGGTCAGCGCGGCCGCCTGCTTGAAAATGCCGCCCATCCTCCGTACGGCGTCCATGTTGATGCCCGAGCGGGTGGAGCCGACATTGACGGAAGCGCACAGCCGCTTCGTGGAGGCGAGCACTTCGGGCACGGTGTCGAGAAACACCTTTTCGTACGGCGCCGCGGACTTGTGCACGAGCGCCGAGTACCCACCGAGAAAATCGATGCCCAGCCTCTCCGCCGCTTCGTCGAGCGCCCTCGCTATCAGGGGAGCCTTCTCGGGGAACGCCGCAGAAATCAGGCTGACGGGCGTGACCGAAACCCGCTTGTTGACGATGGGAATGCCGTATTCGCCCGAGAGGTCCGCCGCCGTCTTTACGATTTTTTCCGCGCGGGAGCAAACGAGGTCGTAAACCTTCGCCGCGGTGGCTTCCGCCGTATCCCGCACGCAGGGAAAGAGGGATATGCCCATCGTAATCGTGCGGATGTCGAGGTGCTCCTTCGCCACCATGTCTATCGTTTCCAAAACGTCGAATTTTGTATACATAATCTTTACTCTTTTTTCGGTTTGTATAATCGGGTGGAATTTTTTCGTTCGTCAAACCCCTGCCCCATGTTACGGTCTCTCCTCCCCGTAAGGGGAAGCTTGAAACGAGGTTGCGTCGCACGAAAATTTTTGCCGGATTTCCGCAACGCCGGGTATACCGAAGTTTGAAGCGTCCGCCGCGCGAACTTTTACCGGAGTTCCGCAACGCCGGATATACCGAAGTTTGAAGCGTTAGTCGCTCGTCGGACGCGAAGGGCGTGGTTTCGGCGCAGGGAGCTTACTGAAACGTAAGTGACCAAGCTGAAATGCAAGCCCGACAATGTCCCACGAGATGAATAACGCTTCAAACATTGTGCATCGCGTTGAATATGTCCTCATGCTGCATATATATCACCATCCCGATTTTTCTGCCCATCTCCGCGCACTCCCGCGCGAGTTCGGCCAGCTCCTCCTTCGCCTCGGACAAATCCACCAGCATGATCATCGCAAAATATTCTCCCAAAACCGTCTGAGAAATGTCCTCGATATTGGCGTTTTTCTCCGCGAGAAAGGCGCTCACCTTGGCGATGATGCCCCTTTTGTCCTTGCCCGTCACCGTCATGACCGCTCTCATGCTTCGTCCTCCGTTTCTTCTTCTTTTTCTCCGTCCGCGGCGGCTTCTTCCGTCTCTTCCGCCGCCTCCGCGTCCTCGTATCCGTCAAAATTTTCGTCGTCATCTTCTTCCAGCGCGCCGCGCTCGAAAATTTCATACTGCACGAGGAAATTGCTCTGAACGACGTATTTCACGAGGTCGCCCCGCCCGAAATCGGGCAGCGGCTTCTCCTTGTCGAGATAGGCCTCCCGTTCCATCCATTCGCTCTTTTTGCGGTTCCAGGTCTTGAAAATACAGGCGATCGCGTCCACGTAATCCTTCTGCAGGTCCTTTTCCTCGAAACAGACGAAATAATTTTCCTCCGTGTTTTTCAGCCCTTCCGAAAGATAGTACATCATCTTGTAATATTTGCGGACGCGGTGATACTTGATTCCCATAAAGGGAAAGAGAAAAATCACATACAGCGCGCTGGCCGCATACACGCACACCTTGGGCAGCGTCTGCATCGGGTCGGCATAGGGCAGAGAAATATAATAGATCAGCCAGGCGACGCAGAACACCGCATAAAAGGCGGTGACGCCCATGAATACGCCGAAAATGCGCTTTTTCTGCGCAATGACCTTATTGAAATCGCCGTCGTTGTAAATCGTCGTCATCGAAAACTCCCGAATTTGTCCTTATTTGTCCTTTTCGTCCTGTGTTTTGCCGATTTCCGCTTTTCCGCTCAGTCGTGGATGAACAGCACGCCCAGCGTGTTTCTGCCGCAGTGCCCCGTGATGACGGAGCCCGCCACCGTCTCGATCACTTCGTCAAAATCGAAAAGCGAGGCCACCATGTCTTTGGCGAGCGACACAAGCTCGGCATCGGCGCAAGAATGGGTCACGAAGCAGCGGGTCTTGTCGTAAGAGGGGTACTCCTTCCGCAGATCCTCGATATACGAACGGATACACATCGTCATTTTGCCGCGATACTTCTTTTTGACGCCGAGCTGTCCCTCCTTCATGTCGATGAGGGGATGAATTTTCAGAATGTTTGCCCCGTACATCTCCATGCGGGAACAGCGCCCGCCCTTATAGAGATAGTCCAGCCGGTCGGGCACGAACGAGGTGTTTACCCGGGGCCGGAGCGCGTTGACCGCCTCCTCGATTTCGGCGGCGCTCCTCCCCTCGTCCCGCATATCCGCGGCCTTCATGACGAGCAGCCCCTGCCCCGTGGAGAGCGCCTGGCTGTCTATCACGCGCACCCTGCCTCCGAATTCCTTCGCCGCGGCCGCGGCGCACGAGTGAGAAACGGAAGCCTTGGCGGAAATGGAAAAGTGAATGAGCTCGTCCGACGTTTCCAGCTCCCGCGAGAAGAAATCATGAAAATCCTCGATGGCAGGCGCACTCGTTTTGGGTAGCATTTTCGTCTTTTCCACAAACGCGAAGATATCGGCGGGCGAGATGTCCACGCCGTCGCGGTATACCTTGGTGTCGAGGATGACGTTCAGGGGCATGATGCCGATGCCGCGTTCCTCGGTGAGGCGATTGAGATCGCAAGTGCTGTCCGATGTAATTTTTATCATACTGTCAACCATGACCTCCGTCACAAAATTTGTCCAAAAACCTCCGCGCGCCGCTCCGCCCGAAGGCCGGAGCGCAAAACTTTCCGGGTGAATTTCAAAATTCCGCCGTCCCCTTTCAGGAATGGCTGACGCGCATTCCCGGCAGCCAGCGCAAAATGCTTTTGAAGCGGACGGACCAATCGGGCACGACGCCGTAAATATCGTCCACCGTATACAGGGAATCCTCCAGATGGGAAAGCCCCTCCATATAACGGCTGTCCCGGCTGTTCGTCCGATTGTCGCCGAGGAAAAATATTTCGTCCTCCCCGACCTCGTACAGCCCGAAATCGTACGGGTACTCGGAATGTGCATACGGCTCGTACAGCGCCGTAAACTCGTCCGTGCCCGCATAGCGGATATACACCTGCCCGTCCTCGCAGTAAACCGCATCTCCCTCCGTCGCGATCAGCCGCTTGATGAGAAACTGCGTCCCCGAAAAACCGTAATGCCGCACGTCGAGCACGATCACGTCTCCCCGTTCGGCGTCATTGCCGTATTTCATGAGCAATTCGTCCCCCGTCTCGAGGGTGGGATACATCGACATCCCGTCCACGTATACGCCGCCGAAAGTACTCGTCCAATATATCCGGAAGCACAGCGCCGCAACGACGATGAGCCCGAGCACCAGCACGAACAGCGAGGACGAACGCTTCGCCCTGTATCGGTACCTGTATTCGTACAGACTTCCGTCCCGAAGTTGCTTTTCTTTCATTTCGCTCCCTTTTCCCGTTCCGCTCCTGCCGACCGCTTTTTCAATTCGTCCCGCGAGAGATTGACGAACCTGCCGCAGGTGAGACAGCGGAGCTTGATATCGACGCCCGCGCGCACGATTTCCCAATCCGTCCCGCCGCAGGGATGCGGCTTTTTCAAACGGACGGTTGTATTCAGCTCGTACATGGTATCACCTTTTACAGCCATAAGATGTTGGTGACGGCATATTCGTTCTCCTCGTCCTCGCAGTCGAACAACAGCGCCTGCCCCGCGGCAAAGCTCCCGAGCGGGACGCCCGAGCTTTCGCTTTTCAGCTCGCCCGGCTGCAAAATGATGCGTTTCCACTTTCCGCCGCCCCGGACGGAGAGCATCGCGGAGAAACGCTCCATGCGGTTTTCCGCATTGACGGCGTCCACGGCGACCTTTACCTGCGCGTCTCTTCGGGCGTAAATATCAAATTCGAGAATGGCGTTTTCGTCGGGCACGTAGCGCGGAGAGCTGATTTTGTACGTCTTGATCCCGCCGACCGAATAGGCCCCGCCGATGCCGCCGTAGCCCTTCACCCGCTTGGGCACCGCTTCGCCTTCGAGGAATATGCCCGCCACCGAGTAGTCCTCATACGCCGCGACGCCGAAGCAGTCCACGTCCCCGCCCGAATAGATGACCCGGCTTTTCACCGCGTTCTCGTCGGGATGTTCCGGCCGCTTCGAGGCGATTTTGGACGCCACCTTGAAGCCGTTGATATATTTGGCGGTGGCATAGACGAACACCGCCGCCGCGCCGCCGTACGGATGCAGCTCGCAGGTGACCCTGCCGTTTTTGATTTCCTTCCCGTCCGCGCGGAAAATGCGCTGCCACTCGCGGAAGGTGGATTTGGTGCGTTCGCCCGATTCCGCGTAATAGATGTTGGTCTCTTCGAGAATGCCGCCCTCGTCGTATTCCACCTCCGCTTTCAGCGCGCCGCCCTCGCTTTTCAGGGAGATATTGAGGGGCTTGGGGATATAAATTTCCCGCCCTTTGAGATTGCGTTCCAGAAAGAGATCCATGTCCGCGAGCGCGTCCGGGCCGATACAGGAGCCGCTGTCGGCGGAATAGGTGATGGCGCTTCCGTCCGGCTGCCCGATGCGCGAAAAGGTGTCATAGGCGCGGTCGTAATCGGAAGTTTCGTCCCGAAGGGCACAGAGCATCAGCACGGGGCATTTGACGAAGGGCGCCCAGGACTGTGACTCGATGCCCGCGATATAGCGGTGCCGTTCGTCGCTCATGTTGATTTCCGCGTTATCCGCAAATTTTCCGATATTGCGGTACGCCCGCCAGCCGACGGCGTTGACCGCGACGCCGCATTTGACGTCGGGAGAGAGCATCGCCTTCCAGGCCACCTCGCCGCCCGTGCGGATGCCCACGACGCCGATCCCGGAGATATCCTCGCGCGATTTGAGGTATTCGATCGAATACAGGGCGACGGACACCCACTCGAACCAGCAGGTTTTGTCCGCGTCCCCGTCCAGGACGTCCAGCCCGCCGCTCTCCGAGCAATTCGCATAGGAGAGGGAGGGCGGATAGATGGTGTGGGGCGTCTCTTCCGTCTCCCCGCCCCGTACGCCCGAATAATCGGGCATGAGCACGGCATAGCCCTTGTCGATAAAATAATACAGAAGCTCCTGATCGAGTTCCGCCCCCGCCTCGGGCAGCAACAGCACGGCGGGAAATTTCCCGCCCGAAGACGGCTTGCCGAACATCGCGAAAATGCGCACGCCGCCGTCCTCCGTCGCCCGCCCGGAATAGGTGACGTCCCAGAATACCATGCCCGCCGCCCTGTCCTCCGTGCGATTATACTCGCCCGGACGAAGCGGGGTGCTCACATCGAATTTTTTCCATACGGATACGGCGCTTAAAATCATGATCCCTGTTTCCTTTGCCTGTTGTTTTTCGGGCGGCTTTGCCCCTCTGTCCCGCCGCCTGTCCGCAGCGCGGGCGGGCGGCCGATACCTTCAGTCAATACGCCTCGACGCGCACCCGGGATCCCTGTCCCTCCGTCGCGCCCGTGACGAGAATCTTATTGTCGATGCGGTGTTTCAGTTCCTCCACGTGCGAGATGACCCCCACCGAAAAATTGCGGCTGCGCAGCTTTTCCAGCACGTCCATCACGGTGTCCACCAGTTTTTCGTCCAGTGTCCCGAACCCTTCGTCCAGGAAGAAAAATTCGATGGGCCGCAGGGATTTGGCGCAGATGGCGCCGCTCAGCGCCAGGGCGAGGGAGAGGGAGACGAGAAAGGTCTCGCCGCCCGACAGCGTACGGACGCTGCGCAGCGCGCCGCCGTTGAGATTGTCCCCCGCGCGGAACTCGTCCTCGTAGCGAAGGAAATATCTGCCCCCCGTGAGGGAAAGCAGCGTCCGGCTCGCCGAAACGCACACTTCCTGCAAATACTCGGAGGCGATAAACTCCATAAATTTCCCGCGCATCGTCAGTATCCGCAGCTTTTCGAGCAGCTCCTTTTCCCGTTCCTTTTCTTTGATCTCCTTTTCCAGCGCCTTATACCGCTCCCGCAGCCCCGACAGCCGCTCCGTCTCCCGCTCGCCCACCGCGATGCGCTGCAACAGCGCCTCGTTCTGCGCGGAAAGGTCCTTTTTGCGCGCCTCCGCCGCCGAAAGCTTCTCCTCGGAAAATTCCCCGAATTTCTCCGCCGGGAACGCCGCCAGGCGGCTTTTTGCGGCGTTGTATTCCTCATAAAAGGCGTCGCATTCCTCCCGCGCCCTCCTGCCGTCGCCCAGCTCCGCGACGACGGCGCGCGCCGCCGTTTCGTCCGCAAAGCCGTTTTCCGAAAGCAGCGCCGAAAGCGTTTCCGCCGCCGCCCGCGCCCCTTCCGCGCACAGCTTCTCCTCCGTGCGGCTCTCCGCCAATTTCTTCGCCAGCTCCGTGAGCTTTTCTTCCTCCTGCGCGATTTCCTCCTCCGCGCGCTTCTTCGCGCGCGACGCCGCGTCGATTTGCTTTTTCACCTCTTCCGGGGTACCCAGGTCTTTGACCGTCTCGATCGCCTTCCGCGCCAGCTCCAGCCTCTCCCGGTAGTGTTTTCCGTCCGCGACGACGTTCTTCTTTTCCCGTTCGTTGTCCTCGAATTTCTTTTTTCGGGCCTCGATTTCGTTCCGCTCCGCCGCAAGCGCCTTCCGCCTCTTTTCCGCCCGGTCAAATTCCAGCTTGGCGGCGGCGACGTCGAAGGAACGGGCGCTCCCCGCCTCCGCGAGCGTATACTTCTCCGCCAGCTTTCCGATGTCCTCCGCCGCCGCGGGATACTTGTCGCCCAGCATTTTCAGATCCGCCCGAAATTGCGCGTATGCCTCCGACAAAAGCACGTCCTTGAAATTCCGCCGGAGATATTCCGTAAACGATTCGTCCTCCCCGAGCGCCGCTTTCGCCTCGTCGTTTGCCGCCAACAGCCCATCGAAATCCTCCGCGGGGACCCTGTTTTTCAGCTGCCGGTATTTCTCGGTGCAGTCGTCGAGCTTTTTTTGCGCCTCGCGAAAGGCCTCCATGTCCTTTTCGGCGGCCTCCAGCCTTCCCTGCGTCACCGAAAGCGCGCGGATCTTTCCGTCCAGGCCGCTCTCCTCCAACCGCTTCCGCTTCAGATCGACCGATTCCCGGAGCGCGGAAAGGGACAGCTCCGTGCGCGCCGCCGCTTCTTCCGCCTTTGCGCGCCCCCGCTCGTTTTTCTCCTTTTCCCGGACGCAGTCCGATACCCTCGAAGCGCCGGGCAAAAGCGCCAGCTTCCGCTTGCGGTCGGCGTAAAAGGGGAGCTTTTCCTCCGCGCGCCGCACGCGCAGCGAAAGGGAGTCGTACTCCCGCTTTTCCTCGGCGAGGCGGGCGAGGGAATTGTACTCCTTCTCCGCGGCCGAAAGCGCCTCTCCCACGCTCTCCCGTTCCCGAACGGCGGCGGAGAGCTTCTCCTTCTCCTCCCTGACGCGCTCCTCGGTGCCCTCGGCGTTTTCCTGCAGCCGGGAACGAAGGACGTCGAGCTGATTATCCGCCGCCGCGCATCTGCCGCGAACGGCGGCGGAGAGCTTTTCGCCGTATTTTTCGAGGTCGAAAAGGCGGGATACCAGCTGCAGCCGCTCCGAGGGCTTCGCCCTGACCAGCCCCGCAAATTCTCCCTGCGGCAGCGCGATGCATTTTTTGAAATCGTCAAAACCGAGCCCGATGATCTCCTCCACCCGCCTGTCCACCTCGTTGGTCCCCTCGGCGAGCGCCTGCCATTTGCCTTCCCCGTCCGCCTCGTACAAAGATGCCTTGGGAACGCTGTTTTTCCGGCGGCGCTCCCGCCGGACGCGGTAGGTATGCCGGGCCCCGTCGTGCAGGATCTCGAAATCGTAAACGACGTACGCGCGGTCGCATTTCTCGTTGATGCTGTCCGTCACCGAACCGGAGGAACGCTCGATTTTGCCGTACAGCGCGAAGTGAATGCAGTCGAGAATGGTACTCTTGCCGCTGCCCGTATCGCCGAAAATGCCGAACAGACCGCCTTCGAGCAATTTCCCGAAGTCGATCTGCGCCTTTTCCGAAAAGCTGTTTACGCCGCAAAATTCGAGATAGACGGGCTTCATCGGCCTCCTCCTTTTTCGGATTTTTCCGCCCGCAAGCCCCGGGCAAGGGTCAGTTTTCCGCGTCCCGAAGGACGGAGAGAAACAAGGTGCGCAGCTCGTCCGGCGGCTGCTCGCCGTATTGGGAGCGGTAAAACTCCCCGAACAGCTCGGAATCGGACATCCCCTTTCTCGACTCGAACCCGAGCTCCTCTCCCCCCGCCACCTCCGCGAGCAGAGAAACGAGGTTGGCGTGCGCCGCCAGCGCCGACGATTCCGCGGAAGTGAGCGGCGAGGTGAGATGCAGTTTCAGCTCCGCATACGCGTCCGGATACAAATCCAGCAACTCCTCCCCGCGCGCGGGTGAATCCGCCTCCAGCCGGACGAGCTGTTTCCCCGATTTCAACGGCACGTCGTGCAGGTCTTCCACCCCTCTGTCCGTCAAATCGAACACCTTCACCCCCTTTTCTCCGCCCGCCTCGTCGAAGGAGTAGCGGAGAAGGGAACCGCTGTACCAGCAATTTCCCTTTCCCATATGCTGGCGCTTGTGCAGGTGTCCGAGAGCGATGTAGTCGCTGGGCGGCAACACGTCGAGGGGCACCGCGCGGGCGCCGCCCAAATCGATTTCCCGTTCGCTGTCCGAAGTGACGCCGCCCGCCACGAAGATATGGGACAAAAAGACGGACGGAAGGCCCTGCGCGTTGCCCGCCTCCCCCTCCTCTATCCATTTTTTCATGCGCTCGGAAAAGGGAAGTTCGGACTTTTCTTCCTTGAATCTCGCCTCATTGGGATAGGGCAGGGCATTGACGAACACCTTTTCCCCCCGCTCGTTTTCAAATACCGTCCAGCCGGAGCCGGAAGATACGGGACGGACGGGACGGGCGGAGGACAGCGGCAGCGGCTTTCTCGCGTTGCCGACGATATAGATGCCCGTCTCCTCGGAGAGGGGCGCCGCGGCGGAGAGGCGCACGCCGTCGTCGTGATTGCCGCTGATGAGCAGCACGGCCCGGTCCCGCCCGGCCATTTTCCGGATCCCGGAAAAAAACAGCTCCTCCGCCTCCGCGCTCGGCAGATAGGTGTCGAAGATATCCCCGGCCACGAGGACGAGCTCCACCCCCTCGCCGTCGCAGATCGAAACGATCTCGTCCAGCGCGGCGGCCTGCTCGCCGAGGCGGTCCCGCCCCATCAGGCGCTTGCCGATATGCCAATCGGAGGTGTGCAGAATCCTCATGCCCTCTTCTCCCGGAAAAAGCAAAATTTTGCGGAAAAGCGCGCCGAAAAGCCTTGCTTTTGCCGCCGAAAAAAGCTATAATGAACATACCCTCCGCCAAAGCGGCGGGCAACTATTCCGTTTTATTATACAACATTTCTTCCGAGAAAGCAAGGAATCTGAAAGGGAGAAAGAAATTTTTCCGAATAAACACACGGGAGCGCCTCTATGTCATTTTGTTCCTTCTCCAGAGAATTTAACGAAAACACCTACACGTCGGTGGAAAATCAGTTCATCGTCAAATATCTCCCGAACGCGGACGGCTTTGCCGTAAAGGTCTATCTTTACGGCCTGTACCTCTGCCAGAACGCCGATTCCGACTTCACCGTCCTCTCGATGGCGGAAGTCTTGAAAGCGCCCAAAGAAAAAATAGAGGAGGCGTTTGCCTTCTGGGAGGACTACGACCTCGTGGAGATCCTCTCCCGCGAGCCGTTCGCCGTCAGCTATCTGCCCGTGCGCTCCGCCGTGGGGCGCCCGAAAAAAATACGCTACGAACAGTACGCCGACTTCAACAAGGAGCTGCAGCGCAAGATGCAGGGCGTGGGAAAATTCGTCTCCTACAACGATTCCATAAAATATATGCACTTTCTGGAGGAGAACAACATTCAGCCGCAGGCGTTTCTGCTCATCGCCGAATACTGCATCAACAAGCAGGGCGAAAGCGTCTCCCCCTCCTATATCTTCAACAAAGCCAAAAAATTCATACGCAACGGCTGGGTGACTTACGAACAGGTGGAAAGAGAGCTCGGCAATTACAACGCGCACGAAAGCGACCTGGCCGCGGTGTTCTCCGCCCTCGCCCTGTACAAAAAACCGGACGAATCGGATTATGCGCTGTACGAAAAATGGACGGAAGCGGGCTTCTCCAGGGCCGCGGTCCTGGAAGCGGCGAAACATCTCAAGCGGGGAAACATGAGCGGATTGGACATGCTCCTTTCCGAGCTCGCCGAAAAGGGAAAGCTTTCGCCCGAGGAAATCGGCGGGTATCTCGCCGAACGGGACATGCTCGCTTCCCTCACCTTCCGCATCGGGCGCAAACTCGGGGTCAAGGTCAGCAATCCCGCCCCCTATATCGACGAATATACCGAAAAATGGTACACCTGCGGCTACGACGAAGCCTCGCTTGCCGACATCGCCATTTTCTGCCTCCGGTCGGAACGCAACAGCTTTTCCGCCATGAACGAGCTCATCGGACAGATGTTTGCCGGAGGCGTCGTCTCGCCCGACAGCGTCGCGGAATATCTCAAAGCCAAAAACGACGAACTGAAACTGTTTACGCGGATCCAGAGCTATTGCGGAAATCTCCGCAAGAGTCCCGCCAATCTCTCCCTCGTCGAAACCTGGCGGAGCTGGAATTTTTCCGATCGGATGATCCTCGAAGCTGCAAAGCGTTCGGCGGGAAGCGCCAATCCCATTCCCTACATGAACAAGATTTTGTCCGATTGGAAGCACTCGGGCGTGACGGAGCCCGAACGCATTCCCGAAAAGCCGGAAGCGCCGAAAGGAACGGCGGCGGGCTATGCAAACGCCGCCGTGGAGGCCGTCAACGCCAAGGCGGACCGGGAAAGGTATTATGCCCGCCTGCGGGAACAGGCACAGTCCGCCGCGGAAAAATATCTCGCAAAGGCAAAGGCCAATCCGAGGTTTTCGGAAATTTCGTCGGAGCTGTCCCGCATGGAGATACGGCTCGCCAAGGCGGAAATTTTCGAGCCGGATTCCCTGCCCGCGCTGCTCGCGCAAAAGGATGCGCTCACGAAGGAGCGGCGGGAGATTTTAGACGGCATGGGCATTCCGGAAAGCCGGCTTGTGCCGCAGTATCGGTGCAAAAAGTGCTCGGATACCGGATTTCTGCCCGACGGCACGGCGTGCGACTGCTATCGCCCCGGAAGCGGAGAAGACGGCAAAGCGATAATCTCCGTCGGCTGATGAACGCATTCCTGCCCCTTCCGCCGCCAAGGACGGCAAAGAAGGGACCGCGGAAGTTTTTTCAAAGAAATTTGCGAAAACCTCCGCAAATCACTTGCAATTTTTCGCAAAATCATGTAATATAATAAGGCTCCCGATGAGAGAGCCTTGTCTTATGCAGAGATGTCTGAGTGGTTTAAGGAGCACGATTGGAAATCGTGTGTAGGTCTGAAGCCTACCGGAGGTTCAAATCCTCTTCTCTGCGCCAAAAGGAATCGCGTTTTGTTCAAACGCGATTCCTTTTTTGTAGGGTTTTATTACGTTTATCCGAAATATCCCCTTTCCGGAAAATATTTCGCAATCAGCCGTCAGGCTCCACCTGAAATCATCTCTCGCCCGATTTCTTTCATCCGTTCATACAGGCGCCGCCAATATTTGGGATACGTCGGGTCGGTAAGTTTATCGAGTCCGATATTCCCCAGCCCTTCCTCATCGGGCGGAAAGGTATGATACGTATAGCACATCAGACCTCCCGGACGCTTTGCCTTTCTGAGAAGCGAATAGCAATTTTCGAGATGTTCGAGGCAATGCTCCTCCGATTTATCGCCGCGATAATCCATCGTGCAGGGAATAAACCATATCCGCAAATCGTCGCGGTTTCCCGTCCGTTCCAGCATTTCGCGATAAATCTTTTCGTAATCGGAGCTCCATTTGTGATACATATCGAAAGCGACGTCGGTGAGAAATTGCGTAGAACGCGGAGTCACAGCTTCCGCACCCGCAATCGTCCAGAAATCCGGCGCGACGCCCGCAAGGGAAAAGCAGACGAAAAATCGTTTATCCGGGGCCGCCTGCGTACGAAAATATCCGGTGAAAGCCTCCAGCTCGTCATTCGTGATTCCCCAAAGCATAGGTTCGTCCATGTAAAACCCGATAACTTTTTCGTAATATTTTTTCCTTTTCAGATAGCGGATAAATTTATCAATACGCCTTTTATAATCGGGATACATCGTACATTCGGGAACGTGCATTTCTTCTCCGACATCGGCGACGGCACAGGGCTTTACCGAAAATCCCAGGCCAGAAACGCTGACGAAGATCCCTTTTCCGGGATAATGCTTCAATACCTTGAAATTTTCGGAAAAGCTGCGTTCTTTTCTGTCCCCTTCCACGAGGAATACGTTGACGAAATCCGAAGCCGCCAACTCACGAAATTTTTTTCTGTCCTTCCGGCAATCGGTGTGATAGATACCGAACAACATCTGCTCTTTCATCTTTCTCCTCTCAACTCCACGATACAAGCCTCCCGTTCTTCCTTGAACAAAACGGACAGAACGTCGCCCGAAACTTCCGCTGCCGCGCCTCCTTCTGCCGGATAGACAACCTTTGCCCGCGCCCGGCAAGAGAGCGGAATTTCCTTTTTCTTTTTTCCGCCGAGATTATAAACGGCAAGATATGCCCTTTCTTCGTCGCGGTAACCGTACGCCACCGTTTCATCGAAAAATTTACAGAACCCGAGCGGGAAAAACGCCGTCGCCCGACGTTTGAAATCCCGCAAAGACTCGCAGAAAGCGATTCCTTCCCGGATTTCTTTCATTTGCGCCTCATCCATTTTGTCGAGCGCGCCCGAAAGCTGCAGCCTGAAAAATGCCGCGTTGACGAAATTCATGCGGATCTCTTCAACGGAAGCGCCCTCCCGCGGATACGACCATACGCCCGTGCGTTCGGGAACGAGATAGGCCGCCGCATTGGAAACGATATAGGGCACGCGGTCATAACAGACCTGATCGGAAATATTCCCCAACGCATATTCGTACAGCGAGGCATAATCCAGCCGCATTCCGCCGCTGGCGCATCCCTCGATAAGTATATCGGGATATTTTTCCCGAATCCCGCGCAGCCAGGCGAGATATCCGCGATTGTGCTCCAAAAGGCTCTGTCCGCAGGAGCTGAACCTGTCATTCCCGCCCGAAATACAATCGGCGTTGTAATCGATCTTAAAATATTCCACGCCGTACTCTTTGATGAGAAAATCGATCACCTCCGTCGCGTAAGCGCGCGTTTCCTCCAACGAGAAATCGAGAAAATACCGATTGTTCTCGCACACGGGTACGCCGTTTCGTTTCAGAAGCATCGGCTGCAGCCGCGGCAGACAGGCACATTCCGTCCCCACATCCTCGATTTCCAGCCACAATCCGCATTTGAGCCCCTTGGAGCGCGCGTAATCGAAAATCTCCCCGAGCGGCCTGGAAAAGGGTTCTTCCGGATGCAGCCAATCGCCGAGTATAGGCCAGAAATCTCTGTCTCCCTTACAGAACCAACCGGCATCTACGACGAAATAAGGAAGCCCCGCCTCCGCCGTCCGATCGATTTGCGACAGCAGGCGTTCGGTCTGCGGCGCTTCCCAATTGGCGTGCATATAGCCGTTATATTGAGAAGGGAGTTCCGAATCCGCCGCATAGTACGCGAAATTCCGCCTGCGATAGGCTGTCATCGCCGAAACGCATTCCTCCATATTCCGGCCGAAACTCACGGCGACTTTCACCGTTTCAAACCGTTCGCCCGCCTCCAAAGTGGGAGACCAGCCGCCCTCGGCAAATGTGGGACCGGACAAATTGAAATAGAACCGTTTCCCGTTTTCGCCCGTTTCCGCATACCAGCTTCCGTTGGACTCGATCTGCCAATTGAACCAGACCCTGCCGTCCGTCAAAAAGCCCGCGGGAAGATATTCCTTGGACGACCAGCTTCCCGCATTGCAGAACCAGATGCGTTTGAGTGTACAATAATTGTGACAGTCGGTAAGTCCGAGCTCCGCCAGCGAGTATTCCCTCCACTGCGCTTCTCCATGCCAGGAATTATGCGGAACAATCCATTTTATTTTGTCATAGTTGCTCCTTTCCGCAGCGGAAAAAAGCCCGGGAATATTGACGGAAGAAACATATTCCAACGTCAGGCGGCGCTTCGCCGCAACGACGCAATACGTCCTTGCGGTGCCCGCCGAAAGCACATAGTGCATATCGACAGACAACTCGCCGCTTTCCGCTTTCAGGACAATATGCCTGCCCTCGTCACCCCGGCTCTCGGAAAACCCCGCAAAGCGCAGCGCCTCCGACGCAGCGCCCCGTGTCTTTTTACCGCCGTGATGACCGATAAATCCGCTTCCCGAAAGAGCGATTTCCACGGGAGACATCCCCGTGCCGTCAAACTTTTCTTCGCACTCTCCAACCTCTTTTCCCTCGGGACATTCTTCCGTGCCGGAAGCGATGCCAAAATACGTCAACGCTACCCTGCCCTCGTCAAATACCCGAAAATTCAGTTGCAATCCGCCTTCAATAAACACATAGTCTCTCATAACTCACCTTTTTGCGCCCACGGGGTAAATTCCGTGGGCGCATCGCAATACCTTACGAAAGCTTCACGTCATCTATATAAAAGATCGTGCGGTTGGCATATACGGAATCATGATTCGCGAACCGGAGGGATAACGCCGTGATATCGGCGCCTTTCTCGAGCAACGCCGCTTTGGTCACGGAAAGCTCCACCCATTCCCCCGCAGGGATATTTGCCACACAGTCCACTTGTTTGTTTGCCGAATCCATTACCGAAATGCCGAAATTTTTGATTTCCGTATCGCTGGGATTGTAAACCCACAGAGATACTTTTTCATAATCGGTCATATCGAAAGTGTCCCCGCCGAGCTTGAAAATGATGATCGGCCAGGTTCCGTTTGTCGCGTGCGGCGTTACTTTCAGCGAAGAACTTCCGCCGTGTACGTATTCGGTGCCGATGGATACCGGCCAGCATTCCATGCTGCCCGCGTCGGAATAGGCAACGGCGGAAAGGTCGTCCGCACTCTCAAAGGTCAGTTCCGTCGCGCCGTCGGAATCCTCTCCGGACGACGGAACAAGGCTGACATCGTCGATATAAAATGCGGAACGATTGGTATATTTCCCCTGATCGCCGGTATTGGAGAAAGAAATCTGCGCCTGCGTAAGGTCGAGATCGGGGCTTTGTCCCTCAATTTCCGCCACTGTCAGCGTAAATTCCGTCCAAACCCGTCCGGGCAAAGACTGTATTTTGGTATACTCTTTTCCTCCGCCGATTACCTTCAGACAGAAGGTTTCGATGGAATCTTCGGAATCCAGATATACCCATGCGGAAATTTTATCAATCCCCGTCAAATCCACCGTTTCCGAGCCACCGAACTTAAACACTACGTTGGGCCAATCCCCGTCCGTCGCGTGCGGCGTCACCTTCAGCGATCCGCCGCTCTCGTGTCCGAACGTAAGATCCACCGCTCTCGGCCAGCACCACAGATCGGCTTCCGTACCCGTCACATCGGCGGCGGATGCGGCATTTTCAAAGGTCAGCGACTCATAGGAATCCTCCCCGGAAGACTCCCCTTCGAGAAAATAAACGTCGTCGATATAAAATACGGCGCGATTGGTATAGGAACTGCCACTGTTGGAAAGGGCGATACGCACCTGCGTCAGGTCGAGATTAGGCCTTACCTCCGCCATCTTTGCCGTCGAAAGCGTAAATTGCGTCCAGGTCTTTGCAGGCAGCGGGATTATCTCCGCATATTCTTCGACGGCCGCCCCGTCAATCAGATTGTTTACTTTGATGCCGAACGATTCGATAGGTTCGTCGGAGGTATTGTACAGCCACATGGAAACGCCGCCGTATTTGGTCATATCCACCGTTTCCGAACCGCCATATTTGAAATAGACGTTGGGCCAGGTGCCGGCCGTCGCATGCGGTGTCACTTTCAGTGAACCGCTGCTTTCGCGTCCGAATGTGGAATCTACTTCCCTCGGCCAGCACCAAAGATCGTCGACGGAACCCGTCACATCATTGATGGAAGCGGCATGCTCAAACGTCGCAATCTCCAGCTCGCTCTTTACATACACGTTTACCGATTTTTCCACCGTCGTGCCGCCCGCCGTCACTGTGTAAGTCACCTTATAATTTCCGCTCTGCACCGCCGTAAAGGCGTTGTCCGTCACCGTCACGGCCGAATCGTCGGGCGCGGTGACCGAAGCCGTCGGCGTATAGGAACCGGCGCTGTCGGACGCCGTCGCCTCGGGAAGCGTAATGTTGTCCCCGACCTTGTACGTCTGCGTCGCCTCTTTGACGATGAAATTAAGGTCGCTCGTTTCGGGCGGCGTCATTCCCGTAATCTCACAGCCTATCTCCGTATAGAGGTCTTTCAGCTCCTTGCTGTAATAATCGTTCTGATCGTCGAAGAAGGTATCGAGACCGAAACCCCAATCCCCTTCCTCCGTGCCGTTCGCATAAGAGAAAGAGATGATGCCGGCATACCGCTCGTCCTGAATCGCCTCGGTATACTGTCCTTTGATATGCTCCTCCATGATACGGATGCCGTTGATTTCGGGTTCGGCCTCAAAGCCCTTCGGACAACCCCAAATCCAGGCTTCATCGGGAGCTTTCGCCTTGAGCTTGTCGAGATATTCGCGGCGATCCTCGTCGTCCCAATCCGCATACGAATCGAACATGACGTCTGTGCAGTATTCGAGATAATTGTCCTCGCATTCGCCGAGACCGCCGTAGTTGCCGATGCCGATATCCATTGCAGTCATGCACGCCATCGTGCCGACGGTGGGAACGGTATCGCGCAGATATTTGGTCAACTCGCGGAAATCTTCCGCTTCCAGGCCGTTCCAGCGGGGTTCGTCGAAATAAAAGGCATAAATCGTTCCGTCATCGATAAAGGATTGGATCTGTTCCTGATAATCCGCCCAGATTTCCTGATAATTATCCTGCAAATGCGCGGTTCCCAGCTGTCCCGTCGCCCCGCCGCGGGTGAGCCCGTGCACGCTTAAAATGGCTTTCATGCCCGCTTCCCGAACGTCGGTGAGATCCTTTACGGCCTCGTCCACGGAAAAGGCGGAATTGATCATCGCGATATTTGCATTGCCGAGCGATGCGATTTCCTCGACATACGAGCCCTGCTTGCTGCCGAACCCGTCCGAATGAAAGTAGCCGAAATATTTGAGATTTTCATTGGTGTTTTCGGGCATTTCCGTCCAGTCGGAGGAAATCCACTCTTCCTCCGTTCCCGAGGAGGAGGTGCCGCCGCTTGAATCCGAAGAATTCAGGGAATTATTTCCGCGTTCCCCGCAGGCAGTCAACGCCATCGATGCGAACATCAGAACGCCGAGCGCCGTGTAGATAAAACGTTTTCTCATTATTTTGCCTCCTTGGCTTTTAATTTTTTTCGATGTGCCGCGGTCAGCCCTTGAGCGCGCCCGCGACGGTATTGGTCATAATCGTCTTCTGCATGCAGCAGAACAGAATAAGTATGGGCAGCATCGACATGAGCACGCCGCAATAATAAATGGGAATATTGGAGCGGTATTGCTGCGAAATGTCGAACTGATAGATGCCGAGCGCCAGCGTGGGCGTCGATTTGAGATAGAGGAACGGCGTCATGTAATCGTTCCAGATACCGATCGCACCCAAAATGGCGAGCGCGATAAGGGAAGGCATCGCCTGGGGCAGCATGATCCGCCAATACACCGTCCAGTCAGACGCGCCGTCGATGAACGCCGCCTCCGCATAGTTCCAGCTGATGGAGCGATACGCCCCGTGCAGAATGATGAAATTCATTCCGAACCCGCCCGTATACATGAGCAGAATTCCTACGGGATTGTCAATCCCGAGATCCATCACCAATTTATACTGCGCGGGCAGATTGCCGACGATGGGAATGACCATGATGAAAATGGCCAGCTGATAAATGAATCGGTTGCCACGAAAGTCGTATTTGGCGATGGTATAAGCCGTCATGGAAGTGACCATGATGGAGATAAACGTCCCCATCACCGTCAGCCACAGACTGTTTCCGAACATTCCCCAAAAGGAAACGCCGCTTACCCTGAATTCCTTGAATGCCCGGAGATAATTGCTGAACAGCCAGTCTCTCGGCCAGGCGAATACTTTTTCAAAATACTCGTCGTTCGTTTTCAGCGAACTGAAAAACGACCACACGAAAGGAACCATAAGACTGATTGTATAGAGCATGAAGACGACGAACACGAAGGCGAGGACGATTTTCTCCGTCCGGCTGCGCATTCTTTTTTGCTGTTTGTCCATAAAATCCCCTCCTCAATATGCCACGTCCTCAAAGGTCCTGTCGCAAAGCCATTTAACGAAAAGGGTGAGCGGCACGCCGATAAAGGTAAACACGAGACCGATCGCGGCGGGGTAATAATACTGTCCCCCCTGCACCTGATCAAAGATAAAATATCCCAAAGTCATCGTCCCGTATTGTCCTTCCGTAAACAGAAGTACGGGCCCCGAGGATGTAAACAGCCCCGCCGTGTTGCAGATGAGAAGGGTGGACAACGTCGGCCAGATGAGCGGAACGATGATATTGATCAGCTCCCGCGTCATGCCGATTCCGTCCAGCTTTCCGTATTCCATGACGTCCTCGGGAATGCGGTAAATGGCGCCCGTGAGCAAAACGATATTTCCGCCGAACCCCGTCCAGACGCAATAGAAAAGAATGGTGAACATGGAATATTTTTCGTCGACCACCCATTCCACGTAGATTTCCCTTCCCGTGATGATGGAGAGAAACTCGTTCAGCGGCCCGCTGGGCATGACGATATATTTGAACACCGTAACGAGCACCGCCGCGGAAATGATGGACGGCAAAAAGAAAATCACCCGGAAAAAGCCCGCCAAAGGCACTTTTTTATACAAATAATAGGCAAAAAGCAAACTGAGCGGCAAGGTAAAAAAGTTTCCCACGACATAGAGCAGTACGGAATTTTTTATACCGAGCCCGATCTCGAAATCGCTCATTCTCACCTCTCGGAAAAATCGGGTGAAATTATTGAAAGTCCAAATCAATCCCTTGCTTGTCTGCTGTTGGAACGCCATCAGAATGGAATTGAAATTGACGTACAGCCAGAATACGAGAAAATTGAGAACGGCGATACTCAGCATGCCGCAGATAAAGATCGTGCGGCGTATTCTCATCTTCCGGAAACCTTCCGAATGCGCCACTTTTTGTTGAACGGTACTCATACACTCACCTTTTTCTTCATCAGGAAACCATGCTCATATAGGTGTCCCAATTGGAATAAACCATCGATTTTTCCGCATCGAACACCTCTTGCGCCGTCAACGGATTGGATCTCTTTCCCATAGACAGCTCGGGTTTCTCGCTGCGCAAAAAGTCGCTCAGCCCCGCGCGGTATACGATAGGGTCATTGCTGCCCGTAAAGATATAAGTGATGTCCGATTCGGCAATGTCTACAACGCTCCGTTCAAACATACTCATGGAAGAAACAAAATCTTCATCAAGCTGATAATCTTCCACGGGAAGACGCGACCCGCCCGTTGCGCGGGCAGAAATATCAAAACCTTCCTGCGTATAGAGGAAACGAAGAAAATCGAACGCGATCTCCATATTCACGGAAGTGGAGGGCACGACGGCAATCTGCGTATTGGCGAGCGTAAAGACGATCTTCCTTGCCTCCGTAATTTCCGCGAAGGCCGTTTCGCTCACGCCCGAAGGAGCAGCGCCGCCTTCGTCCACCGCCTTCACCGCGGCGGAAAGCTGCTCGTCCGTGATACCGAGCTTGGTGCCGACCGCCGAAAGCATGGGCGATTTCACCATCATGAGATCGGGCTGATAAGCCGTATCCGTTTCCGACTCCACCCAGTCGCCACACACCATCATCGCAGCCCTGCCCTGCATGAAATACTGTTGCACCGTCGTGTGATTGTTACTCATGCTGTCGGGATGGCAATAGCCGTTTTCCCGCTTGATGATCGATTCCAGCGCTTTCATCGCCTCCAATTTTCCGTCCGAAAAATGTGCGTCGCGGTTATACACGCCGTCGATACGGCTGGACAACGCATCAGTATATGCCTCTTCTCCGTCATACTGAGCGATCCACGGATACCACATATACCGCCAATATTCCAGCGCATTGCCCGCATAGATGAAAGCATAAACGTCATACTGCGTCCCCGCTACGTCCACCTTCGCATTAAGATTCTTGATTTCCTCGCAAAGCTCGACAAGCTCGTCCGATGTGCGCGGCACCTCCCAATTTCCTTCGCCAAACAAGCTGTCCATGCACGTCTTGTTGATGATGAGCGAATGAGGATTGCTCACGAAAGGAAGGGCATAATAATTTCCGACATACGGTTCCCTGTCTCCCCCGTACTTCATCGAGGGCAGAATTTCGGGCATGATGAGTTCTTCAATGGTTTTAGTCCCCTCTTCTTCATCTGTCTTAGGTTTGCTCGCATACACATCATTGAGCGAAGCAAGCGCCCCTTCCGCGTTTTCACACAGAGAGCCAATATTCAAACCATTGAGTATATAAACATCAACCGGCGACTCTTTGGCTTCCAATGCCGTAGGAGCTTCTTCGGGTACCAGCGGATTGCAGTTTACTTCAATCGTCACTTCGGGATTGTATTGTTTATAGGCATCTGCAAGCTCCTGGGCATAAGTGCCTCCGCCGCCGCCCTCAAAGGCGTCTATCCGAAGTACGCCGACTTTCCCGCGATTACGTCCGCCGCAGGCCGCCGTAGAAAGCATACTTCCCGCCAACAGACAGCCGAGAAAAACACTGATCCATCTCTTTGTCTTCATCTTACAAAATCTCCTTTTTCAATCGGGCGGGCGCGCCGATTTCGGTGCGCCCGCCGCCGTCGTCAGCACCAATAAATGCCGTGTACCGTAATGCCGTATTCGGCGCCCGTGGGCAACGCCGCCATCTGGATCTGCAGCGAATCGACATTGGCGCACCAATCAGACTGAATCACCTCGTCCTCTATCTGCTGTTTGAGCGGGAAATAATAATACACAAGGTTTTCGTTTTCTTCATCCTGATTGGTGATGTTCGCAAACCACATATTATTGTACGACTGATACGGGCAAGGGAGACTCCAGCTTACGCCCCAGTCGTCCGATTGCAAAAGCATACAGATGGTCGCATCGCCGTAAGAAACGCCCGCATCCCGTTCAAAGACCATCACGAGATATTCCGCCTGACTGAGGTCGCGCTTCAAAAGTCCCTGCTCGGGAACGCCGACGATGGAATCCCACGAGAAGAAATGCCACTGGGCCGTGGTCGCTCCCGCCGTGGTATCCACGGTGAGGCGAAGTTTTCCGTCCTCCGTGACGCTTGCGCCCACCTCGCCCTGTCCGCTCACCTTTACCTTGCGGATATAGTCGAGCGTCGTCTCGCCGCGGACGTCGATGACCGATTTAAGATTTGTAAGATCGATGTAAGTATCTTCCACCCCCTCTTTGGACTCCGCCGCCTTAAAGTGCAGCGAATCCACCGTTTCCGCTTCGCCGAGGACAAAGTTTTTCACGGTGAGCGTCACGCTCTTTTCCGCGTCCCCGCCATTCTCGACGAAATATACGACCTGGGACACGTCTCCCGTTACCCCCGCCTTATTTACGAGATATTCCCCCGTAAAGCGCAGCGTTTTGGTCGCCGACGCGGAAACGGACATATTTTCGTACAGACTCCCCTCGATGGCGGTCAAATCCGTCGTCGAAGAAGCGCCGACAAGTTTGGTCCCTACCGTGACGGCCTCCGTTCCCCCGTTGGCGATGTCCGAATACATAAAATCGTAATCGCCCGCGCTGAACGTTCCGTCCGTTTCTCCGGTGGCTGCGTTTATCGCACCGCTGCCCAGACGGATTTCCATGCTTTCCCCCGCGGGAATCGTCGCCGTGATTGCGGTATTCAGCACATTTTCGACAATGTGCAGAGAAATCTCCGCCGTTCCCGCCTGCCCCGCGCTGTCCGTCGCGGTATAGCGAACGGTGTAATCGCCCGCGGACGACGGCGTAAAAGTACCGTCCGTCACGTCCGCTACCTTCTCCGTCCCCTTATACACCGCCGCGGTTGCGGTAAGCGTCTCCTCATCTTCCACGCTCGCTTCGGGAAGAACGATGGTGTCTCCTACCGCCGCCACGGTATAGGGAAGCTCTGCCGACACGACGGGTGCGGAGTTATTTCCCCCACCGCCTCCGCCGCAGCCGGCGAACAACAGAAGAACGGATAATAACACCCCCCCCCCAGCTTTACTGAATTGTTTCATAACAAAACCTCCTTCGCCGATTTTTAATTTTTTCTCTCGGCTTCTTTCCTGTCAAGTATAACATACTTTTTCAAAATTTCAAGAGGTGAAAAGATAATTATTTTGTCTTTTTTGCCACGATGGAATAAAATTCAAACAAATTTCACTAAATTTTTATTGACAAACGCGCTTGTTTGAGCTATGATAAAATCGGGACGCCGGGATGCCGGCGGCAAAAAGGCAGCATGTTAAGGGGAAAGATATCATGTCATCTTCAATGTACGATCAGGCGGGATACTTCTACTTTTTCGACGTCATTTATTATTACAAGCGCATCTACAAAAACTTCGACATGAATTTCACGTTCACGATTATCTCGAGTTCATGTATGTGAATTTCGGGGAAATCGTCGTGACTTACAGGGAATCGGCGGACGCCCCTGGCGGAAAACCAAAGTATCGACGGGCGAATTTGTCGTCATCGACGGCGGCGTCGTGCACAAAATTACGGTGGGAGACAAGGAAACGCAGATATTCAACATGGAGCTCAATTATTCCTCTCCGGTCGAACCGCTCTGCCTTTCCATCAAGACTCTGATCGACAACGATCGGAATTTCAAGGCCATGATTGCGGAAAAAGAGAGACTGATGGTCCTGAGCGATCATTACAATCTCGGGGCCCAATTCAGTCATCTCATCGAATATCTCGCTTCCATGGAGGACATCTGGAACGCCGCGGGCAGCTACCGGACGACCTACGTCGATTTCAGCCTCGCCGCGATATTTTTGCAAATAGCCCACAATTACGTTGCACAAAACGCAGTTCATTCGTTTACGGGTATAAAATATCTGCGCAAGGCGACGAAATACATTGCCGAAAATTACGCCCACGGCATCACGGCAAAAAAGACGGCGGACGCCGCAGGCGTAACGCAAAATTATCTGAACAAGCTTTTTTCGGACGAATTTTCTATGACCATCAACGAATACATAAATCAGTTCAAGGTAATCAAGGCAAAAATGCTGCTGGAAAAGACGAATATTCCCATTTCCGAAATTGCCGCCCAGGTCGGATATAACAACAAACAAAATTTCAATAAAAATTTTTCCCGCCATATCGGAATGTCTCCGCGCGCCTATAAAAAATTTCTCCAACAAAAAATGGACGTGCATTGGACGGACTGACGGCGATCTTCCGGTAAAATATCTCCGCTGAAAACAACAACCGCAGCAATCGACGCCGATCGCTGCGGTTTTCGCGTTCATTTTTTCTGTCAAAGACATTCTCTTTCCCGAAATCCGAAAAGCCCTTTACGCCCTCGCACGAAACGACGCGCAATCGAAAACGGCCGCCGTCCCCTTGCGCCCACGGGTACACCCTTCAACGGCAAAAAAACGCTTTCTTTTCGGAATATTTTTACGGTACATTGCCTGCAATCCGTAAATTATTCGTAATCGATATGAAACGTTTCGGATTTCTGTTCCTCTTGCTTTTTGGCTTCGGGCCGGTTCATCGGCACGACGGGCAAAAATATGCCGGTGGCCGTATAGACGTTATTGGCATACGGACGCTGAGCGGAAGCTTCCTTCGGAGTTGCCGCGCCGTTGCCCGCGGCGGCATTTTTCCCGCGCCTGACCCTCAGCTGCAGAACATCCTCATCCATGTCGCCGTCCTCGGCCTTCTTTTTGCCGACGGGATAGAGCTTGTAATACTCCCCGTTGATCTGCGCGGTTGCATAGCCGTACTTGCCCTTATATCTGGCCAGCCTGATGATTTTCAGGACCAGAAAAGCCAGGATAAGGATTGCCAGATCGGCAGAAACGATCGATAAAAGAATCCAGAATTCGTTACTCATACTATGTTCTCCTTGTCAAATTAAATTATCCTCATACGACGTCTGCCAACCGCTCAAATTCTTCGAGAGTGGTTTCGCCGTTCAAGATCCTCTGTTTTGCGCTGTCCTCCAGACTCTGCATATTGGTCCGGAGATATTCGTTGAGCTTCTCGCTCGTGAAGCCGGGCTCCGCGATGATCTCGCGCACCCGTTCGTCGACGATCATAATTTCAAAGACGCCGATGCGGCCGAAATAGCCCGTATGGTTGCAATAGGGGCAGCCGACGGCGCGGTAAATGGGAGCGGGCTGTTCCAGCCCGAGCATCTGCATCTCGTAGACGGTGGTTTTGTCCTCCTTCCGACAACGGGGGCAGAGCTTTCTCACCAGCCGCTGGGAAATTGCGCCGAGCAGGGAATCGGCAACCAGGTATTTGGGTATCCCCATATCTATCAGTCGGGTGACGGTGCCCACGGCGTCGTTGGTATGAATGGACGAAAGCACCAGGTGTCCGGTAATGGCGGCGCGGGTGGCGATCTGCGCCGTTTCCTCGTCGCGGATCTCGCCGATCATGATGATGTTGGGATCCTGCCGCAGAATGGAGCGGAGCGCCGTCGCGAAAGTCAGGTTCGCCTTGGGGTTGACCTGAATCTGATTGATTCCCACAATTTCGTTTTCGACGGGGTCCTCGACGGTGATGATATTGGTATCCTCGGTATTGAGATAGCGGAGGAAGGTATAGAGGGAGGTAGACTTGCCGCTCCCGGTCGGGCCGGTGAGAAGAATAATGCCGTGCGGGCGGGAGAGCAGGCCTTCCACCAATTCTTTCTGCCGCCCCGCGATGCCGAGATTTTCCATATCGTCGTTGGAGAACCCGATATTATAAATACGGATGACGAGCTTTTCCCCGTGAATGGTCGGCATGGTGGAAACGCGGAAATCGTACTCCCGGTCGTTTATGGAAAGCCCGATTTTCCCGTCCTGAGGCAGGCGCCTTTGGGCGATGTTGAGGTTTGCCATAATCTTGAACCGGGCGAGCAGCGCGGGATACAGATGCACGGGAATGGTATCGATCCTGGTCAGTCGGCCGTCGATGCGGAAGCGGATGACGACCTCGGCCTCGAATGGCTCGATATGGATATCGGAAGCCCCGCGGCTTACCGCCTCTTTCAGAATGGAATCCCCGAGTTTGATGACGGGCGCGTCGATGGAGAGTTCCCCGTCCGCCTCGGTGATGTCGGTATCCGTCGCCGAATAGTCGGTGAGCACGGACACCTGTTGCAGCTTGTTGCTGACGTATTCGAGGATGTTGGCGACCTGCGAAGGCACGCTGAGAACGAATTTCAATTCCTTGTCCGTCTCGAAGCGGAGCGAACGCAGTTCCTCGAAGCGGAAGGGATTTCCGCAGAGCAGCGTCAAAGCAGACGCGCTTTCCTCCACGGGCACGGCCTGCAATTCCATGAGCCGTTCGAGAGAGAATTTCCCGACGAGCTTCGGGTCGATCTCGGAGAGCTGACAAAAGCGATAATCGACACCCAGGTATTCGGCGAGCGCGATATACGCCCCCTCTTCGGAAAGGATTTTTGCCTTGACGAGCTCGGCGTGGAGAGGCGAGGCATTTTCGTCGGCCTTTTTCACCCATTCCGCGGCTTCCGCCCTTGTGATGTCTCCTTTTTCCGACAGAAACCTGCCGAACAATTCGTTGAAAATCATGAATGCCGTTATCCTCTCTGTTCCGCCCCGAGGCGGAAATCCTGTACGTTCGCCGCAGCCCTGCCCCATGGAGACGGGCAAAAGCGAACGGCGTAGCGCCGACTGCGGCGCCCCCGAGCGCCGTCAGATGCTGCTCATCAGCGAAATCATCGGCAGCAGAACCGACAGAACGACCACGGCGACGACGCCGCCGAGCAATACGATCATCATCGGTTCCAGCGCGGTAGTCGCGCGGGTGATGGCGGTTTCGACGGACTCGTCGAAATAGCTGCAGGTAGAACGCAGAACCTCCTCGATATTGCCGCTGCGCTCCCCCACGTCGATCATGGCGATGAGCATATCGGGAAAGAGCTTGGTATTTTCCATCGCCGGCGCGAGACGCCGCCCGCGCTTGACTTCTTCTATGGTATACTCGAATCGTCGCCCGAACACCTCGTTGCCGAGCATTCGGCGCAGATTTTCCATACAGTCGGTGATGTTCATGCCGCTTTCGAGCAGAATGATGAAAGCTTTGGAAAAACGCGAAGTCATCAGCGCCCGTTCGATTTTTCCCAGGAAAGGGGTATGGAATTTAATCCAATCCTTGACGTATCGGCCGGTGCGCGTGCGGAAGAAAAGAAAGAGCACGAGGACGGCGGCGGCGATGCCGAGCACGATTTGAATCAGGTGCGTCCGCACGAAGGCGGAGAAGTTCATCAAAGCCCTGGTAATGCCGGGCACGTCCCCGCCCAGCTCCCGGATAGTCCCCTCGAACTGGGGCAGGATAAACAGCGTAATAAAGGCGAGCACGGCGACGATGAGTACGAGGAGGATGCAGGGATAGGTCATGGCGGACTTGGCCTTGCGTTTGATTTTGCGGTCGTTCTCGTAATAATCGGCCATGCTTTCGAGGACGCTGTCGAGGGAGCCGGCGGCCTCGCCGATAGCGACCATGTTGACGAAAAACTCGGGAAAGACCTTGGGGTGTCTGCCGAAGGAATCGGAGAGGGACACGCCGGAGCGCACGTCGTGGGAGACCTCGAGCAGCACCTTCTGAAAGGCCTTGGTGTGTTTTTGTTTGCGCAGGATATCGAGGGCCTGAGCGATGGGCACGGAGGCCTTGACGAGGACGGCGAACTGCCTGAGGAAAGGAATGACCTCGGACATTTTCACCTTGCTGCTGACGGAGAAAAAGACGTTTGGTTTTTTCTCCTCGAGGACGGAGAGACGGAGGGGCACGAACCCGTCCCGTTTCAGCTCCGCGCGGAGCGATTCCTCGTCGCCCGCCTCTCTTTGGACCACCCTGTTTTTGCCGAGGGGGTCGATGACTTTACAACGATATAACGCCATTATGCCAACACTCCCAGATACCACGCGAGGACGGGCGCACCGAACAGCATCGCGGCGACGGCACCGAGCGCGAGATAGGGCAGAAACGCCACCTCCCGCTCCTTTTCGTCCGATTCCTCCCCTATGTCTTTGGCGCATTGCGCGCCCGAACCGTCGGCGGCCCCTTGTTGCCGCCCCTGCCCGCGCCTGCGGGCGTGCAGGCGTTCGCGGACCAATTCGACGATCGCCCCGACGACGGAGGCGACGAGCACGCAGAACAGCAGCGCTTTCCAGCCGACGAGCACCCCCGTGCTGCCCATGAACAAAACGTCGCCCATGCCCATGCACTCCCGCCGGGCGATGAGCCTGCCCACGCCCTTGATGAGCAGAAAAACCGCAAACCCGGCGACGCCGCCGATGACGAAATCCGACCAACGCCCCTCTCGCGCGAGGCAGAGGAAAAGGGCGTAGCCCGCGGAAAGCAGAAAATAGGCGATTTGCATTCCGTCGTAGGCGAAATGATTTTCCCAATCGATCCCCGCCATCACGCCGACCAGCCAGATGACGGCGAAGGCGAAAAGCGTCTCCGGCGCGAGCCCGAACCGCAGGAAAGCCGCGAGGAACCCGAGGCCGCCGAACAGCTCGAAAAGGAAGGGAAAGGCCCCGATCTTTTCGCCGCAGCCGCGGCATCTGCCCCTTTGCAGCAGCCAGCTGACGAGCGGGATATTTTCGTACCATTTCAGCGTCCTGCCGCAGCGGTCGCAGTGCGACCCGGGCGAAACGATGCTTTCCCCTCTCGGCAGACGGGCGACGACCACGCCGCCGAAGCTGAAAAACACGCACCCGAGGAGAAACGCGAATATCGCGCAAAGCGCCCGAAGCCCGCCCGTCACGGCTCCCCTCCCCCGTCCTCGGCGGGCGCTCCCGTCGAGGGCAATTCCGTCGAAGGCGATTCTGCCGAATCCGCCCCTCCGTCGGGGTCGTCGTATACCTGTTCGGCGAGCTGCTGTTTGCGTTCGTTTACCGTCCCGGCGTACCGCCACACGACGGCGAACACGGTAAGCGCCGTAACCGAGAGGAAAAACATGACGATGATGGCGATGGGCAGGACATAGGCCTTTCGTTTTTTCATGAGCCGCCTCCCCCGCCGCTTTCGGCGCCGCTTCTTCGGGCGATGTCGTACTTGCTGCCGCCGTAGTTGAGATTTTCGATGACATAGCGCCCGCCGTCGGCGTTGAAAACGGAAACGAACAGACACCCGCTTTCGCCGTCATAACGATAGGTCAGCGTATACTTTGCAGGCCCGCCGCAAAGGGCAAAATCGTCGTCGTAATACGCTTCGCCCGCGCTTTCGTCCGCCCCGGCAAGTTCCGCGCCGAAATATTCTTCCGCCCACGCCGAAGCCCCGAAACGGTCGTAATAGTAATCGATATCCAGACACACGCCCTCGAAAAAGAGATATTCGCGCTGCCTGGCGACGCCGCGCGCGGCGGACAGGTATACGCCCAGCACGGTGACGACGCTGAGAGAGAAAACGGCGAGCGCGACGAGCACCTCGACCAGCGTGCTCCCCCGCCTTGTCCGAAGCGGACCGCCCGGGTGCAAATCGCCGCGGCCGCAACGCCGGCGCAAGCCCAAACGCCCCGCCATGTCAGTCCTGCTCCTCGTCCTGCCCCATGGGCAGGCGAACGCACTGCACGCCCTTGAAAACGTCGTCGAATTTCAGGCTCCGCCGCCCGATGACGACCAGCGTTCTGACGGGCCGTTTTTCCAATTCAAATTCGTGCTTGCCCATGACGACGGCGAACTGCCGCACGATGTCCTCCTTCGTGACGAAGGGGAAATCGTAAGCGGTGACCAGATGCCCGTCCAAGGCGGCGATAATGGTGGCGACGCTGCCTTTCGTGTAAATACACGCAAAATCCCGTTTCACCTGCGGCCATACCCGCCGCAGAAGCTCGTTGCCGAAGATGTCGGCGCCCGTCATGCGCACGCCCAATTTTTCCGCCAGGGCGCGGAAAGGTTCCACCGCCGTGTTGGGGATAAAATAGGAAGTAAACACCTGCCCGAGGGAATATTTGTATCGGCTCTGCACGCAGATGTACTTTTCGCGGAATTTGGGAAAACTCCGTTTCAGCTCGCGCGAGGCAAGCGCCTGCGCCTTCCAGGCGTTCATTTTGGGGACGGAGATCACCGACTTGAAGGTCTCTTTCAGTTTGAGCACCAGCCGGAAATTTTCCGCCTTCCCCATTTCAAAAAGAATGGTATCCGCCAGGCTTTCGACATTGAGCAATTTGCCGTTTTCGATGCGGTGCGCCCCCAGCGACAATTCCTTTTCCTGCCCGTCGGGGGCGGAAATTTTCAGGTACGGCTCGCCGATGTCCGAATACTCGAACACCATGCCCCCCCGCTTTGTAAACAGATTTTGTAGGGACAGGTTCATTCGCTCACCCCGCAGATAAAGACATACTCGCCCGCATCGTGTTCGACGCGGCAGCGGATAAACCCGCCTTCCTGAAAAAAGGAAACGCCGGAAATATTGCTGGCGGAAAACAGAAGCCGTTCCCCCTCGGAAACGCCGCCGTCGTCGTCGATGACAAAGACGGGCGCGTCCGCCGTATCGCGTAAGTGAAGGGAGCGGACATAATCGGCCAAAACGCCCAGTTTATATTGGTCGGCGCTTTGGTCCAACACCCTTCCGCCGAGGCGGGAGAGCAAAACCATGGAAGTAGAAAGGCAGGCAAGGAAGATGGCGGCGCACGCGAGCGTCACCAAAAGCTCGACCAAAGTAAAGCCCTTTTTCTTCCTTGCCATACCCATTCTCCTATTCTGTTGTTAGAGAAATAAAATTAATATTACTTTTCAATCGAACCAGAGCTATATGTAACACTCCCGAGGGAATATCCTTCCTCATCAAAAGCTGTTACCCTATAAGTTGTCTTAGTTTGATTAAGTGTAACAGATGCTGCTCCCCAACCAACCGCTTCAATCATACTTTCACTGCTAACAACGCAAAGCAAGCCATTTTTTGTCTGAACCAGCTTATATTTATTGCCTCTGTCATCCGCATTTTCTTTCGCATTAATCGAAGCGTACGGCGTACCGGTTGATTCCTCATATTCGTTGCTACCAACAATAGCATAAACGTATGGCTGCCCATTAGCTATCGTTTCCGGAGAAACTTGAACTGTCACTATAACATACGAACTGCCTGCCTGAGAACCATCCTCATAATCAAACGACATTTGTACATAATAGGTAACCTCAAAATAAGCAATCCCAGCAATTTCATTGCACGTAATGGAAATAGTATTATTCTCGCCGAGGTTTAATCCAAGACCGTCAACAGAAATCACATCCATCGTACCATTATTTTTATACGACGCAGTGTCTTGTTGCGCTGCCGCCATCAATTCTTCATTAATTGCCGCATTAACATTGGAGTTATTGGCAAACGGCTGACAATCTACTGTTCCGATCAAAGTTCCATTGTTCACACAATTCGTAATGTAAGCATTATGTTTATCGCTTACTCTATCTGAAAAGTCAGCATTGTCAACGATATTAAATCCACCGTCACAAGTGTTTCCGGTAAAGAAGCCAACATTCTTGCCTACAATTTTACCTTCATTCACACAGGTATCGAAAGTAATATCAAGCGAATTTGCAAGCACTCCGTTGTTAGGCTTAGTAGCATATCCACCCAAAAATACACCCGAATAGCCGCCTCCACCTATCTGAATATTCAAATAGTTAGTGCAATTTTTGAATGTGGTATCCATCCAAGTGTAATACAAGAAGCCCGAAACATTATTTGAAACTTCAAACACTGTTTCTTCATTTTCCGCCTTCATAATTATATTATCCAGCGTTAATGAAACTCTTTCAATACCTCCGATATTATAAAACCCTGCACATTCAACGAGTTGGAACCAATTTTCCGCGTTGGATTGAACAACCGTTACATTTTTGATTGTCGTTGTCCCATTAGCATCTTCAAAAAGAGTAATACTATCATTTCCCGCATAAATCGAATGGCCATTACCGTTAAACTCACCTATGAAGATATTCAAAATATACCCACTCGCCTGAACATCTTCAAAATAAATGTCATTTGTCAACTCAACATAATAGGGTTTATTAAACATATAAACACTATTACCCGTCGAAGTTGTACCCATGACAGCCAAAACTCTTAAATTTATGAGTTGCTCCGCATTGTCAATTTCATAAGGAGCAGCAGCCGTTCCAAATCCGCCGTTAAAGTAAAGTGCAGCTGTCGTGTCTCCAACGAAAGCCGGAACAATACTCTCATCAGGAAGCGTCGACGTTTCCATATATTCCGAATCCGTAGCCGCAATAGCATTTAATGTTGCGTTATTTTCAACATCAACCTTGATATTGTTGCCGTTCAAAACGACAGCCTCGGCAGAAGCCCCGTTAGCAATAACAACACGCCCCTTGGTAATCTGGATATCTTCGGTTACCGTTCCATAAAGGTGATACGAATTTTCAGCAACTTCCCGCACATCGACGGAAGCCGCCTCGCCATAATGATTAATGGTAGCTCCCGGCGCGTTAATCGTAACCGTGCTGCCCTCCGTGGTATAAATGGTAGCCGTTCCGTTGCCTGCCAAAATATTCAATGTCTTAATGGCACTCGTTCCGACATCGACACTAACCAAAGAGGACGTGGCCGGAAGGGTATATCCCGTGCCCGCATATTCCCGAGTGAAATACAGGCTGTAACCCGCCCAGGTAGTGAGGTCTGCCTCGGATTTAATGATTGCATAGCAATCGGCGGGATTGTCAATGGTCGCATCCGCGGGGGCGACAACCTTCTTGCCCCCGTCGAGCAAAATCACGCGATTGGTCGCCGAGTTCCACACATAGGAATACCCTTCCGTCGTAGGGGTAAGCTCCGCGATATTTGCGCCCGCTTCTTCCATAACGGCGATAGCCTCGGTCATGGTCTGAGGTTTGCCCGTAACCTCGTCGGCCTGTAAGACCGTATTGATCTGCGTAGTCAGCGACATATCATTCGACTGCTGCGCCCGCTTTGTGAACTGCATATAGCCGACCACCGAGACCGTGGCAAGGATTGCCAGAATCGCGATGACGACAAGCAGTTCGACCAATGTGAAAGCTTTTTTTACTTTCTTCCGGAACATACTATATCTCCTCTCAAATTTTATTAAAAACCCGTTTTGCGGATTTTTTCTGATTTTTCCCGGGGGAGCAAGCGTCCTTCCTTTCCAAAGCTCCCTCCTCCTTCATCTTCGCTCCCTTTGTCTTTATAGCGCCCTTTATTTCTAAGACTCCCGTTTCTCCAAGGCTCCCGCTTTTCGAGGCTCCCTTGTGCAAAGGGAGCTGGCGGCGACAGCCGTCTGAGGGATTGTCCATTTCTTAAATCACTCCTTATCCCGCGGCCTGACGGCCGCGGGATAAAGCCGTTTATCAGACTATTGTTTTATTGGAAAATGCTGTTGTAATAATTGACCATGATGTTCATATATTTTTCGCAAATACCGTCAAAAGCACAATCCGGGATATCCGGCGTAACTTTAACGGAAACGGCAGAAGTATTGTTGTTTTCAAACCGGACAAGATTCTGATAGTTGCCCTCATTCGTTCCGGCTGTAAATGTAAAGGTTTGCTCTCCATTTTCGCCCCTAGCCGTGCCCGTCGTTTGCAAATTGACGAGATTCACAACCCCGGTACGAATTTGCGAATTATCGGAATCCGTTTTCTGCACCATAGTTTCGTGAACATTCACCACGCCCACAGCCGACTGCACCGTATTATTGCGGATAATCACGCAGACATCGCTTACTTTCTCCAAAGCTTCATTGGTATAATTGGCAAACTGGAAAGCTTTGGACTTCGAGGTATTGGTAAGAATAAACGTATTGTTCTCAATAACGGTTGCGCCGTTGCTGGACGCGCATTCCTGGAAGTTAATGCCGCGTTCGCAGTTATAGAACACGTTATTTCTTACGATATATTGCGTATTGTTGTGGCCGATTGCAACCGCCCATTTCCTACTGCCCACAAACGTACAATTTTCAATGATGACTGTATCGACACCCGACCATTGATAGGATACATCATAGCTGTCGATCAGCGTACAATTGGAAATGGTGAGCGTTCCGTCCTTGGCAGCCGTCCCCATGGTCCGAAGAAGAAGAGTACGCGTACCGGGAGTCTCTGCATTGGCTGCCGTATTGTCGTTGTCAAAATCAAAAACCGAATTTTCGATAACGCCCGTACTTTCCAAAGTAACATCTGCGGACGCTTCGATTATTGTTTGCTGCTTGATTGAATCGTCATTGTCGGACACTGCAAATTTACTTCCCCTTTGTTTTTACGGCTTCCGCCGCTTTTTTCCGAACTTTGCTTTTTATCCCCCGAAATCACTCGCCGTCGGGAAATCCCTTAGCATTTGCGCTATAACCGCTATATAATCCGCTATAACGCATATCGCGCGCAAAGGAAACCCTGTCGTTTTTATTCAGGGTTCCCCCGCGCGCTTGTTTTTGTTTTTAGGAGTTGGTTGTAATTGTATCCGTCTCAATCGTCCACGTCGCCGTGGCTTCGCCGCTTTCCAGCTTATAGGTTATGCTAACCACATCGGTGGTACCGTCTTCATTTGCTTGTTCAGCCTTATTAAGCGTAAACGTACCCTTCAATTGCGTAAGGTCGGTCAAAACAGTTCCTAAATCCGTTACATTCCGAATAACCAAAGCGTCATCGGTCAATTGAAGACTTACGTCATCAGACTCGTCGGCCGGCGTATTCTTATCATCATATGTATGCACCTCGCCGTCCATAAGCTCCGCGCGGATAAGGTCGCGCGCCTGGGTCATTTCGGAAAGGGCATTGGATTCGTTGGCGCGGTTGACAAACGCCGTGTAGCCGATCACCGACACCGTGGCCAGAATCGCCAGAATCGCGATAACGACCAACAGTTCCACTAACGTGAACGCATTGCGCTTTTTCTTCCTTGCCGTCATAAAAATGTCTCCTTATTATTTTGTTTTCGGGTTTTTGCACCCGCCTTTTACGTCAGTCAAATCCCTGCCCCCACCCTTTTCGTTCCCCCCGAAAATCACGGACAATGGGCGCGGCGCTGATAGTACAGCTGCCTGTATTTTGCCCGCAGGCTGCTGCGGCTGTACGTGCCGCATTTTCTGTAAAGCCCGCTGATATAGGCGCACACCGTGTTGCGCGCAAGGCCCAGCGCCTCGCACAGCTTCTGCGTTTCGTAGCCCTCCAAAAGCAGCCAGAACAATTCCCTTTCCCTCTTGGTCAGCGTCTGCAACTCGGGGTAGGCCTCCGCCAAAATCACGTTGTCCGCTCCGTTTCTCTTTCTTTCCGTTTTCGCCGCAATTTTATCCATATTTATACCCCGACTTCCGTTTCCGATTTTCTTCACACACAACGCCCGCACCCCTGCCGCGTCTCCGCGCGACAAAAGCCGGAAAAGAGTTTTTCATGCGTTGTCTGTAACAACGCATGAAGGGATATCCCTTCGCCGAATTGTATATGAAAATTTTCTTCTGCCACACGGCAGTTATCTTCGTCGGTCTATAAACTTCCGGCCACGGCCGAAAACGAATGTCGCCTTGCCGGGGAGCGGCTTCTTCGCGACATTTCGATCCTTTACGTTATTATTCTACAACTTCCCGCAACAAATGTCAAGGAATTATCGCATAAAAATTACAAAAATTCCTAAATTTTATTCTGTCCATAAATTTGATTTTCAGAAAAAATCGTCTGCCTTAAAGAGAATACCCCCACCCGGAAAACAAAAACAGTCATACATGTACGCGATGAATGTTCGAGCCCGCCGAATATGGTGACACGGGGGGGGCTCCGAAATCCGGTTTTTCGGAGCCCCCGCGCATTTATACGTTCTTATATGGGATACCCAAGGTTTTGACTATCGAAAATACCACGGGGCATGTACGCGTTTAATTTTTCCCCGCGGACCTCCCCATCGATAAGACCGTTCAATTCAGGCTGAGCCTGATTTGCATTTCGCCCCGACCCGCACCGAGAAAA